>DASTGR010000102.1:0-20623 GCA_035718885.1 Pseudolabrys sp. | reverse complement strand
GGTCTATGTCATCGCCTTCGAGCTCTACGAGAACGGCATCTCGCGCAAGCTCGTGCTCGACTATAACGACTTCATCATCGCCGGCGACATGACCTCGCTGGAGATGAAGAAGGAGAAGGCGTGCAAGTAAGCTGATGCCGGCTCCACGTGGTCTTGCCGAGGACGCGCCTCACATTCGGCGTCATGGATGCCCGGGCTCGACCCGGGCATCCATGACGAACTGCAACGAAAAGATACGTACTGCTTTGCTCGGTGAAGAGCCTCATAGATTGCCGGGTCAAGCCCGGCAATGACCGTGGGGAGGGCGTCGCGAATATCCGGACTTCGCGGGAAAGCCCTCACTCCTCCTCGATCGCCAACCCCTTCACCACCGCATCCCGCCCGAACTTCGAACGCAACGCGTCGACGGCGTGCTCGGCCTTGGCCGTGCGCAGATCGATCATGTCGGACAAGTCGTCGCCGCCGGTCTCGTCGAGATGGCTGACGCCGATGCCGATCAGGCGGAACTGCGCCGCGCCAGTCTCGCCTTTCAGAAGGTCGCGGCCGGCGGCGAAGATGCGCGCGGCAAGCTGCGTCGGGGCGCTGAGCGAGCGCGCCCGCGTCCTGATCTTGAAGTCGGCGCTCTTGAGCTTGAGCGTCACGGTCGACCCCGCCAACCCCTGCGCCTTGAGCCGCGAGGACACCTTCTCGCACAGGTGCCAGAGATGCTGCTCGAGCGGCCGGAAGTCGCCAATGTCGCGATCGAAGGTCGTCTCTGCCGACACGCTCTTGGTCTCGCGCTCGGGGTCGACCTTGCGGTCGTCGATGCCGCGTGAAAGCCGCGACAGCCGCAGGCCTTCCTCGCCATAGCGGCGCATCAGGTCGCGCTCGTCGGCGCGCTGGAGGTCGGCGATGAGCCGGTAGCCGTCATTCGCGAGCTTTGCCGCGCTCACCGCGCCGACGCCGTAGATGAAGCCGACCTGTTTCGGCGCCAGGAACGCCGCTGCCTCCGCCGGCGCCAGCACTGCGAAACCGCGCGGCTTGTCGAGGTCCGAGGCGATCTTGGCCAGAAACTTGTTGGCCGACAGTCCGATCGACACGGTGATGCCGATCTCGCGCTCGACCTGAGCGGCAAAGCGCGCCAGCGCCCGCGCGGCGCTCAGACCGTGCAGCCGCTCGGTGCCGGTGAGATCGAGGAAGGCCTCGTCGATCGACAGGGGTTCGACCAGTGGCGTCAGGTCGCGCATGCGCCTGCGCACCTCGCGGCCGACCTCGACGTATTTCGCCATGTTCGGCTTGACGACGACCGCGTGCGGACACCGGCTCAAGGCCTGGAACATCGGCATGGCCGAGCGCACGCCGTAGGTCCGGGCGATGTAGCAGGCGGTCGAGACGACACCGCGCTTTCCCCCGCCGACGATCAATGGCTTGTCGGCAAGGGATGGGTCGTCGCGCTTCTCGATCGTGGCGTAGAAGGCGTCGCAGTCGATATGGGCGAGCGTAAGCGTGTCGAGTTCCGCGTGGCGCGCGAGGCGCGGGGAGCCGCAGCTCCGGCAGCGTGTTGCGGTGTCGGCGACGTCCTTGAGGCAGTCCCGGCAAAAGCCGCTCACGGGATCTCGCGCTCCCAGGAGGAACCGCCGAGCGCCAGCCGCGCGGCGTCGATCGTGGCCGGCTCGTAGCCGGCGTCCTTGGCAAATTCGGTCAGCAGGCGCTCGTCGCCGGCGAGGTATTCCAGCACACCGGCGAGGAAGCCAGGCTCGCGCGCGGCGGAGCGAATCTCGGCCGGCCCGATACCGGTCAGAGAGAGAAACCGTCCCAATCGTTCGCCGTCCTGCGCGATGTAGCTAAGCGCCTGAACAGCAAGCGCTTCTGCCGCCTCGCGGGCCTGCCCGGAACGCCCTTTCATGGGTCGGATTTGCCTTTCCTAAAGAAATCGGCACTAGGGTCGGTGCCGATCATGCCCGAGCGCGCGCGCCAAAGCGACGCTGCACGCATCGGGGGCGATCAGCGCCTTGGGGACAATGAGGGCGGGGAGCATGTCGAAAACCGTCCTGATCGTGGAAGACAACGAGCTCAACATGAAGCTCTTCCACGATCTGCTCGAAGCGCATGGATATGGAACGGTCGGCACCCGGAACGGCATCGAGGCTCTCGACCTCGCACGCCAGCATCGGCCCGACCTCATCCTGATGGATATCCAGTTGCCGGAAGTCTCCGGTCTGGAAGTGACGAAGTGGCTGAAGGACGACCCGGAGCTGAAGGCGATCCCCGTGGTGGCGGTGACGGCTTTTGCGATGAAGGGCGACGAGGAGCGTATCCGCGAGGGCGGATGCGAGGCCTATCTGTCCAAGCCGATCTCGGTGGGCAAGTTCATCGAGACGGTGCGCCATTTCCTCGGAGCTGCGTAAGGGGTCGAGTGCGATGAGTGCGCGTATTCTGGTCGTCGACGACGTTCCCGCGAACGTCAAGCTGCTCGAGGCGCGGCTGTCGGCCGAATATTTCGACGTCTGCACGGCTTTCAACGGCGCCGAAGCGCTGGCCATGTGCGAGCGCGCCGAATGCGACATCGTCCTGCTCGACGTCATGATGCCGGATATGGACGGCTTCGAGGTCTGCCGCAGGCTCAAATCCAATCCCGCCACACACCACATTCCGGTCGTCATGGTGACGGCGCTCGACCAGCCCTCCGACCGCGTCCGGGGGCTGGAGGCCGGCGCCGACGATTTCCTGACCAAGCCGGTGAGCGACATCGCGCTCGTGTCTCGCGTGCGCTCGCTGTCGCGCCTCAAGATGGTCACGGACGAACTGCGCATGCGCGCGCAGACCTCGCTGGAGATCGGCATCGAAAGCCCATCGCGCGACGCCGTTCTGGAGACGGGCAGGGGCGGGCGCGTGCTCCTCGTCGACGACCGCAAGAGCTCCTACGAGCGCATCGCCGCCATGCTGGCGACTGAGCATACGGTGGATATCGAGACCGAGCCGAGCGAGGCGCTGTTCCACGCCGCAGAAGGCAATTACGAGCTCGTCATCGTGTCGCTCGGCTTGCAGAACTTCGACGGTCTGCGCCTGTGCAGCCAGATCCGCTCGCTCGAGCGCACCCGCAACGTGCCGATCCTGGCGATCGCCGAGCCCGACAACAATGCGCGGCTCCTGCGCGGGCTGGAGATCGGCGTGAATGACTATCTGATGCGGCCGATCGACAAGAACGAGATGCTGGCGCGCGTCCGCACGCAGATCAAGAAGAAGCGTTATACCGAGCGGTTGCGGGACAATGTTCAAGCGTCGATCGAGATGGCGATCACCGACGCGCTGACCGGCCTGCATAACCGCCGCTACATGGAGACGCACCTGTCGGCGCTGGTGGAGCAGGCGGCCTCGCGCGGCAAGCCGCTGTCGGTGCTGGTGCTCGACATCGACTTCTTCAAGGCGATCAATGACGGCCACGGCCATGACGCCGGCGACGACGTGCTGCGTGAATTCGCGCTGCGCATTCGCAAGTCGATCCGCAACATCGATCTCGCCTGCCGCTATGGCGGCGAGGAATTCGTCATCGTCATGCCGGAGACGGACATGGCGGTGGCGACGATGGTGGCCGAGCGCCTGCGCCGCGCCATCGCCGGCGAGCCGTTCCCGATTCAGCAGGGCATGCGGCTGCTCGACGTGACTTTGTCGATCGGCATCGCCGCTGTCGGCGGCGTCGGCGACACCGCCGCCAACATGCTCAAACGCGCCGATACGGCGCTCTACCGCGCCAAGCGCGACGGCCGCAATCGCGTCGTGGCCGACGCGGCCTGAGGTTGCAGGAGATTCGCTGAAAAGCTCCGCGCCGCCTGCAGGCCGACGTTAAATAGGCGCGCAATCACAGAGACTTAAAAACCGTTTGGCCGGGCGATGCGGTTGGTCTAACCTTCATCGGTCGGCTCGGGTCCCGCCGCGATTGCGCGTGCCGGTTGTCCCGATCCCAGCCACCTGAATACCCTGCGGAGAAGCTCAGGTCCGCCGCATCTCCTGGGTCCGTGGGGTTCGGCCGGTCCGGAAGCGGTGCGAGTGGCCTCCTCAAGTCGCCGCTTCCGGCCGGCCAACTTTTCACTTGCCGTCTCCTGAGGTGCCCGTGCGCTTTCGCGCACGGGCCTCGAAGGACCTGTGAGTCAGAGACCCTTCGAGGCGCGCCTGCGGCGCGCTCCTCAGGGTGACGGGCAGGCTGGAAACACAAAGGGCGCCTCGCGGCGCCCTTCATCGTCGATCAGCGCGACAAACGCGGCTTACTTGATCTTACCTTCGCGGTACTCGACGTGCTTCTTGGCGACCGGGTCGTACTTTTTCTTGACGAGCTTGTCGGTCTGCGTGCGCGAGTTCTTCTTGGTCACGTAGTAGTGGCCGGTGCCGGCGCTCGACACGAGCTTGATCTTGAGACTGATGGCTTTGGCCATGGATTGAAGTCCTCGGAAAACGGTTCGGCGATGTCTGGGGTGCCTTTGGCGGCGGAAACTAGCGTCCGGCGGCCAAATGTCAAGGAAAGGCGGGGCTACAGGAGCTCCCGGTGAAACACTCCGTCCTGCATGTAATAGAACGGAACCGGCAGTTTGTGGTCCATTCCGGCCTCGACCCGGGCCAGTAGCTCTTCCAGGATCACCCCGGTGACGGTCGGCATGTCGAGCTGCGCCGCCTCGCTGATCGGCGCCCAGGTGAGTTCCACCAGCTCGGAATCCGGCCCGACCACGCCCTCGATCTTGTGCGCGACCGACGTCGCATCGGCCGTAAAGAAACGCGTGTCGAAGCGCTTGGGACGGCGCGGCGGCGTGATGGCGCGGGCGATGAAGTGGATCTGGCCGAGGTCGGGATGGACCTTGGCCTTGCCGAATTCGGCCCAGATCTCGCCGGGCGTCGCCGGCGGCGCATCGCGCTTGACGCCGAGCAGGAGGCCGGTCTCTTCCGCCGTCTCGCGGATCGCGGTCAGCGCCAGCGCGCGGGCGAAATCTTCGCTCGGCGCGGCGACGCGCGTGTTGAGCTTGGCCGCGATGTCCGGATGCAGGTCGCTGATCGTGCTCATCTCGGCGTCGTGCGGCTCGAGGCGGCCGCCGGGGAAGACGAACTTGCCCGGCATGAACTTGTGGCCGTGATGCCGGCGGCCGAGCAGCACCTTCGGCGTCGGGCCGGAGCGGTCGATCAGCATCAGGGTCGCGGCGTTGCGCGGCTCGCTGTCGGGGTGTGACTGGTCACGCTCCTGCTGTGTCATCCGGGTGAGGAGCTTGTGGCCGAGATCTTCGTTCATCGCCGTTTCCGTACTGCCTTGCGCTTGTTCTTGTGCGGGCGCTGGTCGCCCCGGCGCTCCTCGTGGCGGAAGCGCCGCGTGCTTCCTTTACGCCCTGCGGACTGAAGCTCAAAGCGGAGCGCGCCGGCGACCGGCGCGGCCTCGACCAGCTTGACGGTGACGTTGTCGCCAAGCCTGAAGGTCTCGCCCGAGTGCTTGCCGACCATGGCATGATGCGCCTCGTCGTAGCGGAAGTACTCGTCGCCGATCGTCCGCGCCGGCACGAAGCCGTCGGCGCCGGTCTGGTGCAGTTTCACGAACAGGCCGGCGCGGGTGACGCCCGAGATGCGGCCGTCGAACGAAGCGCCGATGCGGTCGGCGAGATGGTGTGCGATGAGGCGGTCTTTGGTCTCGCGCTCCGCCAGCATGGCGCGCCGCTCGGTCGCTGAAATCGCCGCGGCGATCTCCGCCAGCACGGCCGGGTCGGCATTCTCGGCGAGCCCGTCCGGCCCGAGCTTGAGCGCGCGGATGAGGCCGCGGTGCACGACGAGGTCGGCATAGCGGCGGATCGGCGAGGTGAAGTGCGCGTAACGGCGCAGGTTGAGCCCGAAGTGGCCGTAGTTCTCGCTCGCATATTCGGCCTGCGACTGCGACCGCAGCACGACCTCGTTGACCAGCGGCTCGGCGTCGCGGCCCTTGACCTGCCGCAGCACGCGGTTGAACGCGTCGGGGCGAAGCGCCCCCGCCTTGGCGAAAGGAATGTCGAGTGTCTGGAGGAATTCGCGCAGTGCGTTGACCTTTTCCAGCGTCGGCTCGTCATGCACGCGGTAGATCAGCGGCACGCGCGCCTTCTCCAGCGTCTCGGCGGCGGCGACGTTGGAGAGAATCATGAATTCCTCGATCAGCCGGTGCGCCTCGAGGCGCTCCGGGACGATGACGCGGTCGACCGTGCCGTCGCCCTTCAGGAGGATCTTGCGTTCGGGCAGATCGAGATCGAGCGGCGCGCGCTCGTTGCGCGCTTTCACCAACGTCTCGTAGGCAGCGTAGAGCGGCTTGAGGATCGGCTCGACCAGCGGCTCGCTGTCCTCGTCGCCGCGGCCGGAGATCGCGGCTTGCGCCTGCTCGTAGGAGAGCTTGGCGGCCGACCGCATCATGATGCGGTGGAAGGTGTGCGAGCGCTTGCGACCGTCCGCACCGATGATCATGCGCACCGCGAGCGCGGGGCGCTCGACCTGGGGCTTGAGCGAGCAGAGGTCGTTGGAGATGCGTTCGGGCAGCATCGGCACGACGCGGTCGGGAAAGTAGACGGAGTTGCCGCGGACCACGGCCTCGTGGTCGAGCGCCGAGCCCGGCGTGACGTAGTGCGCGACGTCGGCAATGGCGACGTTGAGGATGAAGCCGCCATCATCGGTCGGCTCGGCATGGACGGCGTCGTCGTGGTCCTTGGCGTCGATCGGATCGATGGTGACGAAGGGAACGTGCCTCCAGTCCTCCCGATGCGCCATGGTGGCGGGCTTCGCCGCTTCCGCCTCGGCCATGGTCTCGCGGCGGAAGACATGCGGAATGCCGTGCGCGTTGATGGCGATGAGGCTGACCGCGCGTTCGCTTGACAGCGAGCCGAGCTTTTCGACGACGCGGCCCGAGGGCAGACCGAGGCGGCCGGTGCGCGCCGTCTCGACGGCGACGAGGTCGCCGTCCTGCGCGTCGCCGGTCGCGCCTTCCGGGATGAGCAATTCTTTGCCGAGCATTTTCTTGTCGATTGGCTCGAGCCGGCCGCCGCCGCGCGGGCCGGCGCGGAAAATGCCGAGCACGCGATGCTTGGGCCTGTCGATGATGCGGATGACGCGGCCGCGATGGCGGATGCCGGCGTCTTCGTCCGCTTCTTCGACTCGCAGCAGCACGCGGTCGCCGAGGCCGGGCGCTTCCCCACGGCGCGCATTGCGCGGCACGAGAATGCGAATTTTCGGGGCAGGACCGTGCACGTCCTCGTCCCATTCGTCGGGCGTCGCGATCATGTCGCCGTCGCGGTCGCGCGCGGTGACGTCTGCGAGCACGGTGGAGGGCAGGGCACCGGGATGATGGTGCTTCTTGCGGCGCGTCTCGACCGCGCCTTCGTCGGCAAGATCGCGCAGCATGCGCTTCAACTCGGCGCGGAGCGCGTTCTTCAGGCCGAAGGCCCGAGCGATCTCGCGGGTGCCGACCTTGCCCGGCTGTTCGCGGATGAAGGCGAGGATCTCGGCCTTGGGGGGAAGGGAAGTCGCTTTGCTCTTGGTCTTGCTCAAAATGGATGTCCGGCGCGCCAGATGCGATGCGGCGCGGTGATGTCGGTAATGTAGTGGTTAGCCGGCTCGTCCGCCACATTCACCGTCCATTTCCGCGAAAGCGGGAAACGAGCGCTGACACACATCGGGCTCCCCGCTTTCGCGGGGACGAACGGAGTGTGCGGAGACTTTGGAGCTTAATCCGCCGCCTTCTTGCGCGCAGGTTTGGCTGCGGCCTTCTTCGGCTTTGCAGCCGCCTTGGCCGGCGCCTTGCCGGACGCAGTCTTGCGGCCGGCGGCGCGGCGCGCGGCCGGTGCGGCGTCGGCCTTCGCCTCAGGCTTCTCGGCCTTGGCCTTCTTTGCCGGCGCGGCCTTGGCCTTGCCGCCCTTCTTCTTGCCGCCGCCCATCGCGGCGCGGGCGTCGATCAGTGTCACCGCCTGTTCGAGCGTCACCGCCTCCGGCGTCATGTCGTTCGGCAGCGTCGCGTTGACGCCGTCATGGCTGACGTAAGGCCCGTAGCGGCCCTTCTTCAGCACGACGGGGCCGCCCTTGTCGGGATGGTCGCCGAGCGGCTTGCCGGGATCGGCGCCGAAGCGTCCGCGGCCGGGCTTGAGCTTCTTCTCCGCGATGAGCGTGACGGCGCGGTTGAGACCGACGCTCATCACCTCGTCGCCGTCCTCCAGATTGGCGTAGGTCTTGCCGTGCTTCACGTAAGGTCCGAAGCGGCCGATGCCGGCGACGATCATCTCGCCGTCTTCCGGATGCGGGCCGACGTCGCGCGGCAGCGCGAGGAGGCCGAGCGCCTTCTCCAGATCGACGTCGTCGGGCGACACGCCCTTCGGAATGCCAGCGCGCTTGGGCTTTGGCGCGTCCTTCTCCTTCGACGCTTCGCCGAGCTGGAGATAAGGCCCGAAGCGTCCGCCGCGAAGCGTCACTTCGAGGCCCGTCACCGGATCCTCGCCGAGCACCTTGGTGCCGGAGACGCCGCCTTGCGCGCCAGGCGTCATCTGCCGGGTGAAATTGCACTCCGGATAGTTCGAGCAGCCGATGAAGGCGCCGAACCGTCCGAGCTTGAGCGACAGCTTGCCGTCAGCGCATTGCGGGCACTTGCGGCGGTCGCTGCCGTCGGCCGGCTGCGGGAAAATGTGCGGCTCGAGCAGGTCGTTCAGCGCGTCGAGTACGTTGGTGACGCGCAGTTCCTTGATGTCGTTGACCGCGCCGATGAAGTCGATCCAGAAGTCTTGCAGGACCTTCTTCCATTCGACTTCGTTGTTGGAAACGCGGTCGAGCTGCTCTTCGAGATTGGCGGTGAAATCGTATTCGACGTATTTCTGGAAGAAGCTCTCGAGGAAGCCGACGACGACGCGGCCCTTGTCTTCCGGCATCAGGCGCTTCTTGTCGATGCGCACATAGCCGCGGTCCTGCAACACCTGCAAGATGGCGGCGTAGGTCGACGGACGGCCGATGCCGAGCTCTTCCATGCGCTTGACGAGGGCGGCTTCCGAGTAGCGCGGCGGCGGCTCCGTGAAGTGCTGCGACGAGTTGATCGCCTGCTTGGCCAGCGTCTCGCCTTCGCTCATCGCGGGGAGGCGGCGCGATTCATCGTCGTCGGCGGCCTCGTCCTGGCCTTCCTGGTAGAGCGTGAGGAAGCCGTCGAACTTGACGACCTGTCCGGTCGCGCGAAGCTCGATATTGCGGCCACCGGCCTTGGCGGAGATGTCGACCGTGGTGCGCTCGAGCTCGGCCCCTTGCATCTGGCTGGCCACGGCGCGGTTCCAGATCAGCTCATAGAGGCGGGACTGGTCGCGGTCGAGACTGCGCGCGACCTCGTTCGGCAGGCGGTTCGGGTCGGTCGGACGGACCGCCTCGTGCGCCTCCTGCGCGTTCTTCGACTTGTTCTGGTACTGGCGCGGCGCGTCCGGCACGTAATCCTTGCCGTATTGCTTGCCGATCATGCCGCGCACGGCCGTGATCGCCTCCGGCGCCATATCGATGCCGTCGGTACGCATATAGGTGATGAGGCCGACCGTCTCGCCGCCGATGTCGATGCCTTCATAGAGGCGCTGCGCCAGCCGCATCGTGTGCGCCGGCGAAAAGCCGAGCTTGCGGCTCGCCTCCTGCTGCATGGTCGATGTGGTGAAGGGCGGCGGCGGATTGCGCCGCGCGGGCTTCGCCTCGACCGAGACGACCTTGAACGCGGCGTTCTCCAGATCACGGGTGAAGGCTTCCGCTTCCGCGCCCGAGCCGATGTCGAGACGCTGGATCTTTTGGCCGTCGGCTCCGACGAGGCGCGCCTCGAACACTTCGTTGCGCGGCGTCGCGAGCTTGGCGACGATCGACCAATATTCACGGGCGACGAACCGTTCGATTTCGAGTTCGCGGTCGCAGACGAGGCGCAGCGCCACCGACTGGACGCGTCCGGCCGAACGCGCGCCCGGCAATTTGCGCCACAGCACCGGGGAGAGCGTGAAGCCGACGAGATAATCAAGCGCGCGGCGGGCGAGATAGGCGTCGACCAGCGCGCCGTCGATCGCGCGCGGATGCTTCATCGCCTCGAGGATCGACTGCTTGGTGATGGCGTTGAAGACGACGCGTTCGACCGGCTGCTGGGTCAGTGCCTTCTTCTGCCGCAACACCTCCAGAACGTGCCAGGAGATGGCTTCGCCCTCGCGGTCCGGGTCGGTGGCGAGGATCAGCTTGTCGGCGCCCTTGAGCGCCCGGGCGATGTCGTTGATGCGCTGGTTAGACTTGGCGTCGACTTCCCAGATCATGCGGAAGTCGTGGTCGGGATCGACGGAGCCGTCCTTCGCCGGCAGGTCGCGGATATGGCCAAAAGACGCCAGAACCTCGTAGCCGGGGCCCAGATATTTGTTGATCGTCTTCGCCTTGGCCGGCGACTCCACAACGACGATATTCATGAATATCCAATGGGTTACTGGCGAAAGCCAGATGAGTCCTGAGCGGAATCGGCAGCCGCGCCGCCGGGAACATGGGGAAGGGGCCCCCTTAAGTCAAATGACCGGGCCCGGACCAGGCGGCTCAGAGCAGGGAATTGGGGCGCGAACTGGGCCGTAACAATTTACGCCCGGATACAACTAAGAGATGTATTTGTGTAAATTCGCTACTTATTCGCTTATCATTTCGCGGAGTCCGTGTATTTTGGTGCGGGGCGGATGTACCCACGCAAGGACGGTTCGATGCCACTTCCTGAACGCGTCACGCTCACCGAACCGACCAGCCGCTCGGCCGTGGCGAGCTATGTTGCGACCCTGTCCGCCGACCTGGCCACAATGGCGCGGCGAACCGGCCTCGACACACTCGGCTACCTCCTCGAAATGGTCCGGCTGGAAGCGGAGAGCACGTCGCGCCACAACGGGTCGAACGGTCGCCGCTGACGTCGACCGTCCGCAGGGCGACACTTTCTCAGATCTTCATTTCAAATTGATGCCGAGCTTTTCCAGGAGCGCCGGCGTCGGATTGCCGTCCGGAACCATGCCGAACTTCTTCTGCTCGGCGCGGATGTTGTCGCGCAGGTCGAAGTCGACGTGCCCTTCGAAATCCGTGACCTTGTAGCCGAGCGTGGCGAGTTTTTTCTGCAAGGCGATGCGCGCGTCGCGCGACAGGGGATGGTCGTCGGCCGGCCACGCGCCCTTGAACGGGCCGGCGCCGGCGAGCAGGTCGGCGAGATGACCGACGGCGATCGCGTAGGCGTCGGAGTTGTTATACTCCTTCAGCACGTCGTAGTTCGGCGTGACGATGAAGCCGGGCCCTCGGGCGCCGGCCGGAAAGAACAGGATGCCGTCGCCGTTCGCCGGAAAGGCTTTGCCGTCGGCGCGGCGCACGCCGCGTTTGCGCCAATCCTCGTACGACCCGCGGCTTTGCATGTAATCGAAGCGCGGCGGCACGAGCACCTCGTAGCCCCAGGCCATGCCGTGCTTCCAGCCGCCTTTGTGCAGGTAGTTGGCGGTCGATCCGAGCACGTCGGGCACGTTGTTCCAGATGTCGGCGCGGCCGTCGCCCGAGAAGTCGATGGCGTAGTCCACGTAATTCGACGGCATGAACTGGGTCTGCCCCATCGCGCCCGCCCATGACGAGACCATCTGCGCGCGCGGGATCTTGCCGTCCTGCATGATGCGCATCGCCACGAACAGTTCGTTGCGGAAGTAGGGGTGGCGATAGTTCACGTAGTCGAGCGTCGAGAGCGAGCGGAACACGTCCCAGCGGTCCTTGGCGGCGCCGTAGTCGGTTTCCATGCCCCAAAGCGCCAGGAGCACCCAGCGCTCGACCTCGAACTTCTTCTCGACCGCGTCGAAGGTCTTGGCCCATTCGCGCGCCTTCTGTTCGCCGCGGCCGACGCGGCTGCGCGTCGCGAGCGCGTTGATGTAGGCGCCGACCGGCTTGCCATATTCGGGCTGCTTCTTGGTGGCGGCGACGACGCGGTCGTCGGGCGTCACGCCGCGCATGGCGAGATCGAAGGTCGCCCGGGTCACGCCTTTGCCCTGCGCCTCGGGCCACAGCCCGTTCACGAAATTGGCGAAAGGCTCCTGTGCCGCCGCCGGCCACGCGCTGAGAAGGGCAAGCAGCACCACGCCGCAGGAGATCGGCTTCACGAGCGGTCCCTCGATTCGTGGAACCGATGTTACACCAGGGACACGAGCCCGCCGCCGTGCCGCTCGATGCGGCCGGCCAGTTCCAATTCAAGTAGTACCATGCGGACGATGGCCGGCGACGAGCGGGACAGCCGCACCAGGTCGTCGATCGAGCAGGGCGAGGGGCCGAGCAGGGCGACGATGCGGCCGCGCTCGTCCTCGCTCGGTTCGGCCGCGGCGTCGGGCCCGTCGCGCTCAGGCTCCTCTATCGGCAGATCGAAGCCGCGGCCGACGATCGGCGCCAGGGCATCGATGACGTCCTTGGCTTCGGTGACCATGGTCGCGCCCTGCTTGATGAGGCCGTTCGTGCCTTCCGCGCGCGGGTCGAGCGGCGAACCCGGCACGGCGAAGACTTCGCGGCCCTGTTCGCCGGCGAGCCGCGCCGTGATCAGAGAGCCCGAGCGCCGTGCCGCCTCGACGATGACGATGCCGACCGAAAGGCCGGAGATGATCCGGTTGCGGCGCGGGAAGTCGTGCGCGCGCGGCTCCCATGTGAGCGGCATCTCGGACACTGCCGCGCCCTGCGGCATGATCTCCTCGACCAGCGGCACGTGCTCCGCCGGATAGATGCGGTCGTGACCGCCGGCGAGCACGGCCACAGTTCCTGTATCGAGTGACGCGCGGTGCGCGCTCGCGTCGATGCCGCGGGCCAGACCCGAGACGACGCCATAGCCGGCGGCGCCAAGATCGCGCGCGAGCCGCGCCGCGAACTTCATGCCGGCTGCCGACGCATTGCGCGAGCCGACAATGGCGACGAGATGGCGGGTCAGGATCGCGTGCTCGCCGCGCACGGCCAATAGCGGCGGCGCGTCGTCGATCATCATGAGGCGCGGGGGGTAGTCGGCCTCGCCGAGCGCGACGAGGGCGATGCCGCGTGCTCGGGTGGCGGCGAGTTCGCGCTCGGCGTCTTCGCGCGAAAAGATGCGGGACGCCGCGGCGCCGCCGCGCCGCGCCAGAGTCGGCAGGGCCGCGAGCGCCGCGCCGGCGCCGCCGAAATGGTTGATCAGTTCGCGAAAGGTGCGCGGGCCGACATTGTCGCTGCGGATGAGCCGCAGCCAGTCGATCCGTTGTTCGTCGGAAAGTGTTACGTGCGCGGCCAAGCCCTGCCCCCGAGAGGGCAGCATTGCTCAGGCACAACCGGGAGACAACCCCTGGTTTAGCGGACAATCGCGACCCGGGAGATGCGGCCGATCGTTCCTCAGTCACCTCAGCGGGATCGTCGAGCTTGGTGCGCCGTCGACGCGGTTGCCGCCCACGGCATTATTCCCGAGCGAGATGATCGGCGCATTGTGACCGCGCACATTGAAGCCGGTCGCATTATCGATGATCGTGGAATTCGAAACATAGATTGCGTTGTTAGTTCCGTCAGACTGGATGCCGACGTTATTGTCGTAGAGATAGCAGCCGGAAACGTACAAATGTATGCCCGAGGTGTTCGGGTTCAGCGCGATTGCTCCGCCGCGGGGATCCTTGAACCCGCTGATAACGCAATTTCGGACAATAAGCTTGCCGACCGTCGCGGCGGAGATTGCAGCAATCGGCGGACTGATGCCGTTGTCGGGACCGGAACGGGACAGCATCAGCCCGTCGAGCATCACGACGTCATGCGTGCTCTCGGTATTCAGTCCGATGGAATTCGGACCGACATAGACCCTGCCGCCGACGGCCACGATGTTCATCGAAAAGGAGATGCTGAGGGGACCGTAATCGGCGGAGTCGAGAACGTTGATCGTTCCGTGACGCGCGGTTTCCGCTTGCGCCCTGTTGAACGTCCTGCACGGTCGATCACGGGTGCATGAATTGGAGTCGCTACCGGCCGCGGAAACCCAGGTCTGCGGCGTCACTGCCAGCGCCGGTCCTGCCGTGGCGAGAGCAGCGAGGGCGACCGCACATGCGGCTGCGATAGAGACGCGAAACATCGGTGCACTTCCTTGCATTCGATTGCCGATGACGGCTAATTACCAATTTTCAATTGTAATATCAATAGCGACGCGAGCATAATTCCGGTCATTCGCGAAAAGCGAGAGCGATGGCGGCGCCGAGAGCGGACGAAATGTCGGCGCTGCCGATGCAGCCGGCAGTCGGCCGAACTGGCGGTTAAGGCGCCGACCGCGCGCCGATCTTGCCCTCGCTGCCGCTCATGAGCCGGGCAATGTTGGCGCGGTGCATGATCCACAGCAGGGCCGTGAGCAGCAGGAACAGCGCTGCCGGGTCGCGCAGGCCGAGGAGATAGAGCGCGCCGGGCGTCAAGGCGCTGGCGATCAGCGCCGACAGCGAGGAATAGCGGCTGAGGAAGGCGACAACGAGCCAGATGCCGCAGAAGATAAGCGCCGCCGGCCAGTAAACGCCGATCAAGAGGCCGATATAGGTGGCGACGCCTTTGCCGCCCTTAAACTTCAGCCACACCGGAAAGAGATGCCCGAGGAAGGCGCCGAGGCCGGCGACCAGCGCGGCCTCGCTGGACACGAAGTGCCGCAGCAGCAACACCGCCGCCGTTCCTTTGAGCGCGTCGCAAACAAGGGTCGCCGCGGCGAGGCCCTTGCGCCCGGTGCGCAGCACATTGGTGGCGCCGATATTGCCCGATCCGATGGTGCGCACGTCCGGCCCGCCGGCGGCGAGCGTGATGATCAGCCCGAACGGGATCGATCCCAGCAGGTAGCCGACGGCGAAGGCGAGCGCCTCGTTCATACGATCTCGTAGACCGTGCGGCCGGAGACGATGGTGCGCACGACCCGGCCCTGCATGCGCGCCTCGTCATAGGGCGTGTTCTTGCACTTCGACTTGAGTTCGTTCGGATCGACGACCCAGGGCACGTCGGTATCGAGCACGATGAGATCGGCGGCCGCGCCCGCACGCAGCGTGCCTCCGGGCAAGCCCAGCAATTCCGCCGGCCGGGTCGACAGCGCGCGCAACAGCGCCATCAGTTGCAGTTCGCCATTGTGCACGAGGCGCAGGCCCGCGATCAGCATGGTCTCGAGCCCGATCGCGCCCGGCGCCGCTTCGGCAAAGGGCAGCCGCTTCGTCTCGACGTCCTGCGGATTGTGGTCTGACATGACCACGTCGACGAGGCCGCTTGCGACTGCCTCGACGAGCGCCTTGCGGTCGGCCTCGCCGCGTAGCGGCGGCGCAAGCTTGAGGAAGGTGCGGTAGGGGCCGATGTCGTTCTCGTTCAGCGTCAGGTGGTTGATCGACGCCGCGGCCGACACGTCGAGCCCGGCGTCCTTGGCGCGGCGCAGGACCTCGAGCGACTCCGCGTTGGTCACCGATGCCGCCTGGTAGCGGCCGCCGGTCAGCGCCACGAGGCGCAGGTCGCGCTCGAGCATCACCGTCTCGGCCGCCGCCGGCACGCCGAGCAGGCCCAGGCGCGAGGCGAATTCGCTCTCGTTCATCACGCCGTCGCCGACAAGGTCGGGGTCTTCGGTGTGGTGCACGATCAGCGCGTCGAAATCGCGGGCGTAGGTGAGCGCCCTGCGCATCACCTGCGCGTTGGTGATGCTCTTGTCGCAGTCGGTGAAGGCCACGGCCCCGGCGGCCTTCAAGAGGCCGATCTCGGTCATTTCGGCGCCTGCGAGGTCCTTGGTGATCGCCGCCATAGGGTGCACGTGGACGATGGCGGTGTCGCGGGCGCGCCGCAGCACGAAATCGACGGTCGCCGGATTGTCGATCGCCGGCGACGTGTTCGGCTGGCAGACGATAGTGGTGACGCCGCCCGCCGCCGCCGCCTGGCTTGCGGAAGCGAGCGTTTCGCGGCTCGCCGCGCCCGGCTCGCCGATGAAGGCGCGCATGTCGACGAGCCCCGGCGCGACGACCTTGCCCCGGCAGTCGATCACGTCGGTGCCTTCCGGAACGCCGGCGGCGCCGATACCGCGCTTGGCCTCGCGGACCACGCCGTCGGCGATCAGCACGTCGCCGACGATGTCGAGATCGCGCGACGGATCGAGGATCCGGGCATTGGCGAGCAGGATCGGGCGGCGGTCAGAGAGCATGGACTTGCAACATCATGCGTTCGGCAAATTACGGGACAGGGCTTCCAGCACCGCCATGCGCACGGCGACGCCCATCTCGACCTGCTCGCGGATCAGGGACTGCGCGCCGTCGGCCACGATGGAGTCGATTTCCACCCCGCGGTTCATGGGGCCGGGATGCATGACCAGCGCGTCGGGGCGCGCGTAGGACAGCTTTTTCTCGTCGAGGCCCCAGTATTGGAAGTACTCCGAGCTCGACGGCACGAAGGAGCCGTTCATGCGCTCGCGCTGGAGCCGCAACATCATCACGATGTCCGCATCGGCGAGGCCCGCGCGCATGTCGCGCGCGACTTCCACGCCCATACGCTCGATGCCGACCGGCAATAGCGTGGAGGGCGCGACGACGCGCACGCGGGCGCCCATCGTATTGAGCAAAATGATATTGGAGCGCGCGACGCGCGAATGCAGGATGTCGCCGCAGATCGCGACCGTCAGGCCGTCGATGCGGCCCTTGTTGCGGCGAATTGTCAGCGCGTCGAGCAGCGCCTGCGTCGGATGCTCATGCGCGCCGTCGCCAGCATTCACCACGGCGCAATCGACCTTGCGGGCCAGCAACTCCACGGCGCCGGAGGCGTGGTGACGCACCACGATCAGGTCGGGATGCATGGCGTTGAGCGTGACGGCGGTATCCATCAACGTCTCGCCCTTGCGCATCGAGGACGAGGACGTCGACATGTTCATCACGTCGGCGCCGAGCCGTTTGCCCGCGAGTTCGAACGACGACTGCGTGCGGGTCGAGACCTCGAAGAACAGGTTGATCTGCGTGCGGCCGCGAAGCGACACGCGTTTCTTTTCGATCTGGCGGTTGAGTTCGACGAATTCCTCGGCGAGGTCGAGGAGGCCGGAAATCTCGTCGCGCGAAAGGCCTTCGATTCCCAGCAAATGGCGTCGGCTGAGGACGAAGGAAGATTTCTGTCCGGTGGTCATTAAAGCGAGTTCTATAGGCGCAGTTCCGCGGTGCGGCAAGCACCCGATTCGGCCATCCACAGCGCCGTGCCGGAATCACGCAGTTTCATCGAATTTTCGTGAGCGGCGGGATGCTGCGATGCAGGAACGAGGCCCTCTGTTCCCGTGTTTACCGTCCGAGTGCGCGACGGCTCGATCCGGCGCGTGCGGACATCAGAAACTGACAAGCAACAACCGTGCGGAACCTCGATTTCGGCGGCGGAAAAGGAGTCTCTATATGAACACATTCGCAAAGCTTGCGACGGCAGCGGCAGTGGCCGGTGCCTTGGCTGTCCCGATGGCGACGCCGTCCCAGGCGGCCTGGCACCACCATGGCGATCGCGGCACGGCCGCGGCGATCGGCTTCGGCGCCGGCGCGCTTGTCGGCGCGGCTGCGGCCAATGCGGCCTACGGTCCGGGCTATTATGACAATGGCTACGGCTATGACAGCTATGCGTACGATCCGGCCCCGGCCTACGCCGCCCCGGCCTATCGTGCTTACGATTACGCCCCGGCCTACCGTGGCGTGAACAGCGGCAATGTCGTCGAGCATCAGTGCATGCTGTCACCGAGCAACGTCAATTACGTGCCCTGCGAGAACAAGTTCTAAGGTTCTTCGCGGCAATGCGATCAAAGGACGGGCTTCGGCCCGTCCTTTTTTGTGCGCTCAGATCGTGCGCAGACGATCGAGCGCGCCCTGGAGAATGAACATCGCAGCGTGCTGATCGATGACCGCGGCGCGCTTTGCGCGACTGACATCGGCCGCGATCAACTCCCGCTCGACCGCAGCGGTGGAGAGACGCTCGTCCCACAGGGCGATCGGCAAATTCGTCATTTTCGCGAAATTGCGAGCGAAAGCGCGGGTCGACTGCGCCCGCGGCCCTTCCGAGCCGTCCATGTTGATCGGCAAGCCCAGTACGAAGCCGACCACGTTGCGCTCGGCGGCGAGCGCCAGCACGCGCTGCGCGTCGGCCGTGAAAGCCTTGCGCGCCACCGTCTCGACCGCGGTGGCGATCCGGCGGTCCGGGTCGCTCACCGCAACGCCGATGGTCTTGGTGCCGAGATCGAGCCCGATCAGCGCGCCCCGTGCGGGCAGGTGGGCGGCGGCTTCGGCAAGCGGCAGGATGACGGCCATGCCGGAGCGGTAGCACGCGTCAAAAGCATCGCCAACGCCTGCGCGGCGCGATAATGAAAACTGGTTCGGGGCCGGCGTCCAAGGAGCACTCGTCAATGCAGATCACCTGGTATGGCCATTCCGCGTTCAGGCTCGATTTCGGCGGCAAGGCGGTCCTGATCGATCCATTCTTCACCGGCAACCCGACGTTCCCCGGCGACAAGGCGGCGGCCATCAAGGGCGTCACGCACATCGCGATCACGCACGGCCATGACGATCATCTCGGCGACACGCTCGACATCGCCAAGCAGACCGGCGCCAAGGTGATCGCCAATTATGAGATCTGCATGTGGTACGCGGGGCAGGGGCTCGAGAAGATCGATCCGATGAACTTCGGCGGCACGGTGCAGCAGGACGGCTTCAGCGTCAGCATGGTGCGCGCCGATCATTCATCGGCGCATCTGGAAGGCTCGACGGCGGTCTACCTCGGCAATCCGGGCGGGCTCATCGTCAAGGCGCCGGGCGAGCCGAGCGTCTATCACATGGGCGACACCGACGTGTTCGGCGACATGGCGCTGATCGAGGAACAACATCATCCCAAGGTCGGCATCGTCCCGGTCGGCGACCGCTTCACCATGGGCGGCGAGGGCGCGGCCTTCGCTTGCAAGCGCTTTTTCAAGTTCGATGCGGTGATCCCGTGCCACTACGGCACGTTTCCGATCATCGAGCCGAATGCCGACAAGTTCGTTGGCGCTATGACAGGGCAGAAGACAAAGGTCGTCGTCGCGGAGCGGGGCAAGCCCTTCACCGTGTAGCCGAAGAGATATCGGGGGGAGTGAGATGATGGACGGCGGCAGTGCGAAGCGGGTGCGGGGCGAGATCGACATGCGCACCTTCGCCAAAGGCGCAGGTGCGACGATTCACGTCGCGCCGGGCGGGGTCGTCTTCACCAAGGGCGAGCAGGGCGATTGCATGTACATCGTGCAGTCCGGCGTGATCGACATGGTGATCGGCGACACCGTCATCGAGACGATCGGCGCCAACGAGGCGCTCGGCTTCATGTCGATGATCGACGAAATGCCTCGGTCCTCGACGGCGCGGGCGCGCGAGGCCTGCGAGTTGTCGCTGATCGACGCCCGCACGTTCCGCTTCATGGTCGACGAGGTGCCGAATTTCTCGACCTACATCATGCGCGTGCTGGCGCGCCGCATCCGCGGCATGAGCAAGGCGCTGTGAGGCCGCCGCCGGCTTTGCCGGCGGCGAAACGTCGCTTCATCGCTTGCGAATGGGTGCAGAAAGCGCGAGGCATTAGCCTGACTGTGCCGAGGCAGAAAGGTTCTCCCGATGTGGCAAGACAGGCGGCTGTTGGAACTGTTCCGCATCGAGCATCCGATCCTGCTCGCGCCGATGGCCGGGGCCATGGACGTTGCCCTCGCCGCGGCGGTGGCGAATGGGGGCGGGCTCGGCTCGCTGCCCGCGGCCATGCTCGACGCGTCCAGGCTGCGTGACCAGGTCGTCGCCTACCGCGGTGCCGCCCCGGGCAAGGCCGTCAATCTGAATTTCTTCTCGCATACGCCGCCGGTGCCCAATAATGCGCGCGAGCATGCCTGGCGCGAGGCGCTCAAGCCCTATTACTCGGAATTCGGCATCGATCCGAACGCACCGGTGCCGGTGTCGAACCGCGCGCCTTTCGACGAGGCGTTCTGCGGCGTCGTCGAGGAACTCAGGCCGGACGTGGTCAGCTTCCACTATGGGCTGCCGGCTGCCCCTCTCGTCGCGCGCGTCAAGGCGGCCGGTGCGAAGGTCATATCCTCCGCGACCACCGTCGCTGAGGCGGTCTGGCTCGAAGAGCACGGCTGCGATGCGATCATCGCGCAGGGCTTCGAGGCCGGCGGGCACCGCGGCAATTTTCTCTCGGACGACCTTTCGAACCAGGTCGGGACCTTCGCGCTGGTGCCCCTCGTCGCCGATGCGGTGAAAGTGCCGGTGATCGCCGCCGGCGGCATCGCCGACGCCCGTGGCATCGTGGCGGCGCTCGCGCTGGGCGCGGCGGGGGTGCAGATCGGCAGCGGCTACCTGCACTGTCCGGAATCGAAGGTCACGGCGGCGCACCGGACACTCCTGAACGGCGCGCGCAGCTTGGACATGGTTGTCACCAATGTCATGACCGGACGCCCCGCCCGCGGCTTCGTCAACCGGGTCATGCGCGAGCTTGGGCCGATCAGTCCGATCGCGCCGGCATTCCCGCTCGCCGGCGGCGCGCTCGCACCGCTCGCCGAGAAGGCGAAGGCGCAGGGTTCGGGCGATTTCTCGAACATGTGGGCCGGGCAGGGCGCGGGATTGGGCCGGGAACTGCCGGCGGCGGTCCTCACCGCCCGGCTCGCCGAGGAGGCGCAGGC
>DASTGR010000101.1:0-4365 GCA_035718885.1 Pseudolabrys sp. | reverse complement strand
TGGCTGCGCCGCGCCTGCACGCGGAAGCACAATTGGATGTCGGTCGCCGCCGCCGCCGCGATCAACACGCCGGCGCCGGCCACGGCGGCCGCCCACGGCGAGGCGAGGCCCAGCCCGATAACGAAGGGCGCGAAGATGACGGCGATCGCGATCATCACCGCCTCGATCTTCGCCCACAGAATGCTGCGCGCCGGGATCGGCGCGGTGGCGACGAGATCGGGCGCGTCTTCGCCGGAGATCGACAGCCAGGCCAGCCCGCCGGCGAGCTGTCCGGCCGCCATGACGACGACCGGCACCAGCACGATCAGCGCCGTCGCGCTGTCGTGAAAACTGCGCCACAACAGCAACGCCGGCGGCAGCAGATACAGAATCTGCATCAAGGTCTGCGACATCAGCCACGGGTCGCGCGCGAGCAGCAGCCACTCCTTCCGCCGCAGCATCTGCTTGGGCGAATGGCGGCGGAAGCCGCGCTGACGCTGGCGCACGACGCCCTGCGACACGCCGGACGCGGCGATGGCGTGCTCGCCGAAGCGGGGCGAGAAGGCGGCGATGGTGGCGCCGAGCAGCACGATGGCGAACAGAAGCATCCAAAAGAGCGCGGCCGGGTCGCCGAGCGCGGCGCGGGCGGGTATCCACACGGCGCTCGCAACGCCGGGCACATGCGCCAAAAGCCAGGGTGATTGCAGCGGCGCGAGCCGCGACAGGCTGCCGAAAGAGAGGATCGCGACGATCTGCAAGCCGATCAGGAACGCGGCGCCGATCACCGCGGCGACGACCTGCGCGATGAAGCGCGTACGGCGCGGCCCGATCAGACGAAAGAGCGCCACCGTCATCGCGACGCCGAGGCTCGCGGCCACCGCGCCCATGGCGCCGACCACGCCATAGGCCGCAAGCCAACGCGCGCCGCCCGACAGCGCCAGCACGTTGACGAAGGGCACGGCGATCGCCATGGCCATGGCCGCGATCGACACGGCGATGCGGCCGATACGCACCGCGAACACCTTTTGCGGCGCGACCGGCGCGGTCAGGATGAGATCGAGGTCGGCGCGCGCGTAGAAGGCGCGCGTGACGGACTCCATCGCCTGCGACAGAAGCAGCGAGAACGACAGGAGCAGGATGCCGCTGACGATCACCAGTGTGGGCAGGTCGGGCCGCGCATCGGCGTAGCGCTCCACCATCGGCCATGCAACGAGGTGCATGACCACGCCGAACACGCCGAGCGCGATGATGACGTTGCGAAGCTTCCGCCGTCGGCCTGCGGTCATCAGCGACAACCAGTCGCGAAAACCGAGCCGCAATTCGTGCGCGGCAAGCCAGGGTACGGTGCCGGGCCGGCTCACGCGGCCTCTTCGGCGACGAGCTTGAGGAACGTGTCTTCGAGCGTCGCCGACGCCGCGCCGGAGCGCTGGCGCAGTTCATCGAGCGTTCCCTCGGCGATGAGGCGGCCATTGGCGATGACGCCGATGCGGTCGGCCATGCGCTCGGCGACTTCGAGGATGTGCGTCGTCATCACCACCGTGCCGCCGGCGGCCACGCGCTCGCGCAGCACGGTCTTGACCTGCCGCGCCGAGCCGGCGTCGAGCCCGGTCAGCGGCTCGTCGAGGATGATCAATTTCGGATCGTGCACCAGCGCGCCGGCCAGCGCCACCTTCTGGCGCATGCCCTTGGAGAAGCCCTCGCAGCGTTCGTGCATGTGCGGCGTCAGGCCGAGCCAGTCGATGAGTTCGCGGGCGCGCGCCTCACCGGTCTTCGCCTCGATGCGCCACAGGCCAGCGACGAACTCAAGATATTCGAACGGCGTCAGCTTGTCGTAGATCATCGGCTCGTCCGAGACCCACGCCGTCACCTGCTTGGCGGCCACCGGATCTTCAAGCGCGTCGATGCCTTCGACGACGATCGTGCCGGCGTCCGGCTTCAGGAGCCCGACGACCATGCGCAGGGTCGTCGTCTTGCCGGCGCCGTTCGGCCCGAGCAGCGAATAGAATTCGCCGCCGTAGACGGTGAGGTCGAGGGCGTCGACCGCCGGGCGATCGTAGCGCTTGGTGAGGCCGCGCAGCGCGAGCGCGACGGAACGGGAGGATGATGTCATGGCGCCGCCTGGATGCCGCCCGGGATCAATACGCCCCGAGACGTTGCAGCGTTGTAACCGCGGCCGCCGCGGCGCGGTGGTATGGTTTCGCGGCGGTTAATCCGGCCTCCAAACATGACCGAAGGTCATGTTTTCGGCACCATGGCGAACATCGCCTCCCCGTACGTCCCCCGTGCTTCTTTCAGGAGCGGCTGCACGGCGTCGACGAAGGCGCCGTGTTCGCCCGCGGTCAATTCAACGATCTCGCAGCCGGCCGCTTCGATCGCCTTGCGCGAATGCTGGTGCTCCTCGACCGCCAGCCCGCGCTGATAGGCGACCGACGCGGTCACCGCTTCGCGCATCGCTTCCTGCACGTCGAGCGGCCAAGATTCAAAGGTCGCGCGATGCAGGAAGATCGGGCGCGAAATGTAGAAATGCGACGTCAGCGTATGAAATTTGTGGAAGTTGTGCACGCCGTAGGTGACGGTGTTGGCGAGCGGGTTTTCCTGCGCGTCGAGCGTGCCGGCCTTGATCATGGCGATGGCCTCAGTGAGGTCCATGCGCATCGCGACCGCGCCAAGCATGTCGAAGGTGCGGCGCTGAATCTCACTCGGCAGCACGCGGATCTTCATGCCCTTCATGTCGGACGGCATGTGGATCGGGCGCAAGCGGTTCGAGATGTGGCGGAAGCCGTTCTCAAACCAACCGAGGATGCGATAGCCGATGCGATCCTCGATGCTCTTGACCAGAAAGTTCCCGAGCGCGCCGTCCATTGCGCCGCGCGCCTGGGCATTGTTCGCAAACAGAAAGGGCAGATCGACGAAACCGAGTTCCGGAACGCGATCGGTGAGATAGCTCGACGACTGGTAGCCGAGCGTCATCTCGCCGTTTTCGACCAGGGTCAGGATGTCCTCGGCCTTGTAGCCGTGGTCCATGACATTCCAGATGTATTCGATCGCGATCCGGTCGCCGAACCGTGCGGCCAGCCTGTCGCCGATGAATTTCAGCGACTTCGAAAAGCCGGTCGTGGCCGGGCCGTAGCCGGCCATGCGGATCTTGATCGTTTCGGTCATGAGGTCCTGCTTGCGAAGGGAGCGCTTCTATAGCGGTGCGGTCGACCGCCATTCAAGGCCGCCTGCTTTGCGGCGCAGCATGCCACGGCGCTTGCGCAGATAAATTTCGCATATATCCTGTCGCTAATTGAAAACAGCGCGTGGGGGAGCGTCATGGCCGAAACGCAGAAGCCATTTCTCATCGGGGCCGCAGCCGGCCTCGTCATGCTCGCCATCGCCGCGCCGGCCGTAGGCCTCCTGTGGAAGCGCGCGGCGGCGGATCGCAGCCAGATCCTCGGCGCGCTCAACGAAGTGTCGGCCCGGATCGACAAGAACAACGCCGCGATCGACGACATGCGCAAGACGGCTTCGCTGGCCGGCGTGACCAAGCAGATGGAAGAACTCAATGCCCGCATCAAGAGCACCAACGAGGCGCTCGCCGGCGTGCAGAAGGCGTCGCTCGACAACATCCGCGACCGCCTCGAACAGGTGGAAACGAGCGTCAAATCCGGCAATGCCGCGCTCGCTGGTTTGCAGAAGGGGCTCGCGCCGGACGGCATGAGCAAGCAACTCGGCCAGCTCGCCGCCAACCTAACGGCGCTGGAGACCTCGCTCGCTGCGATCAAGAAGGCGACCGATGGAACTTCAGGGCCGACTCTCGCGGCGGTGAAGGCGGACCCGTCCGCGGCTCCGGTGAAGGTCGCCGCCACGCTCGATGCGATGAAGACCGTGCCCGGCTCGCCGGCGGTGCCGACGGAGCTGATCGTGGTGCATATGCAGAATACGGCCGCGCCCGCTGCGGCGAACGCTGCGATCGCGCCGCTCAGCGTGCACTTCCAGAAGATCGGCGGAACCGACGAGACGGCGCAGACCGTCGCGCTCATAGGCAAGCTCAAGGAGCTCTTGAAGAGCCGCAAGGGCTGCGCAGTGTCGATCGCCGGCTATTCCGACACGCTCGGCGACGACGACATCAACCTCGCAGTCTCGAAGGACCGCGCGCATGTGATCGCGGTGAAGCTGAAAGAGGCGCTCGGCAACGACGTCTCGATCGCCGAGACCGCGTGGGGCGAGCGGCGTCTCGCCGAGATGACCAAGGACAACGTCGCCAGCAAGGCCAACCGCCGCGTCGACATCGCGGTGCAGTGCACGCCGTAAAGATTTCGCGCACGCTTTCACTTTACCCTCCCCCTTGTGGGGAGGGTCGACCGCCGCAGCGAAGCGGAGGCGGTCGGGGTGGGGGGCGTC
>DASTGR010000100.1:0-33944 GCA_035718885.1 Pseudolabrys sp. | reverse complement strand
TTCTTCCGCGCGGCCTTCTTGGCGGTCGTCTTGAGCGCCGCCACGTTCGCCTTGACGCTGCGGTTGCTGTGCCAGACCTTTTTCGACCCGGCGATCTCGTCGAGGTCGCGGCCGCTCACCACCGATAGCGGTTGCTCCTCGAGAATGTCTGGATCGCGCGCCGAGCGCTCGGTCTCGTCGTGCTGCTTGATCAGCAGCCAATTATTGCGCTTCTCGTTCGGCCGCCGATGCATGCGCACGAGATGCCAACCGCCTTCGAGCTTCTCGCCGTGCAGCTTGAAGGCGAGATGACCCTTGGCGAGCCCGCGCTGCGGATCGCCCTCGGGCTCCCAGGTCCCACGGTCCCAGATCATGACGGTGCCGCCGCCATATTCGCCTTCAGGGATCGCGCCTTCGAATTTGTTGTATTCGATCGGATGGTCCTCGACCTCGACAGCGAGGCGCTTCTCGCCCGGCACGAGACTCGGGCCGCGCGTCACCGCCCAGCTTTTCATGACGCCGTCGAGTTCGAGGCGCAGGTCGTAGTGGAGCCGGGTGGCGTCGTGCTTCTGGATGACAAAGGCGTCGCCCTTGCGCCGGCCCACCTTTCCTTTGGGCTCGGCGGTAATGCCGAAATGCCGCTTGGCGTGATACTTCTTCAGCCCCGCCATGACCCGTCATTCCGTTTCGTGATGCAATTCTAGTTGACGAAACTCGCCCCTGAAAGAAGGGGTTCCCACGTCTGGAGCGTGCCCGGAAGCATGGGGGGAGATACCGGCCGGGAACTTTTGTCCATCCGCACACGTTCTCCCGGCCGAATGCATCCATACGGAAGGACCTGAGCCATGTTGAGCTGGGCCATCACGTTTCTCGTCATCGCCCTCGTTGCCGCCCTGTTCGGCTTCGGCGGCATTGCCGGCACGGCGATCGAAGCGGCCAAGATCATCTTCTTCGTCGCGATCGTCCTGTTCGTCGTCTCCGCGCTTGTCGGCGTATTTCGCGGGCGCAGGACTGTACCGTAGCGTCACGTAGCGTTGCGCGTTCGTTAGGCCCCGCGCCGGCGTGACAGCCGGCGCGGGGCTTGCGTTCGGTCCGGGCGGCAGCGCGACCGGGCGTGGAACTCTGAGCCGCCGCCACGCTTATTGAAGTTGGGAAACGCGGCGAGCCTGGCTCCGCGGACGTTCAGCCATTGGAGTAGGTTCTTTGGATCGCCGACAATTCATTGCCGGCTCAGCGGCGATGCTGTCCGTTCTCGGCAGCGGCGCCGCCGGCGCCAATGACGACAGCGCGGGGCAGCCCTTCGACGCCCAGAGCGTGCGCCACTTGGCGCAGCAACTCGCGTCGCAGGCCTACCAGAAGCCCGACCAAGGTCTACCGAACGAACTCGCCAATATCGACTACGACGCCTATCGCGGCATCCGCTACCGCCCGGACAAGGCGTTGTGGCACGGCGAAGGCCTGCCATTCGAGGTGCAGTTCTTTCATCGCGGCTGGATCTTCAAGGATCGCGTCCGCGTGTTCGTCGTCGACGGCGGCCGCGCGCGCGAAGTCGTGTATTCGCGCGACCTGTTCTCCTTCGACAACACCAAGCCGCCGCCGCCGGACGTGAACATCGGTTTCGCCGGCTTCCGCCTGCATGCGCCGATGAACCGGCCGGACTATTACGACGAGGTCGGCGTTTTTCTTGGAGCCAGCTACTTCCGCGCTGTCGCGAAAGGGCAGGTCTACGGACTGTCCGCGCGCGGGCTGTCGATCAAGACCGCCGATCCCAAAGGCGAGGAATTCCCGGCCTTCACCAGCTTCTGGATCGAGAAGCCGGCCAAAGGCACGAACTCGATCGTCGTGCATGCGCTGCTGGATAGTCCGAGCGCGGCCGCGGCCTTCCGCTTCACCATCCGTCCCGGCGAGGAAACCATCTACGACACCGAGGTGGCGCTCTATCCGCGCGTCGATATCGCCGAATCCGGCATCGGCAGCGGCACCACCATGTTCCTCTTCGACTCCAACGACAGGGTCGGCATCGACGACTTCCGACCCGCCGTACACGATTCCGACGGACTTGCCATGCGCAACGGCCGCGACGAGGAGATCTGGCGGCCGCTGCATAATCCGCGCGATTTGCAGGTGAGCTATTTCGGCGACGTCAATCCGCGCGGCTTCGGCCTGATGCAGCGCGAACGGGACTTCTTCGCCTATGACGACCTCGAATCGCATTTCGAGAAGCGACCGTCTTTGTGGGTCGAGCCGATCGGCGACTGGGGCGAGGGAAACGTCGTGCTGGTCGAGATCCCGACCAAGGAGGAGATCCACGACAACATCGTTTCGTTCTGGCGGCCGAAGGACACGCTCAAGGCCAAGGGCGAATACAATTTCACCTATCGCCTCCATTGGGGCAGCAGGCGGCCCAATCCGGGCAATCTCGCCGAATTCGCCAAGCTGAGCGTCGGCGCCGGCCGCAGCGGCACGCGCCTGTTCGTGCTTGAAGCCGTCGGCAAGGCACTGGCATCGGTCGATCCCAAAAATCTCCAAACGACCGTCACCGCCGGGAAGGGTGCGATCAAGAATTTGGTGCTGCAGCCGAACACCGAGACCGGCGGCATGCGCATCTCCTTCGAGCTCGACACCAAGAACGAGAATCTCATCGAGCTGCGCGGGCAGTTGAAGGCGCAGGACAAGCCGATCTCGGAGACGTGGCTCTACAGATGGACGCGCTGAGCCGCCGCATACGCGAAGTTCCGCGCGGCATCGAGGCGCTGCCGCCGGAGGCGCCGCTTGCCATGCCGGAGCAGTCGCTATGGGCGCGGCGCGGCCGCGTCGGGTCGCCGCGTACCGGGCCGAGCAGTGTGCCCGTGAGGCGTCTGTTCGTATTCGGCGCGTCGATCGTCATGACCATGGCGGCGGCCTACGAAATGTACGAGGTGCTGGAGGTCGGCGGCCTGACAGTGCTCGAAACTGCGGTGCTGCTGCTGTTCGTCGCGCTGTTCGCCTGGATCGCGCTGTCTTTCGTATCGGGGACGATCGGCTTTCTCCTCGGTCTGTTCGGCCGCGGCCGGGCGCTCGATATCGATCCGGCGGCGCCGCTGCCGGCGCTCGCGCAGCGCACCGCGCTCCTGCTGCCGACCTATAACGAGGATCCGCACAGGGTCACCGCGCGCTTGCAGGCAATTTATGAGTCGGTACGCGAGACCGGGCGTCTCGACCACTTCGATTTCTTCATCCTCAGCGACACCACCGATCCGGTCGTCTGGCTTGCCGAGGAGGAGGCCTTCCTGCGCCTGCGCGCGGAAGCCTGCACGCAGGGCCTCTACTACCGTCACCGCATCAAGAACGTCGCCCGCAAGGCCGGCAATATCGGCGAGTGGGTGACGCGCTTCGGTGCTGCTTACGAGCACATGATCGTGCTCGACGCCGACAGTCTGATGGAGGGCGACACCATCGTCCGTCTCGCCGCCGCGATGGAGGGGCATCCGAAGGTCGGCTTGCTTCAGACGCTTCCACAATTGCTCAACGGCAACACGATGTTTGCGCGGCTCCAGCAGTTCGCCGGCCGGGTCTATGGACCTTCGATCGCGCGCGGCATCGCCTGGTGGCACGGCGCGGAGAGCAATTATTGGGGCCACAATGCGATCATCCGCATCCGCGCCTTTGCCGACCATGCCGGGCTGCCGCTTCTCAAAGGGGGCAAGCCGTTCGGTGGCCACATCCTCAGCCACGATTTCATCGAAGCGGCGCTGATGCGCCGCGCCGGTTGGGGCGTGCACATGGTGCCGCAGCTCGGCGGCTCGTATGAGGAGTGCCCGCCGACCCTGACCGACTACGCGGTCCGCGACCGGCGCTGGTGTCAGGGCAATCTCCAGCACGCCGCGGTGGTGCCGGCGCGCGGTCTGCACTGGGTGTCGCGCGTGCATTTGTTGCAGGGCATCGGCTCCTACATCACCGCGCCGATGTGGCTGCTGTTTCTGCTGATCGGCATATTGATCTCGTTGCAATCGCAATTCATCCCGCCCGACTATTTCCCGCGCGGCGCGACTTTGTTTCCGCAATGGCCGATGCAGGATCCCGTCCGGGCGGCCTATGTGTTCGGCGGCACCATGGCGCTGCTGGTCATGCCCAAGCTGTTCGGCTGGTTCGGCATGCTCATGCGCGGCCACGACCGGCGCGGCATGGGTGGCGCGCTGCGCGGCCTCGTCAGCGTCGTGATCGAGGTCGTCGTCTCGGCTCTGATCGCGCCCGTGATGATGCTGATGCAGTCGCGCTCGGTCATGGAGATACTGCTCGGCCGCGACGCCGGCTGGTCGGCGCAGCGGCGCGATGACGGCAATTTCGCCCGCGGCGAGTTTATGCGCGCCTATGCGTTTCCGACCATGCTCGGGGCGGCGCTCGGCGCCAGCGCCTATGCGGTGTCGGCGCCGCTTCTGTTCTGGATGTCGCCGGTGGTGGCCGGCCTCCTGCTCGCGATCCCGATCGCGGCGCTGACCGCCCGCTCGTCGATCGGCCGGGCGCTGCGCGCGGCCGGCCTGCTGCTCACGCCCGAAGAGAGGAGCCCGCCGCCGATCCTCGTTCGCGCCAACGCGCTCGCAGCGGAACGTCCGCAGGCGGGCAATGCGCATCCGCTGGTTCGGCTCGTCGAGGACCGGGCATTGCGCGCGGCCCACGAGGACATGCTCCAGGACGTGCAGCCGCGCCGCAAGGGCGACGTCGACGTGCATCTCGCGGTCGCGATGATGCGGATCGCCGATGCCGACAGATATATCGAGGCGGTTGCATCGTTGTCGGCGCGCGAGACCTTCGCGGTCATGACGAGCGGCGAGGCGCTGCGGCGGCTGACGGACAAGCCGGCGTGAGCCACTGGCGCGGGAGCCAAATCGTACCTATCGAATCGCGATGTAAACTTCAGTGAAACGTGACGAGCGGGAACAAAGGTCTTCGTGTGCGAGTTCCCTGTGCGGGCGTTCATTCCGACCTAGAGAACCGATGAGCCGCATACTTCTATCCAGGCCGTGGAGCGACGACGACATTTCCTCCCTGAGGAAACTTTGGGCGGAAGGCGTTCCCGTCCGAAAGCTGGCCCTGCGTTTCCGCCGGTCGCAATCTGCGATCCGCGGCAAAGCCGTCCAACTCGGACTGAAACGTCCTGTCCAACCGTCGCATCTGCCTATCGAAGGCGAGATTCGCGCGCATTAGCGCCGCGCCACACCAACGTGGGCCCTTGTGTCACGTTCCCGACTAATGGGGCTGTATCGGCGGTTTTTGACAAGCCGCCGGCCGCGATGGTTAGCGGCCGTCAACCCGCGCCGAGCGCGACCGCCACGTTGTACGTGACCAGCGACGCGGCATAGGCCAATGCCAGCATGTAGCCGAAGGTCACGGCCATCCACTTCCAGCTTCCCGTCTCGCGCTTGATCACCGCCAGGGTCGAGGCGCATTGCGGGGCGAAGATGTACCAGGCGAGCACGGCGAGCGCGGTGGCGAGCGACCAGTGCTGCGCCAGCGTCTGGCCGATCTGGGCGGCGTTTTCCTTCCCGCCCTCGATGGCATAGACCGTGCCGAGCGCCGCAACCGCCACTTCGCGCGCGGCCATTCCCGGAATGAGCGCGACGTTGATTTGCCAATTGAAGCCGATCGCACGTGTGATCGGCTCCATCGCGTGCCCGATCCAGGCGGCAAGGCTGTAGTCGATGGCCGGTCCCGCCGCGCCGGCAGGCGGTCGCGGAAACGAGGCGAGAAACCAGATCAGCACCATCATGGAGAAGATGGTGGTACCGGCGCGGTGCAGGAACATCTTGGCGCGGGTGTAGACACCCATCAGCACGCTGCGCGGCCTTGGCAATTTATAGTCCGGCAACTCAAGCATGAACGGCGGCGTCGGGCTCTCGCGCCAGAACATGAACTTGGCGAGCGCCGAGACGCCGAGCGCGCTGACGATGCCGGCGGCGTAGAGGCCGAACATCACCACGCCCTGCAGGCTGGCGAAGCCCCACACCGTCTTGTCCGGGATGAAGGCGGCGATGATCAGCGTATAGACCGGGATGCGCGCCGAGCAGGTCATCAGCGGCGCGACGAGGATGGTCGTCAGCCGGTCGCGCGGATTGTCGATGACGCGCGTTGCCATGATGCCGGGAATGGCGCAGGCGAAGCTTGAGAGGAGGGGGATGAAGGCGCGGCCGTGCAGCCCGGCGCCGCCCATGATGCGATCCATCAGGAACGCGGCTCGCGCCATGTAGCCGAGATCCTCGAGCAGCAGGATGAAGAGGAAGAGGATCAGGATTTGCGGCAGGAACACGATGACGCTGCCGACGCCGGAGATGACACCGTTCTGGACGAAGCTTTGGAGCACGCCTTCCGGAAGCCAGGTCTGCGACAGGACGCCGAGCGCATCGAAGCCGGCGGTGATCTGATCCATGAGCGGCTTGGCCCAGGTGAACACCGCCTGGAATATGACGAACAGGATGGTGAGCAGAATGATGAGGCCTGCGACCGGATGCAGCAGCACCGCGTCGAGCCGCGCCGTCAGCGTGTCGGGCTTCGATGGCGTCGTCACCGAAGCGGCGATGATGCGGTCGGCCTCGCGCTGCGCGGCGCGCAGTTCGCTCGCGGTCGGCGCCTGCCATGCGGCCTCGGCGCGCGCCGCCTCGGTGGCGAGCGCGAGGTCGTCGAGGCGACGCATCAAGTCGTCGGTGCCGCCGCGCCGCACGGCCGCGGCGGTGATCACCGGCACGCCGAGCTCGGCGGACAGCCTGTCGAGGTCGATGTCGATGCCGCGCCGGCGCGCGATGTCGATCATGTTGAGGACGAGCAGGAGCGGGCGGCCGACGCGCTTGAGTTCGAGGACGAGGCGCAGCGCCAGCCGCAGATTGGTGGAGTCGGCGACGCACAGCAGCAGGTCGGGCGCTGATTCAGACTTGAAGCGGCCGAGCACGAAGTCGCGCGTGACCTCCTCGTCGGGCGAGCGCGCGCGCAGCGAATAGGTGCCGGGCAGGTCGATCAGGTTGACGCTGCGGCCGCCGGGAGTTTGGAGCAAGCCGCTTTTGCGCTCGACGGTGACACCCGGATAGTTGGCGACTTTTTGCCGGCTGCCGGTCAGCGCGTTGAACAGCGCGGTCTTGCCGCTGTTGGGCGTGCCGATGAGGGCGAAATGCAGCGGTTCGGACGAGGTCGCGACGCTCATCTCAGCTCACGAGGATTGCCATGGCCTCGCGGCGGCGAATGGCGACGGTGGCGTCGTTGATGCGCACAGCGATCGGGTCGCGGCCGAACAGACCCTCGTGAAGGATCTCGACCTCCGCACCCTCGGTGAAGCCGAGCTCCAGCAGCCGCCGCTCGAGTTCGTCCGGCGGTACGCCGGATGCCTCGGCCGCAGGGGCGATGCCGGTGATCCGGCCACGGAAGCCGCGCTGCGCCAGGCCCAACGCCATTTGAACCACCTCGCTCATGGAAACTTCGGCAATACGCATCGGACGAGTGGTACTTCTAGATGAGAATAAGTGGCATTCCTTTGCGCTAGGACAACCGCGCGGTCAAATAAGAACGACAATAAAATCAATACCTTGGAACGCCTCAAAAGTAGGGGAGCCGCAGATGCGATGACGGATTGGCGCGTCCGCTCATGCCTTTAGGCGCTACCTGAGAACATCCCCAAAGTGGTGCGCATGCGGAATCTCATCGCGCGGGCATCAGCCATGCTTCAAACGCACCAGGAGCTTGCCGCTGTTCTCGCCGCGATACAGTGCCGCGATGGCGCCGGGGCACGCCTCGATGCCATCCAGGATGTCCTCCCGATAGGCGAGCTTGCCGGCCCGCACCCAGGCGGCGAGGCGCGCGACCGCTTCCTCATACCGGTGCGCGTAATCGAAGATCAGCAGGCCCGACATGGTCGCGCGCTTGACCAGAATGTGCCGCTCGAGGCGAGGCCCCATCGGCGGCGGGTCCCAGCTCGACACAGACGCGGTGCCGCAGATGACGATGCGCGCGCCGACGGCGAGGCGCTTGAGCACGGCGTCGCTGATGGCGCCCGCCGTATTGTCGAAATAGACGTCGACGCCGTCCGGCGTCGCCGCAGCGAGTCGCTCATTGAAGTCGGCCGCCTTGTAGTCGATCGCGGCGTCGTAGCCGAAGGCCTCGACGCATGTCCTGCACTTGGCCGGGCCGCCGGCAATACCGACCGTGCGGCAGCCGGACAGCGCAGCGATCTGGCCGACGGCCGAGCCGACCGAACCTGCCGCGGTCGAAACGACGACGGTGTCGCCCGGTCGCGGTCGGCCGAGATCGAACAGGCCGAAATAGGCGGTGACGCCGTTCAGGCCGAGAATGCCGAGTGACAGCGACAGCGGCAGGTCGGTTTCGCGCACCTTGCGCGTGACCATTGATGGGTCGGCGACCGCGTAGTCCTGCCAGCCGAGCATGCCCATCACCTTGTCGCCGACGGCGTATTGCGCGTGCTTCGAGGCGACGACCTCGCCCGCGGAAAAGGAGCGCATCACCTCGCCGATGCCGACCGGCGTCGAATAATTGGCCACCGCGCTGACCCAGCCGCGCATCGCCGGCTCGACGGACAGGACGTCGTTGCGCACCAGAAATTGCCCGTCGCGCAGATCCGGCACGGCCGCCCGCCGGATTGCGAAGTTGTCGGCTTGTGGGATGCCGTTCGGACGCGAGGCAAGATAGACCTGGGTGTTAAGCATCGAGGCGGCTTTGCTGTTGGCGGGGCGCCGAGAGGGTGCTTCGGAGCGGCGCGGGCGTCAATCCAGTTGCGTGAACTGGGTCGACCGCGGCCGGTCCGCAGCGGAAAATTGCAAGCATCGAAAAGTTCGATCAGAAGGCTGTGATATTTTTGCAATTTCCCGCCGGAACGACGCACCGGATCAGGGCGTTCTTGTCCCGATCCATTCGTGCAGATCAGGAGGTAACACATGAAACGGATCGTTCTCGCTGCCGCGGTCGCCGCGGCTGCCGCTATCGGCTCGTTCGCTGCGGGCGGTGCCGCGCAGGCTCAGGGCGTCGTCGTCGGCGCCGGCCCGGGCGGCGTCTATGTCGGCGCGCGTGACGGCTATTATCACCGCCATCACTGGCGCCGCGATTACGCCAGCTGCCGCACGGTTGTGACCACGCGTTGGCACCACGGCCGTCGGATCACCGTGCGTCGTCGCATGTGCGACTGACGCCGAACTCTGAAATTCGCGACGAGAAAGGCAGGCCCGCGCGGCCTGCCTTTTTTGTTCTGCAAGCCCCGACGCACGGAACTGCGCGCCGGGGAACGCGCATTTGGCCACCGCGTTAGCCGGCTATCGGACGTCAATGACAGGAGGCTCTGATGAAATTTCAATTCGTCCTTGCCACTTTGGCTGCGACGGCGCTCGTGCCGGCCGCGGCGAATGCCCAGAACACAGTAAGCGGCGCGGCCGGCGGCGCGATCGTCGGCGGCGTGGTCGGCGGTCCGGTCGGCGCGGCAGTCGGTGCGGCTGTCGGCGGCACGGTCGGTGCGGCGGAAGATGCAACCCTGCCGCCGCCGGTGGTGACCTATGTCGAGCGTGAGGATGCGCCTTCGGTCGAGGTGCGCGAGGTCGAGCACGTCCGCGTCGGCACGGTTTTGCCGGACACCGTCGTCCTGCATGAGATCCCGAAGTACAAAACTTACCGTTATGCCGTGGTCAACCACGAGCGCGTCATCGTCGAGCCGCGCACGCGCAAGGTGATCAAGGTCATCGAGCGCTAAGGGATACTCCGGAATGGAAAAGGGCGGGCCTCGCGGCTCGCCCTTTTTGCTATTCGCTTGTCTCTTTTGAAGCCGGGTTACTCGCCGCTGGCGAGCACCGCGCGAACTGTCTCGTCTGGGCCGAAGTCCTCGGCGCTGTTGACGTGCATCAGCTCGGCAAGGCGCGTGCGGGCGCGGTTGACGCGCGACTTGATGGTGCCGACGGCGCAGCCGCAGATATTGGCCGCTTCCTCGTACGAGAAGCCGGAGGCGCCGACAAGAATGAGGGCTTCGCGCTGATCCTGCGGCAGCTGATTGAGCGCCTCGCGGAATTCACGGTATTCGACCTGCCCGTATTGCTCGGGCTGCGATTTGAGCGTCTCGGCATAGTGGCCGTCGCTGTCCTCGACCTCGCGCCGGCGTTTGCGATATTCCGAGCGAAAATGATTGCGCAGGATCGTGAACAGCCAGGCGGACATGTTCGTGCCGGGCTGGAAGGAATCAATGTTGGCGAGGGCGCGTAACAGCGTTTCCTGTACGAGATCGTCGGCGCGGTCGACGTTGCCGCACAGCGAAATCGCAAAGGCACGCAGGCTCGGGACGGAGCCAAGGATGGCTTTGCGGACTGATTCGTCCATGGCCATTACTGCGCGTCCTTGCTGCCATTGTTGTCGAGGCGATTGAGAAGGTCGGTGAACCGATCGGGCACGCCCTGGTTCACCACCTCGTCGTACATGGAGCGCAACTGCTGTCCGAGTCTGGCCTGAACATCCCGACCGAGCTTGGCGGGCTTGTTCGTGGTCTTCTTACGGGTCGCCGCGGCTTCCATCGCGTTCTCTTGTCCCACGGGCTTGCGCTCGTTCATTGGTTCTCACCCCGACCGCGCCATTCCGGCATCTGGTGGCCCCCCTCGTGTGTGCTTTCAAAACCCATGACATGCCATATGGTTCCTCCTGTCGAAGGAACTTTTTGCGGCTGGTCACGTTGTGCCGGGGATAGGGTTTGTCTCGGGGGAATGGGGCCCAATGCGGCCCCTCTATGCCCGTCAGGTTCGGGAGGGATTTTTGCCGTCATCTCAAGCAGTTGCGCAGCATCTTCCATATCTCCGGCGCTACGCCCGCGCGCTCTCGGGCAGCCAGTCGTCCGGCGACGCCTATGTGGCGGCCACCCTGGAGGCGGTGATCCAGGACCCCAAAGTGCTGGAAGACGGGGCTTCGACCCGCATTGCGCTCTACACGCTGTTCACGAAAATCTGGAATTCGGTGGCTCTGAACGGCCGTCCCGCTGCCCCGGACAACGATCAGCCGGTCGAACGCCATCTCGCCCAAATTCCGCCAAAGCCCCGCCAGGCGTTCCTTCTGATCGCGCTCGAGGGGCTGTCGGAGGACGACGCCGCCAAAGTGCTGGGCGTCGATGTGCCGACCCTGCGCGATCTGGTCGAGGAGTCCGGGCGCGAACTGGCCGCCGAGATCGCGACCGACGTGCTCATCATCGAAGACGAGACCTTCATCGCGCTCGATCTCGAAGGCTTGGTCGAAAGCCTCGGCCACAATGTGCTCGGCGTCGCCCGCACCCATAGCGAGGCGGTAGCGCTGGCGAAGCAGAAGCGGCCCGGCATCATTCTCGCCGACATCCAGCTTGCCGACGGCTCGTCGGGCCTCGATGCGGTGAACGAGATGTTGCGCACCTTCGAGGTGCCGGTGATCTTCATCACCGCCTATCCGGAGCGCTTCCTCACCGGCGAACGGCCCGAGCCGGCCTTCCTCATTGCCAAGCCGTTCCAGCCGGCGACCGTATCGGCCGTGCTGAGCCAGGCGCTGTTCTTCGAGCGCAATGCGCGCCGCCGTGAGCGGCGCGCGAGCTGACGCGAAGTAGATCTGCGGTGGGTCGAACCCGCCGCAGATCTGCATCTGCGGCATCGGTGCAACGGAATCGGCGCCGGCCGCGTTAAGCTCCTCGCGGGCAACGGAAAATGAGTACACCGCCAGGCGCCGGTCGATCATCGGATGTTGTCGTCTGCGGGAAGATGACGGATTCGACCGGTGAGTATTTTGGACAACGACGACGGAGGCGGGGCGGCGGAGCTCGAGCGGCTGCGGGGCGAGAATGTGCGCCTGCGCGTCGACAATGAGCGGCTACGGCGATACGAAACGGCTTTGCGCGGCTCGAAGGTCACCGTTTACACGCAGGACCGCCAGCTGCGCTACACCTCGCTGAGCAACGCCTTTCTCGGCCGCGCCATCGACGACATCATCGGCTGCACTGACGATCAGATCTTTCCCGCCGAAGCCGGCGCCGCACTGACTGCGCTCAAGCGCGACGTGCTCGACAGCGGCCAGCCGAAACGCGGCGAATTCGCCGTCGACGACGTCGTCGGGACGCGGTGGCACGACCTTCACGTAGAGCCGCTGCGCAACGAAGCCGGAGAGATTGTCGGCTTGAGCGGTGCCGCGGTCGACATCACCGAGGGCAAGGAAGGAGAGGCGCATCTGCGGCTTCTCCTGCGCGAGCTGACGCACCGATCAAAGAACTTGCTCGCGGTGATCCAGGCAATGGCGCGACAGACTGCGCGGCACGCCGGCTCGACCGAGGCGTTCCTGACGCAATTCGGGGACCGGCTCCAGGCGCTTGCGGCCTCGCACGACCTCTTGGTGCGCGAGAGCTGGCACGGCGCAGCCTTGCAGGAGCTCGTGCAATCGCAGCTTGCTGCCTACATCGACCGTGATCGCAACCAGATCACGATTGACGGCCCCGTCGTGGCGCTCAAGCCGGAAGCGGCACAGAATCTTGGTCTCGCCTTGCATGAGCTTGCGGCCAATGCGGCGCGGTTCGGCGCCCTGTCCGTGCCGGAAGGAAAGGTGTCCATCCTCTGGCAGCGTGCGCCAACCGACGAAGGCGAAGCGGTGGCGCTGGATTGGCACGAGGAACTCGGGCCGAAAGTGCGGATGCGCCGGAAACGAGGCTTCGGCAGCATGGTGATCGAGCGCAACCTTGCGCTCGCCCTGGAGGCCAAGGTGGACCTTGCCTTTGACCCCGAAGGCTTGCGCTGCCGGATCGTCATTCCTTTCAACCAGATCGCAACCCAGCGCTGACCGCTTCACCGTTTCGCGAGCGGCGGAACGGAGTGGGGGCGGCAGCCGTTTGAGTGCTGCGCTCGCCGTTTCGGGCGAGCGGTCGGAGCCAAGATGCGCGGGTGGGTGCTCACAGTGTGCGGTCTGATCGTCGGTGTCGCCGTTGGCGCCGCCGCGTCCGACCTCGACTGGGGGTTCTCGGTTCGCGCGCGCCCCGCAGCGCCGGCCGGCGGAACGACGCAATGGGTCGACCGGACGCACAAGGCCGGGCGCCTCGACCAGGCGGTCACCCGCGTCGGCAAGGAGCCGGTCCGGCCCCAGAGCATCATGGACGGCTGCGAGGCGGCGGCGAGTCCGTTGTCGGGGTCCGCGCAGATCCCGGCGCGCTGCGCCGCCTGATTTGATCCAGATTAATCCGGCCGTCGGCGGTTTCTGTTAGGGTGCGACATTCTCACCCGATGGAGATCGCAATGCGCCGCGCTTTGAGCCTTCTTGCCGCAACCGCCTTGCTTGCCGCCGTCGCGGCGCCTGGGGCCGCGCATGCGCAAAACGTGCGCCTGGGTGCGCTCTCCTGCGACGTGTCCGGCGGCGTCGGCCTCTTTATCACCTCGAAGAAGGCGTTGCGCTGCATCTATACGCCGGAGGGCGGCGGCACGATGGAGCCCTATACGGGTTCGATCGAGAAGTTCGGTCTCGATATCGGCGCCACGACGCAAGGCCAGATGATCTGGGTCGTCTATGCGCCGACGCGCGGTGGCGCTCCGTTCGCGCTTGCCGGTCAATATGCAGGTGCAACGGCCGAGGCGAGCGTCGGGGCGGGCGGCGGCGCCAACGCGCTCATCGGCGGCTCGAATCGCACCATCACGCTACAGCCGGTGTCGTTCCAGGCACAGCAGGGGCTCAATCTCGCGGTCGGCGTCGCGGCGCTGACGCTGCGGCCGGAATAAGCCGAGCCAATTCCAAAACGCCAACGGCCGCCCGCAGGCGGCCGTTTTCGATTCCGGCATACGTCGGCTCAGTCGAACGTGAAGGCGTCGTGGTAGGCGCCCTGCACCTGACCGCCCGGCACCGGGCCGCCGCCGGGCACGTGCACCATGTTGCCGATGACGGCGACGGTGGCGCCATGCAGGCCGTGGCGCGGAATCGGCATCGGCGTGCCGGCTTCCCAGACGTCGGTCTTCGGGTCGTAGATTTCGTTGGTGCCGAACACCCGGCCGGTCGCCTCGCCGCCGAACACGACGATCTTGCCGCCGATATAGACGCAGGACGGGCCGGAGCGGGGCGTCGGCAATGGCGCCCGGAACGACCACGAGTCGCTCTGTGGGTCGTAGACGGCGTTCAAGCCGGTGTTGAAGTCATAGGAGTCCATGCGGCCGGCGATCGCGTGAATTTTGCCGTCCACCACCGCGACGCCCATATGGTCCCGCTGGCCGACGAAGGGCTGCGTGCCGGTCGAGCCGCGCATGGCGGCGCGGTCGGAATATTTGTTCGTCGCCGGGTCGTAGACCTCGTGCCACTCGACCGAGCGCACGTCGCGGCCGCCGAGGAGATGGATCTTGCCGCCGAGCTCGATCGCCGAGATGGCGCCGCGCGGCCGCGAGATCGGCGCGATCGCCGCCCATTCGTCGGTCGCCGTCTCGTAGACGAAGCACTTGGAATGCGGGCAGCGGTTCTGCTCGACGAAGCCGCCGAAGGTATAGATCTTCGATCCGATCGAGACGCCGGCGACATGGTTGCACGGATGCGGGAAGGGCGCCTTCAGCGACCACTGCTTGGTCTTCGAATCGTAGACCTGGTGGAAGGGCTGGTCGACGCGATGCTTGGCGTAGCCGGCGATGACGTGAATCTTGCCCTGGCACTCGATCACAGCGTGCTCGCCGGTCGGGATCGGCAGGCGCGGCATCTCCACCCAGCGGCCGGGATTTGCGGCCTTGGGCGCGACGCTGCCCATGTAACGCTGCTTCTCGACGGTCTTGGGGATGTCGGTGACGGTCTTGTCGTTCAGACCGAGAAAGAGCGGCAGCTCTTCAGCCATGGTTGTGATCCTCAACCCTGATAGTTCGGGACTGCGTCGCGCAGAAGTTTCTTCGTGAGTTCGACGCCCTCGCGCGCGACGTCGTAGGGCGAACGCTCCCATTGCTCGGGATTGGGCGCCTCGTAGCTGAGATAGCCGGTGTAGCCCTTCTCGTACAACAACCCCAGCATTTCGCGCCATTGCACCACGCCCGTGCCCGGCGGCAGCCGGTCGGTTGGGCGGCGCACGCCGGTGACAGGCGTGGGCGAGAGGTCGCTGTACTGGAAGCAGAAGATCATGTCGGCCGGCACGTTTTCAAAGCCACGGCCACCGGCGCCCGAGCGCGTGAAGTGGTAGGCGTCGATCAGGTAGCCGCAATTCGGCTTGTTCGCGCCCTCGATCAGCTTTGTCAGCACGGCGAGCGAATTGAGCACGTCGTGCTGCGAGTTGAACTCGATGCCGAGCTTGAGGCCGTATTCGCCGGCAATGTCGCCGGCGCGCTTCAAATATTCGATCGCCTGCGGGATCGTGCCGTTCACTTGGCCGGGCGCGCTCATCAGCGTGTCGCAGCCGAGCGCCACCGCGTTCTCGCAGGATTCGCGGAACACCTTGAACAGCCGCTCGCTCTCCTCGCCGGTCGCGAACAGCCAGCCATATTCGACGCCGAGCACGCCGCACTGGATTCCGCTTTTCTTGATGAGCTCGAGCACCTGGCCGTTGCTCATGCCGGCGTCGAAGCACCGCTTGAAGTCTGTGCGGCGCAATTCGACCGCGTCGTAGCCCGCCTGCTTGGCCGCGTCGAGCGCGGTGGCAAGAGGCGTCGTGTCGATCGTCCACATGTGCAGGGCGAGGCGCCCGAACTTCTCCGTCACGTCATTCCACTCCTAGAGACCTTCGTATTGAAGGATATAGAGGCCGGCATTGGTGTCGGTCAGATACATCACGCCGTTCGTATCAACAAAGACGTCGCACGACTGGATGATCTTCGCGGGATTTGGCCGCTGGTCCACGATGCGCTCCGGTGGGGGCGGTACGAAATAAGCGAGCTCCTTCGGCTCGAAGGCGTTGCGAACGTCGTACACCCTCAAACCCGCATTGTGATAGGTGGCGAAGACGATGTCCTCGCTTTGGAACGAGCCGGGCCGGTTCTCGTGCAGATTATGCGGGCCGAACTTGGCTCCCTTGGCGCAGAAGTCCTCTTCCGCTGGCGTCGGCAGGGTCGCGATCGATACCGGGTTGGACGGCTCGCGCACGTCGATGACCCAGGTATAGGCGAGGCCGTTGGCGCAGGAATTTGAGGTCGCCTCGTCGGCGAGCACCAGAAGCTTCTTGCCGGGCAGGGGCAAGGGCGTATGCGCGCCGCCGCCGAACGGCGGTGAATAGTTTCGGTGCGCCAGCAGTTTCGGATTTGGCGGATCCGACAGGTCGTGGATCGTATAACCGCCGTCGCGCCACGCGGCGTAGCCGATATTGCCGGCGCTGATCAGGTGATGCAGCGCCGTGCGCTTGCCGAAGGAGGCGGGCTTCTCCTCGCCGGCGGCGCGGTTCATGCCCGGCAACCACCAGCGACCAGCCAGCCGGGGCTTTGCGGGATCGGCCATGTCGATGATGGCAAGTGCGTGGTCGATGAATCCCTCGAAATGCACCGATACGTAAGCGTAGCGGTCGCCGACCCACCAGATGCGGTGCCCGCCAAAACCGGGCATGTGCAGGTAGCCGATTTCGCGCGGGGCGGCAGGATTCGAAATGTCGAAGGTGCGCACGCCCGCGCCGAACGGCTGCTCGGTCGTCACCGAGTCGGCCAGCGACTTCGCGTAGTAGTCGGCCTGCGAGGCGTATTGCTGCATGGCCCAGATATTCGGGCCGTTGACCACCATCAGGACATCGCCGGCGATCTGAAGGTGGTGCGAGCGGGTGTTCTTCGGCGCGGCAACGAAGGCGACGGTCTTTGGCTTCTTTGGGTCGCGCACGTCCACGACCGAGAAGCCGTCGGCGAACATATGGCCGATGAAGGCGTGGCCCTTGTGCACGATCACCTGCACGCCGTCGGGCCGTCCGCCCTGATCGTCGCGGGAGAGAAGGCGAATGCCCTTGGCGGAGGCCGAGGTCTGACTCTGTTGCTCGCTCATGAGATGCTCTGTCCGTGCGTCAAAGTGAGAGGCCCGGCGCGCGGCGGCGCCGGGCCTCGTTGATGATGCGGATCGCGATCAGGCGGTCGGCTTTGCAACCTCGTCGAGACCCTTCTGTTTCGCCTCCGGGCCGAGCTGCGTGACAGCACCGGCCGCGATGACGAGAAGGATCGCAAGGCAGACGAACACCGTGATGAGGCCGTAGCCGGCCTGCACCCAGAGGATCGTCGGCATGATGAAGGCCGTCGCCAGGCGTCCGACGCCCGACGCCCAGCCGAAGCCGGACGCGCGCGCGTTCGTCGGGAACACTTCCGACGTGAAGATCTGCATCGCGTTGCCGGCGACCTGGACGAAGAACGTCATGATGAACCCGGCGACGATGAGCTGGGTCACCGACTGGGCGTTGGCGAAGACCATCGCCATGATCGCAGCGCCGATGAAGGCGACGATCGACGTCGATTTGCGACCGAACTTGTCGAGCGCGTACATCATCCAGATGCTGGCGCACGGGACCGCGAAGTTCATCCATAGCGTGTACTCGATCGACTTCGTGACCGTGAAGCCCTTCGAGTTCATGATGTTCGGCAACCAGGCGCCAAGGCCGATGGCGACGCCGAAGAACGCCGTGAAGCAGACCATTCCCGCGATCACCCGTTTCGGGAACTGGTTGAACACGACGCCGAACGGATCGCTCTTGGTGTTGGATGCCGCGTCCGACGTCAGCGTGCTCAGTGCCGGTACGTTCGGGACGCCCAGACGCTTGAGGACATCGAGTGCGTCCTGGCCGCGGCCGTGCGTCGACAGATAGCGCGGAGATTCCGGCAGCGAGAAGCGGAAGACCCACACCACCAGCGCGCCGGCGCCGATGATCAGCCAGGCGCCGCGCCAGACATATTCCGGGCTACCGGCGAAGATCACGGTGCCGAGCAGCAGAGCAAGTCCGGTACCGATCGGCCACACGCAGGCGCCGCCGATGAAATGCACGATCGCAAGAATGCGGCCGCGGATGTTTTTCGGCGCGTATTCACCGGCATAGGCGAAGGCGAGAGGCTGCTCGGCGCCGATGCCGAGACCGGCAATGAAGCGGCAGACGATCAGCAGCGTCACGCTCGGCACGAGCGCGCCGAGAATCGTGAAGACGCCGAACACGAGCAGATTGAATTGATAGATGAAGCGGCGGCCGAAACGATCGGAGAACTGCCCCTGTCCGGCGGTGCCGATGAACATGCCGAAGATGGTCGCGCTGCCGATGGCGGCGAGCTCGGGCCCGGTCGCAAATTTGGAAGCGATGATATACGGAACGAGCGAGCCGAAGATCGTGAAGTCGATGACGTCGAAGAAATAGCCGGCTGCGATCAGCGCGACGATCCGCGTGTGCAGCGGCGATATCTTTGCCGTATCCAATGCTTCGCCGACGTAACTCTCGATTGTTTGTGCCACAGCGTTTCCCTATCCCCGATATGATTTTCGTTGCGGGATGACCCCGGTACCAAGGATGATCTACAATCGATCGGTTGACCAGCGCTTTGCGGGAACGGTGCACCGTCGCGTATCGGCGCGGTCGTCCTGTTTCGTTTCATGAAATAAGACAGCGCGCGTGTCGTAATGTTTGTGCACGAGCGACCGCAAATTGTGCAAGCGGCTCCGTGCGATATCGCAATGCGTCAAAGCCTGTAAACGCGGCAAGCGTTGTCGTGAAATAATTGCAACTGTTCCGCGTGGGGGCGGTCTGCAACCGCGGCGAAGAAGCCGCGGTAGATCGTCTCGAACGACCCCGCCAGGCGGTCGACCGGGTAATTGCTTGCAAACATGCAGCGATCCGGGCCGAAAATTGAAACGGCGTCGCGAATGATCGGTCCGTTCGCATCGACAGTCCAAGGTTGGCCGTGACGGCCGAGCCCGGAGATCTTGATGCAGATATTGCTTTGCCGCGCGGCTGTTTCGAGCGCACGGCGCCAGGCGGCGAGGCCTTCGGCGCTGCGATCGGCAGGGATGCCGGTATGGTTGATGATGATGGCCGTGCGCGGGAAATCGCGGGCGAGCTCGGCGGCGGCGTCGAGGTGCCAGTACGGCGTCTGGAGATCGTAGGACAGTCCAAGGCGCTCAAGAATGGCGTAGCCCGCGCGCCATACCGGATCGTCCATCGAGCCCGGCTTGCCGCGTTTGGCGTCGCGCGGGTCGCTCGCCGCCTTCGGCTTATGCCGGATCCCACGCATGAGCGGGCTTCGCGCATGGCCGGCAAGCATCTCGGCAATGTCGGCGCGGTCGAATTCGGCGTGGCCGATGCAGGCGCTCGGCAGGCCGTGCTCGCGACTGACGCTCTCAATCCAGCGCGTCTCGGCGACCGGATCGGCGCGGTTCCACTCCGCCTCCATATGGATCGTTTTCACGATTCGAAAGGCGGCAGAGTCGCGTCGATAGTCTTGTGGCAGATAATTTTGCCGCAGCGCCGCATAGTCGCCGTAACGGAACGGGATCGGCTCGGGGTCGCAGAGCCAAGGGTAATAATTTTGCTCGAGGTTCCAGAAATGCTGATGCGCGTCGACGATCGGGATGTCGGGCGTCTCGGTCGTCATCGGGCGCGTCCATCGGTTAGGCTTGCGCCTCAGCCTAGCAACGTCGCGGCTGGACAAGAAACGGGGAGGTCACGTGTGAGCACGGTCGGATTTGTCGGTCTCGGACTGATGGGCGAGGGCTTCACGCGCCGTCTGGTCGAGAAGGGGCACCGCGTCGTCGGCTTCGACATCGACCCGGCGAAGGTGAAGGCGGCGGCCGGCTGGGGTGTCGAGCCGGCATCGAGCGCGGCGGCGGTGGCCGAGGCGGCCGGCGTCATCATCGTCTGCGTCATCAACACGGCGGCGGTCGAGGACGCGGCGACCGGGCCGCGCGGCTTCACCGCGGCGGGACATCTCAACGGCAAGACCTGCATCGACGTCTCGACGACCGAACTCGAGGCGACGCATCGCATCGCCGCGACGCTCGCTGCGCGCGGCATGGACTTCGTCGATGCGCCGGTGTCCGGCGGTCCCGGTGCCGCGAAGGCCGGGACGCTTGCGATCATGGCCGGCGGCGCGGATGCTGCAATCGCGAAGGTCGCGGGCCTGATGCGCGAGCTCGGCTCGTTCACGCATATGGGCGGCGTCGGCACGGGGCAGGCGACCAAGCTCGTCAACCAGACGATCGTGCTGACGAATTACTGCGTGCTCGCCGAAGCGTTGCGCCTTGCTCAGGCCTACGGCGTCGACGCGGCGAAGATTCCGGAGGCGTTGAAGGCGGGCTTTGCCGGCTCGAACATGCTCGGACCGATCTTTCCGCAAATGCTGGCGGATGATTTCAAGCCGCGCGGATTCGCAAGGCAGGTGCTCAAGGATTTGGAAATGCTCCAGGGCGCGGCGCGCGACAAGCACGTCGCCATGCCGATGGCGAGCCAGGCGCTGACGCTCTATCGGCTTCTCAACGCCTCGGGCCGCGCCGAATGGGACGCGGCTTCGGTGGTGAGCTTGTATCCGAAGGAGGGACACGCGTGAGCCTCATGGCCGGCGCGTCTCCAGCGTGACGCGGCCGACACCGGAGCCGCCGCGGCTCGCGCGGGTGTCGATCATGATGGCGTCGCCCACGATCTTGACATCGCCCTCCCAGCGGTCGCCGAGGACGACGCTGCGCAAATTCGTGAGCGTCAGCCGCCGATAGGGCGCGCCATCGTCGTCGAAGGCGCCGGTCCAGACCGCATCGAGGATGTGCAGCGTGTAGAAGACGCCGGTGCCGCCGCCCGACCACGACGCGACGGCGACGAGAAGGCCATTTCGGGCCGCGCCGACGAACCGGTAAGCAGTCGTCTCGGTATTGGCCTTGTCGATCTGCTTTACCTGCTCGACCCAGTCCCCGGCGATCTTGATCGGATCGACGTAACGGTTGCTGTCGACCGCGGTCAGTGCGTCGACCGTGACGACGATTGGCCGATTGTCGGACATGATGGCATCGCCGAAATCGCCGAACACCTCGGGTGGGACCGGCTTGCCGCCAATGGTGAAGGTAGCGCGTAATTCGTCGAGCGCGTCGGTGGCGCCGGCGCTTGGCGCTCCAACGAGAAGCAGAAGAAGCAGGGCGGTGCGACGCATCGGCGAAGGCTAGCGAACTCGCCGGCGCGAGACAATTTCACCGCGAGCGCGTCTTCAGGCCGGCGCGCGCTCGACCGTGTGGCGCAGCCACACCATGCCGCCGTCGAGCGTCTCGCAATGGGTAAGGCGGAGCGACTGCCCAGCGCCGGGCCTATCGCCCTCGGGCCCGTGATAATCGACGATGCTCTGCGTACCTGCGACACCGTCGACGGCCGGATGGATCAGCGTGCTGAACTCGTCAATCAGGCCCGCCTTGAGGAACGCGCCGTTGATGCCGCCGCCGCCTTCGAGCATGAGTGTCTTCGCGCCGAACAGCGCGCCGATGCGCTCCATCGCCAGCGCGAGGTCGTGGCCGTCGCGGCCGGCGAAGACATAGGACGCGCCGTCCCCGCGCAGCTCGCCGAGATGGGCGTCCGACACTTGTTCGCCGAGAACGGCGACGGCATGATCGCCGCCGACATTGTCCTTGCCGAAGTGGACGCGGCCCGAAGGGTCGATGCCGATGGCGAGCTTGCGGCCGTCGCGGTTTCCCATGTGCGCCTCGCGCGGCAGCTTGGGTGCATCGGCCACCGGACGCGCGGTGCCCTTGGCCATCTCATTCATGGTCACGCGGCCGATGATCCAGCCATCGGCGCCGAACGCGTCGTGGATGCGCTCATAGTGCCCGCGCAAGGTTTCGCGCGCGATGCCGGTCGCCGGCTGCGTGAACCGGGACGGATGGAGGCGGCCGTCGATCGACGTGCCCATGTGGCAGATGATGTGCGGGCGCGCGCGGGCGGGCATGGGTCGACTCCCTGAACGTCCCGCCGCCGAATGGCCGACAGGAGCGGAGTCTAAACGTCCCGGATTTCAGGAAGATGCAAGCGCGATTGGCTGGGGAACTAGGATTCGAACCTAGACAAACAGAGTCAGAGTCTGTTGTGCTACCGTTACACCATTCCCCAAGGCGCTCGGCCTGAACGGCTCGCGGTGGCCCTCACATGGGCCAAAACGGCCGATTTGGCAAGCCCTTGGACCGGCCAAATCGGCCTTACTCCGCGGCCGGACGGCCCGGGCGGGTAGCGACCGTGAGTATGGCCGCCAGGGTCAACGCGGCCACGGTCAGGAACACCAGCCTTGGGCTGCCGTGATCCATGATCGCCCCGAAAATGAGGGGCGCGACGATGCCGCCAATGTTGAAGCCGGTGGTGACGAAGCCGAACACCTTGCCGAAGGAGCCCGCCGGCGTCACCGCGCGTACGATCATGTCGCGGGACGGCATGATGATGCCCGAGGCGAAGCCCGCGGCCGACATGGCCGCGATCAGCGCGATCGTGCCGAGGTCGACCTCGGCGAACAGGAGGGTGAAGGCGGCCGAGACCGCAAGCCCGATGCTCGCCACGAGGCCGTGCCGCCGCGTGCGGCCGACAAGCAGGCCGCCGGCCAGCACGCCGATCGCCGTCAGCAGCAGGTTCCCCGTCAGCGCCGCATTGGCGGTCTCGACGGGCGTGGCGAAGAGCGCACCGAAGGCAACGACAGAATAGTTGTAAAGGCCGCTGCTGATCATCGCGAGCAGCACGAAGAAGCCGAGGTTGAGCAGGACCGGCGCCGACAGGAGCACCTGCCAGTCGGTGCGGTCCGCGTCGCTCTTGTGCCGCACGGGTCGCGCCGCCTCAGGCTCCGTCGTGAGCATCAGGACGGCGGCTGCGGCAAGCCCAAGCACGGCCGAGCCGATCATGGCGCCGCGCCAGCCCCACATTGCCTGCATGGCCAGCACCGCCGGCGGCGTCACCGCCGAACCGAGCATGCCGGCAAAAGTGTGCACCGAGAAGGCCTGGCCGATGCGCTCGGACGGCACGTGGTGCGACAGGAGCGCATAGTCGGCCGGGTGGTAGACGGTGTTGCCGATGCCGGCGAGGCCGAACATCGCCACCAGCACCCAGAACGAATGAACGAACCCGGTGACCGCGAAGGCGACCGCGCCGATCAGGATGCCGGCGATCAGCAGGGTCCGCGCGCCGAGCCGGTCGACGAGAAACCCGGCCGGCGTCTGCAACAGCGCCGACACGATATTGAAGGCGGCGAAGGCGAGCCCGATCTCGGTGTAGCTGACGCCGTATTCCTCGCGCACGAAGGGCATCAGCGGCGCCAGCAGCAGGATGTAATAATGCGAGACGAAATGCGCCGCGCTCACCGCGCCGACGATGCGCATGTGCGAGGGGCGGGCAGGAGCAATGGCGTCGATCGCCTGTGTCATAACGTCTCGAATCCCGAAGGCGGCGGACTATGGCCCGCTTGGGGGCCCCGATCCAGTGGCGCAGCCGCCCGCGCCCCATGCAGCAGGCGCAGGCGGTTGGCCGTGCATCGCTGCGCTGGCTTGTCGTCACCGGGCTTGTCCGGCTGACACTGCTTAGGCGGGCGCTATGCCCTTCCAAGCTGGATGGCTGGGACAAGCCCGGCAATGACAGAAGAAAGAGAACCTTACGCGCTCTTGTTCTGCTTCGCCTGGTCGATGGCCTCCCACACCCGCGCGGGCGTCATCGGCATGGGCAGGTCGCGAATGCCGAGGTCGGAAAGCGCGTCGATGACCGCGTTCGCCACCGTCGGCAGGCCGCCGGAGCAGCCGGCCTCGCCGCAGCCCTTGGCGCCGACGGGGTTGGTCTTGGTCGGGATGCCGCGATTGAGCACGGTGATGTTCGGCGCGTTGTGCGCGCGCGGCATCGCGTAGTCCATGAACGAGCCGGTGAGCAACTGGCCTTCGGCGTCGTAGATCGCACCCTCGAGCAGGGCCTGGCCGAGCCCCTGCACGACGCCGCCCTGGATTTGGCCCTCGACCAGCATCGGATTGACCACAGTGCCGAAGTCGTTGACCGCGAGGTACTTCACCACGTCGGCATTGCCGGTCTCCGGATCGATCTCGACCTCCGCGACGTGCACGCCGTTCGGATAGGTGCCGGGCACGGCTTCGGTGACGTGCGTGACGTCGAGCGACGACCCCTGCGGCACGCCGGTGCCACTGCGCACGCGTTCGGCGAGCTCCATGACGCCGATGGCGCGGTCGGTGCCGGCGATAACGAAGCGGCCGTCCCGGAATTCGATGTCGCCGGCCGCCGCTTCGAGCACGTGCGCGGCGAGGTCCTTGCCCTTGTCGATCACCTTGTCAGCGGCCTGCATAATGGCAGTGCCCGACAGCATGGCCGAGCGCGAGCCGCCGGTACCGCCGCCGGTGACGAGCTGGTCGCTGTCGCCTTGCAGAAGGCGGATGCGGTCGAACGGAATGCCGAGCTTGTCGGTCAGGATCTGAGCGAAGGACGATGCGTGGCCCTGGCCGTAGTCAAGCGTGCCGGTGATGATGGTGACGGTGCCGTCCTGTTCGAAACGCAGACCGCCCATCTCGGTCGTACCGGCGGCCGTGGTCTCGACATAGCAGCCGACACCGAGGCCGCGCAGCTTGCCGGCCTTCTTGCTGTCGCGCTTGCGCTGCTTGAAGCCGGCGACGTCGGCCTGTTCCATCGCAAAATCGAAGAGGCCGGGGAAATCGCCGGAATCGTAGACGTTGCCTGCGGCGGAGGTGAACGGCATGTCCTTGGCGCGGATGAAATTGCGCCGGCGGATCTCGAGACGGTCGATGCCGAGCTCGGCCGCCGCATAGTCCATCATGCGCTCCATGTGATAGGCGCCCTCGGGCCGTCCAGCGCCGCGATAGGCCGACACGACCGTCGTATTGGTCAGCACGCACTTGGTCGACGTTTCCATCACCGGTGTGCGGTACATGCCGACATTGTTTTTGGTGACGTTGACGGTCGGTAAGAGCGGACCGAAGGCGCCGACGTAGCCGCCGATATTGCCGTAGCCGGTAAGCCGCAGTGCCTGGATGATGCCGCGCTTGTCGAAGGCCGCCTCGAGCGTCATGTCGAAGTCACGGCCGTGATGGTCGGAGACGAAGCTGCCCGAGCGCTCATCTGTCCACTTCACAGGGCGGCCTAGCGTCTTCGCCGCGTGCAGGATACAGACATATTCCGGATAGGGCGTTGCCTTCATGCCGAAGGAGCCGCCGACATTGCCGGTGAGGATGCGCACATTCTCGGCCGGCGCGCCGAGAATGTCGCGTAGCATGTTCTTCATGCCGAACACGCCCTGGCTGCACGAATGCAGCGTCCATTTCTCGCCGTTCTTCTCGAACTCGCCGATCGCCGAGCGGGGTTCGATGGAGTTGACGACGAGGCGCTGGTTGACCATCGGCAATTTAATGACATGCGCGGCCGAGGCGAAGGCGGCGGCCACCTTGTCGCTGTCGCCAAATTGATAGTCGAGGCAGACGTTGTTCGGCACGTCATCCCAGATGACGGGCGCGCCGGGCTTTGCGGCTTCGCGCGCGCTCATCACGGCGGGTAGGGGCTCGACGTCGACGATGACGGCCTCGGCAGCATCCTTGGCGTGAGCGAGCGTGTCGGCGACGACGCAGGCGACCGGGTCGCCCACGAAGCGCACCTTGTCGGTCGCAAGCGCCGGCCGCGGCGTATAGCGGATCGGCGAGCCGTCGCGGTTTTTGAGCGGCAGGTTGCACTTGAGCCCGCCATAGCCGGCGAGGTCCTGGCCAGTGATGACCGCCAGCACGCCTTTCATCTTCCTCGCGGCAGCGGTGTCGATGCCGCGGATGATACCGTGCGCGTTGCTGCTCCGCACCATCACCGCATGAGCCTGGCCGACGAGGTTGATGTCGTCGGTATAGCGGCCTTCGCCACGCACCAGTTTCGGGTCTTCGGTGCGCTTGACCGGCTGGCCGACGCCGAATTTCGTCGTGGCCAGAGCGGCTTCGATGGTCCTGTCGTCCATGCGGGGGGTCTTTCGAGTGCGTGCGGGCAGGGCCCTTGAGATAGAGCACGCCGTGCACTTGCACAAGAATACGCGTCGAAGCCGAGGGTTGCGTCACGGGCAGGCGCTGTTAGACTTTTCGACGATCAGGAACAATGCCGCGCTTGGCGATCGGCGAAGCGGCACGCAGGGGCGGCAGGAAGGTTTAGTCACGATGAGCGGCGAGGCCGGAGATATTCCAGGCCTCGACCCCGCTCTCGATCGGACGCATGCGCGCGCCCGATGGGGTCGGCGGTCGTCTGAACGGCCCGAGCCCGGCGCGTCCGGCGATCGGGGCGGGCCGACCTATGCCGCCCTCGATCTCGGCACCAATAATTGTCGGCTGCTCATTGCGAGGCCCGGGGGTGACGGATTCCGCGTGGTCGACGCCTTCTCGCGCATCGTGCGCCTCGGCGAAGGCGTGTCGCTGTCCGGGCGTCTGAGCGACGCGGCGATGGACCGGGCCGTCGGCGCGCTCGCCGTCTGCCGCGCCAAGATGAAGAACCGCGGCGTCACGCGCGCGCGACTGATCGCGACGGAAGCCTGCCGCGCCGCCGAAAACGGCGCCGCCTTCCGGTCCCGCGTTGCCAGCGAACTCGGACTCGAACTCGAAGTCATCGATCGCGAGACAGAAGCCTGTCTCGCCGCGACCGGCTGCACGCCGCTGATCGATCCGCAGGCCGACGGCGCCGTGCTGTTCGACATTGGCGGCGGCTCCTCGGAAGTCGTGCGGCTCAATCGCTCGCAGCGCATGCGCCGCGGCCCGCCGCTGCCGCGCATCCGCGGCTGGATTTCGCTGCCGACCGGCGTCGTCACGCTCGCCGAGCGCCACGGTGGCGTCAACATCACGCGCGCCTCCTACGAGACGATGGTCCAGGAGGTCGGCGCGCTGCTCGCACCGTTCGTGCGTGAGCACGGCGGCGAGGGCATCAGCGGCATCCACATGCTCGGCACGTCGGGCACAGTGACGACCATTGCAGGCGTGCATCTCAATCTCAGGCGCTACGACCGCAGCCGAGTCGACGGCTGCTGGATGACCGAAGGCGAAATCAGCGCGGTGGTCGAGCGCCTGCTCGCCATGGACTACGACGAGCGCGTGGCGAGCCCGTGCATCGGCGCAGAGCGCGCCGATCTCGTGCTGGCCGGCTGCGCTATTCTCGACGCGATCCGCCGAGCCTTCCCGTCGCCACGCCTGCGCGTCGCCGACCGGGGGCTGCGCGAAGGCATGCTGGTGCAGATGATGCGCGAAGACGGCGCCTGGGGCGGCGGCGAGCAAGCCGCTACGGTGTGACTCCCCAAGCGGCGGGCGACAGTGTAGCAACGCGCCATGGCCAAACCGGGTAAAACGACCAGCAAGAGCGGCAGCGGCGCGCGCGCGCTCAAAGTGCGCGTGAAGACGGCGGGCAAGCGCTCGCTGTCCTCGAAGCTGTGGCTCGAGCGGCAGCTCAACGATCCTTACGTCGCCCGCGCCAAGCGCGAGGGCTATCGCTCGCGCGCCGCCTTCAAGCTTACCGAGATCGACGACAAGGCGCGCGTGCTCAGGAAGGGCGCGCGCGTGGTCGACCTTGGCGCGGCGCCGGGCGGCTGGAGCCAGGTCGCGGCCAAGCGCGTCGGCGAAAAGGGCAAGGTCGTCGGCATCGACATCCTGCCGATGGAGCCCGTTCCGGGGGTCGACTTCGCGGTGATGGATTTCCTCGACGAGAGCGCGCCGGAGCGGCTCAAGGCTATGCTCGGCGGCGAGGCCGATGTCGTGCTCTCCGACATGGCGGCGAATGCGACGGGGCACGCCCGCACGGACCATTTGAAGATCATGGCGCTGGTCGAGCTTGCCGCCGACTTCGCCCGCGAAGTGCTGGCGCCGGGCGGGGCGTTCCTCGCCAAGGTGCTGCAAGGCGGCACCGAGGCGTCACTGCTCGCGGGCCTCAAGCGCGACTTCGCCAGCGTCAAGCACATCAAGCCGCCGGCGAGCCGCGCCGATTCCGCCGAGCTTTATCTGCTCGCCACCGGATTTCGCGGCGTGAAGGGCTAGCGGAAGACGTCCCGGAAACTCGGATCGCGCGACCCGGCCCGATAATAGCGTACCGCTTGGCGCGGCGGTGGACCACGGCGCTCCTCGACGATGCGCCGGCGCTCGCTGATGCGCTCGGCCCGCTCCCACTCGGCGCGCAGGCGGCGCTGCTCGCGCTCACGCATGGCGAGGCGCTCTTGTCGTTGCGTTTTCGCATTGCGCGGCGGCGCGCGATGCTCGGGCCGCGTATGGACGACGGTCTCGCGCGCAGCCGGCGCATTGTGGTGAACGCTGCCTGTCGCCGGCGGCTCGGCCGTCTCCGGTCCGTCGGGCTTGCTCACGATGCGTGGCGCGGGGCGGGGCTCGGGGAGTGGGTCGGCCTTTTGCTCGACCTTGGAATCGAGTTTGGCTTCGATTTTCTTTTCGAGCTTCGGCTCGATCTTCTGTTCAGCCTTGGCGGCGGCCTTCGGCTCAGGCTTGGTCTCGGGGCGCGGCTCGGGCTGCGGGGCGGCCGCGGCCTGCCGGGCCTTGTTCGCCTGCTCCTTTGCCTCCACAGTCTGCTGCTTCGCCTGTTCGCGCGCCTGCTTCTCATGCATCGCGGCGTCCTGCTTCTCCTGCCGCTCCACGGCGGCGAGGCGGTCGAGCGCCTTTTTGGCGTCCAGAGCGCGATGGTCCCGTGACAGCGCCAGGCGGTAGTCGCTCATCGCCCTGTCGCGCTGGCCGGCCTGCTCGTAAGCGAGGCCGCGCTGATAAATGACGCGCGCGTTTTTCGGTTCGATCGCGGCCAGCCGGTCGAAGCTCTCGGCGGCCTGAGCATAGCTCTTGGCCTGCATGAGCGCCGCGGCGCGCGCCTGTAGGACGTTGGCGTTTTTCGGCTGCTTCGCCAGCACCGCGTCGTAATCGGCGACGGCGCCGCCGGCATCGCCCTTGCTCTTGTAGATCTCGGCGCGCGCCAGCCGCCAGTCGACATTGTCGGGCGCGCGCGTCAGCGCCGCCTCGAGGTCAATGAGTGCGTCGTCGGCCTTGCCGGTGGACTTCTCCAGCATGGCGCGGTCGTAATAGGGCGCGGCCGGACGCGGATCGCGCTTGATCGCCTCGTCGAGGTCGGCGATCGCCTTGGCGGCGTCGCCTTTCGCCTTGTAGATCGAGGCGCGGGCGAGGAACGGCGCCGGCGAGATGTCGGACAGGGCAATCGCCTTGCTGAAGTCGGCGAGCGCCTTGTCATTCTCCTTGCGCGACAAGTGGATCTGGCCGCGCGCGTCATAGGCGACGGCGTTCTTGTCGTCGGCTTCGATTGCCTTGTCGAGATCGGGCAAGGCGCGCGCATAGTCCCTCTTGCGGGCGAAAGCCGCGCCGCGCAGCGCAAGGGCGTCGGCGCTCGAGGCGTTGAGCTTGAGGATCGAGTCGGCGTCGTGCGCCGCGCCGGCGAGATCGCCGTCGTCGAGGCGCAGCGCGCCGCGCGTCTTGAGAAGATCGGCGTTCCAGGAGAATTTCAGCGCGCGGCTGATATCGTCCATCGCCTTCTTGCGCTCGCCTCTGGCCGCGTAGGCCTCCGCGCGCAGCTTGTAGGTGGAAGGCCGCCGCTCGTCGGCGGCGATCGCGCGGTCATAGGTCGTGATCGCCTTGTCGAGGTCGCCGCGCTTCTTCCAGATGCCGGCGATTGCGGTCAGGGCGGCGACGCTCTTGGCGTCGCGGTGCGACGCTTCCTGGTAGTCGGAGAGCGCGCCGTTGAGATCGTTTGTGGCTTCGCGGGCCTGCGCGCGCAGCATGAAGGTCGCCGCGTCGGGGTCGAGCTTGAGCGCGCGGTCGAAATCGGCCAGCGCCTTGGCTTTGTCGCCGGCGCGCAGATAGAGCTCGCCGCGGCCGCGATAGGCGCTGGCGCGGTCGGAACCGAGACTGATCGCCTTGCCGTAATCCTCCAGCGCGCCTTCCGCGTATCCGAGGTCGCGGCGCACCGTAGCGCGGTTGATGTAGGGCGAGGGCGATCCGGGGTCGAGCTTGATCGTGGCGTCGTAGTCGGCGAGCGCCTGGCCGAAATTGCCGCGCGCGTACCAGGCGTTGCCGCGGTTCTGGTAGGCGGGCGCGAAATCCGGCGCGAGCTGAATGGCGTTGTTGAGGTCGCCGATGGCATGCGGGACGTCGCCGCGGTCGAGATAGGCGAGGCCGCGCAAGCCGTAGGTGACGCCGAGCGGCTTGCCCTTGAGGCGGCCGGATTGCAGGAGCTTGGTGCAGGCGGCGATGCGCTGGTCGGCGAGGCTCTGCGTCTGGGTCGCGCAATCCTGCAAGTCGCGTGTGTGCGCGGGCGCCGCCGCGGCGGGCTGCGCGCAAGCACCGAGCACCGCCGCAACTCCTGCGACGCTCAGCAGCCACGCTGTCGCAATCCTACCCATCGATCGCAAACCCGAACACCACAGGAATACACCGTTGCGACGTGACGAACGTCGTGGACTCAACAATACGAGTTAACCATATCGGGGTCCATCACATCAGTCGTTACAATGACATTCTGCGCTGCTTCGTCGCAAGATAGTTAATATCTAAAGTTTTATTCAAATTCGCAGCGCGTGCGCTCACGCCGCGGTCTTTTTCTCGGCAGCGTCGCGCAGATGCGTGCGGTTCGACATTTCCGCGCCTGCATGCGGCGACAGCCGCATGAAAAACAACACCGATAGCCCCGAGACGACCGCGATCGCAAGGAAGGCGGGCGGGAAGTCGTGCGCGCCGAGCGTGCCTTCGCCACGGAAGCGCACCGTCAGTTCGACCGCGAGCGCGCCGAAGGCGACGCCGGCCGAGATCGCCAGTTGCTGCGCGACGCTCACCAGCGAGGTCGCGCGCGAGACGCGCGCCGGCTCGACGTCGGCATAGGCGAGCGTGTTGATCGAGGTGAACTGGAGCGAGCGGAAGAAGCCGCCGATCAGCAGCAATGCGAACATGACCGCCGCGGGCGTGGCCTGCGTGAAGGCGGCGCAGACGGCCAGGAAGGCGGCGCTGATCAGCGTGTTGCTCAGCATGATGGTGCGGAAGCCGAAGCGGCGCAGCAGGCGCGCCGCCACCATCTTCATGAACATGGCGCCGACCGCGGACGCGAAGGTGATCAAGCCGGACTGGAATGGCGTCATGCCGAAGCCGATCTGGAGCATCAGCGGCAGAAGGAAGGGCAGCGCGCCGATGCCCATGCGGAACATGAAGCCGCCGACGACGCTGGTGAAGAAGGTCGGGATGCGGAAAAGGGTGAGGTCGAGCGCCGGGTAGGGCGTGCGCCGCGCATGGACGAGATAGGCGACGATGAACACGGCGCCGCCGCCGACCAGGGCCGCGACGATCCACGCCGGCACAAAGTTCAGGCCGAGCACCGACAGGCCGAACGCGACTCCGGCAATGCCGAGACCCGAGAAGGCCATGCCGACGAGATCGAAAGGATCGTGCTTCTCGGCGCGCACGTCCTCGATGTAGCGCGACGCGAGGATGACGCCGAGGATGCCCATTGGCACGTTGATCAGGAAGATCCAGTGCCAGGTGGCGTAGGTGGTGATGAAGCCGCCGATCGGTGGCCCGAGCACCGGGCCGATCAGCGCCGGCGTCGTCACCCAGGTCATGGCGTTGACGAGGTCGCGCTTCGGAATCGTCCTGATCAAGACGAGGCGGCCGACCGGCGTCATCATCGCGCCGCCCATACCCTGCACGATGCGGGCGATGACGAAGTCGGTGAGCGAGCCGGACATGGCGCAGCCGATCGAGCCGATGACGAAGACGCCGATGGCGGCGCGGAACACCGCGCGCGCGCCGAAGCGGTCGGCGGTCCAGCCGCTCGCCGGGATGAACACCGCGAGCGACAAGAGGTACGAGGTCACGGCGAGCTTGAGCGCCAGCGGATTGGTGCCGATGTCGGTGGCGATCGCCGGCAAAGACGTGGCGATCACGGTCGAGTCGAGGTTTTCCATGAACAGCGCGACCGCGACGATGAGCGGGACGATCCGGTCGGGCCGCATCAGCGCGCACTCCGGCCGCGCGTGGACGGCGAGAGCGGGCGAAGAGCGTGCGTCGAGGTCATGGAATCCAAGAAACGGATCGGCGGGCGAAATCCGGCGGCTTTACGCGCATCGTGTATGGCGCGAGCGGGGCTGTTTTCAGCCTGTGGCGTTCATAACAGCCATCTTTCGAATTCCCTAGGAATCGGTGGTCCTCCATGATATCGACCCACGCCAACCCAAAAGCGGGCCTCGAACGGCGCGGGGACATCCCCCGCGTCAGGCTTATTTTCAGCCTGAGCGGCCGGTGTCACGCGAGCCCGCGGGTGTGATGGAGTTGGCAGATGGCGGACAACCGAAACGCAAACCCCCGCGAAGCACTGACCTTCGACGACGTGCTGATCAGGCCCGGCCTGTCGGAGGTCCTGCCCAGCGACGTCGACGTTCGCTCGCGCATCACCCGCTCGATCCCGCTCAACCTGCCGATCGTCGCCTCCGCGATGGACACGGTGACCGAGAGCCAGATGGCCATCGCCATGGCGCAGGCCGGCGGCCTCGGCGTCATCCATCGCAACATGGAGCCGCATGAGCAGGCCGCGCAGGTCCGCCAGGTCAAAAAATTCGAGAGCGGCATGGTGGTGAACCCGCTCACCATCGGCCCCCAGGCGACGCTGCAAGAGGCGCTCGACCTGATGAAGGAGAACCACATCTCCGGCATCCCGGTGGTCGAGAGCGGCGCGCCGGGCAAGCTGGTCGGCATCCTCACGAACCGCGACGTGCGATTCGCGCACGATCCGCGCCAGCGCGTTGCCGAACTGATGACCAAGGACAAGCTCATCACCGTGCGTGAAGGCGTCAGCCAGGACGAGGCCAAGCGCCTCCTGCACCAGCACCGCATCGAGAAGCTGCTCGTCGTCGACGACCAGTACCGCTGCGTCGGCCTCATCACCGTGAAGGACATCGAGAAGGCGGTCGCCAATCCGAACGCCTGCAAGGACGAGCAGGGCCGCCTGCGCGTCGCCGCCGCCACGACCGTCGGAGACAAGGGCTTCACGCGCACCGAGGCGCTGATCGCCGCCGGCGTCGACCTCGTCGTGGTCGACACCGCGCACGGCCATTCGCGGCTCGTGCTCGACGCCGTCACCCGCATCAAGAAGCTGTCCAACCTCGTGCAGGTGGTCGCCGGCAACGTCGCCACGTCGGAAGGCGCCAAGGCGCTGATCGACAGTGGCGCCGACGCCATCAAGGTCGGCATCGGCCCGGGCTCGATCTGCACCACGCGCATCGTCGCCGGCGTCGGCGTGCCGCAACTGACCGCGATCATGGATTGCGTCGATGCCGCGCGCGCGACCGGCACGCCGGTGATCGCCGATGGCGGAATCAAGTATTCCGGCGATCTTGCGAAAGCGATCTCGGCCGGCGCCGACTGCGCCATGGTCGGCTCGCTGCTCGCCGGCACCGACGAAACGCCGGGCGAGGTGTTCCTCTATCAGGGCCGCTCGTACAAGACCTATCGCGGCATGGGCTCGGTCGGCGCGATGTCGCGCGGCTCTGCCGACCGCTACTTCCAGCAGGACATCAAGGACTCATTGAAGCTCGTGCCGGAAGGCGTCGAAGGGCAGGTCGCCTACAAGGGCTCGGCCTCGACCGTGCTGCACCAGCTCACCGGCGGCCTGCGCGCCGCCATGGGCAATGTCGGCGCCAAAGACATTGCCACGCTGCACCAGCGCGCGGAGTTCGTGCGCATCACCGGCGCCGGCTTGCGCGAGAGCCACGTGCACGACGTGACCATCACGCGCGAGAGCCCGAATTATCCGAGCCGGGTGTAACGCGCATGTGTCTGGCGTGTTTGCTGTGAGTGATGCGAACTCCCGCCGCCGCCCACTGAGCGGCGCACGGGGTTAGCGCATGGCAAAGGCGCCGCCATTGCTCGACAACAAGGATCCGTTCGCGGCGTCGGTCTTCGTCGCGCCGGCGCTGCTGCGCGAAGCGCGGCGGCAAAAGGGGATCGCGGCTGCGGACGTGCCGTCCGTCTGCATTCTCGACCCAGACGGCGACATGGTCCGCCGCCTCAGAGCGTCTGGGCAGGCTCAACTCGCCCCGGAATGGCCCTGCTATCACACCGAACTCTAT
>DASTGR010000099.1:0-15626 GCA_035718885.1 Pseudolabrys sp. | reverse complement strand
TCGAGCCGGCCCTTCGGAGCCGGCGCGCCGGCGCGCTTACGCTTCGCGCGGGATTTGCCGGATGAGGCTGCGGGGCGAGTGTTCTTTGAGCGATTTGCCACGGCCCGAGAGGCTCGGATTGGTCATGAAGTATTTGTGGGCGTTGAACGGTTCCTCGCCCGGCGCGGCCTTTATGCGCGTCGATGACCCGTCCGGCAAGACCTTCCAGCTCTGCTCGTTGTCCTTGAAGTTCGCCGCCATGATCTGGCCGAGCACCTGCTCGTGCACGGTCGCATTCTGGATCGGGCACAGCGCCTCGACGCGGCGGTCGAGATTGCGCGGCATCATGTCGGCCGAGGAGATGTAGACCGCGGCCTTCGCATGCGGCAGGCCATGGCCGGCGCCGAAGGCGTAGATGCGGCCGTGCTCGAGGAAGCGGCCGACGATCGACTTGACGCGGATGTTCTCGGAAAGGCCCGGCACGCCCGGGCGCAGGCAGCATATGCCGCGCACGACGAGATCGACCGAGACGCCGGCGTCCGAGGCTTCATAAAGCGCGTCGATGATGCCGGGATCGACGAGCGCGTTCATCTTCATCCAGATCGCCGCAGGACGGCCCGCCTTGGCGTGCGCGATCTCGGCCGCGATGTGGTCGAGGATGCGCTTACGCAGCATGATCGGCGAGATCGCCATCGCCTCGAGCTCGCCCGGCTCGGCATAGCCGGTGATGTAATTGAAGATGCGCGCGATGTCGCGCGCGATCACCGGATCGGCGGTGAAGAAGGAGCAGTCGGTGTAGATGCGCGCGGTCACCGGATGATAATTGCCGGTGCCGACGTGGACGTAGGTCGCGAGCGCGCCGCCTTCCCGTCGCACGACGAGCGACAGCTTTGCGTGCGTCTTCAATTCGATGAAGCCGTAGACGACCTGCGCGCCGGCACGTTCGAGGTCGCGCGCCCAGCGGATGTTGGCCTCCTCGTCGAAGCGCGCCTTGAGTTCGACCAGCGCGGTGACCGACTTGCCGGCCTCCGCCGCTTCGACCAGCGTCTTGACGATCGGCGATTCCGCCGAGGTGCGGTAGAGCGTCTGCTTGATGGCGACGACGTTCGGATCGCGCGCGGCCTGCTGGAGGAACTGCACCACCACGTCGAACGACTCGTAGGGGTGGTGGACGATGAGGTCCTTCTGCCGGATGGCGGCGAAGCAGTCGCCGCCATGATCGCGGATGCGCTCCGGATAGCGCGGATTGTACGGCACGAATTCGAGGTCCGGCCGGTCGATGCGCGTGAGCTGCGACAAATCGTTGAGCGCCATCACGCCGTCGACCAGGAACACCTCGTCGTCGGCAACCGCGAGCGCACGCTGCACGAAGGTGCGCAGCTCCGTCGGCGTCGACGTGTTCATTTCGAGGCGGATCACCGAGCCGCGGCGGCGCTGCTTGAGCGCCGTCTCGAACAGCCGCACCAGGTCTTCGGCCTCTTCCTCGATTTCCACTTCCGAGTCGCGGATGACGCGGAAAGCGCCCTGACCCTTGACGCTGTAGCCGGGAAAGAGCCGGCCGATGAACAGGCACGTCGCGCCTTCGAGCGTGATGACGCGCACTTGGTCGCCCGCGCCGGGCAAGCGGATGAAGCGCTCGATCTTCATCGGCATGCGGATGAGCGCGTTCATCGCCTTGCCGTCCTTGCCGCGCGCGAGTTGCAGCGCCAGCGAGAAGCCGAGGTTCGGGATGAACGGGAACGGATGCGCCGGGTCGATCGCGAGCGGCGTCAGCAGCGGGAAGACGTGCGTGAGGAAGTGCTCCTCCAGCCAGGCGCGTTCGGCCTTCGTCAGGTCTTCGGCGTCGACGAGCACGACGCCCTTCTCGGCGAGATCGGCGCGCAGCTTGAGCCAGCGCTGCTGCTGGTCGGAGGCAAGCGAAGCGACCGCCTCGCCGATGCGGGCGAGCTGCTCGCCGGGCGTCAGCCCTTCCGGCGACGGCGTGGTGATGCCCTGCTTCACTTGACCCTTGAGGCCGGCGACGCGCACCATGAAGAATTCGTCGAGATTGTTGGCCGAGATCGACAGGAAGCGGACCCGCTCGAGCACCGGATGGTGCTCGTTGGCCGCCTCCTCCAGGACCCGGCGGTTGAAGTGCAGCCAGGACAGTTCGCGGTTGATAAACCGGGACGGACTGTCGCGCAGGGACGGCTCGGCAGCCACCGGCGCCAGCCCGGCCGGCGCCGCGGCGGCGTCCTTTTCTTCAACGATTGCAGCAGCTTGCCCGCGGGGATTCATGATCGAGATCCTGCCAGAAGCACGGGATTAGCCGAGTTTCATGGCGTCCGGATGACAGTTCGCGCCCGCAGGCGCGCTCGGGTCAAGACAATATCCTTAAAATGGTTTCGGCTTCGTCAGGCGCCCTCGGGCGCCCGAAACAGCTCCGCCGCCAGCGCCCGGGTGATTGGCCGGTGCCGGCGCATCGCCTCCTCGTCCAGCGCCAGCACGGCCGAGCGCGCCGCCGCAAAGGACCGCTCGATGCGGTTGGCGACATAGCCGACCACCGCCTCGTCGAGCACGATCTGCCGGTCGGCGGCGAGCTTCACCATGACGAGGCGCAGGAGTTCGTCGCCGGGTGCCGCCAGCGCCACCGAGGGCACCGCGCGCAACCGCGAGCCGAGATCGCGGATCGCCACGCGGAACGTCGCCGGATGCGCCCGCGCCGTGATCAGCACGAAGGCTCCCTCCTCGCGCGCGAGATTGAGCAAATGGAACAGCGCGCGTTCGTCGAGCCCGTCCGCCTCGAGATCCTCCAGCACCAGAGCGCCGGTTGCGAGCGCGGTCGGCAGCGTCTCCTCGCTCAGGAGATTGGCGGCAAGGACGCGCGCGCCGGCCGTCTCCGCCCACATCTCCGCGAGATGGGTCTTGCCCGCGCCTTCCGGCCCGACCAGGACCATCACGCGGTTCGGCCAGTCCGGCCACCGCTCGACGAGCGCGAGCGCCGCGGCGTTCGACGGTCCGGGCAGGAAATCGTCGCGCGCATAGCTGACCGCATGGTCGAGCGCGAGCACGAGTTGCCGCGGGCCGAAGGAGAACGTCATGCTCCGGGCCTTTCGCCGGTATAGAGGGAGCTCTCCAGATAGCGCCTGAGCGCGAAGCGCGCCAGCACGCCGATCGTCGCCGCGAGCGGCACCGCGACCAGAAGGCCGACGAATCCGAAAAGGTAACCGAAGGCGAGCAGCGCGAAGATCAACCAGACCGGATGCAGGCCGACGCTTTCGCCGACGAGCTTGGGCGAGAGCACGTTGCCTTCGACGAACTGACCGACCAGGAAGATGCCGAGCACGGTCAGGATCGAATAATAGTCCGGCCAGAACTGCGCGACGGCGACGGCGACCGAGAGCACGAGCCCGGTCATCGAGCCGACATAGGGGATGAAGGTGATCAGTCCCGAGATGAGGCCGATGAGCAGGCCGAAGTTGAGGCCCGTCACGGTCAGCGCCAGCGCGTAGAACGAGCCGAGGATCAGGCACACGGCCGTTTGCCCGCGCACGAATCCGGCGATCGCCGCGTCGATCTCGCGCGCCAGCCCGCGCACGGTGTCGCGCTGGTTGACCGGAATCCAGCCGTCGACCGTGGCGATCATGCGATGCCAGTCGTACATCAGGTAGAAGGCGACGACCGGCGTCACCACCATCAGCGAGAACAGCGAGACGAGCGCGCGGCCGCCCGACCACAGCGACTTGAGAAACGTCGTGAGATAGCCGACGCCCTGGCTGACCAGGTCGCTGATGCCCTTGTCGGTGTTGAAGCCGGCGCCGACCAGCTTCTGAATCCAGGGCCGGCTCGGATCGGTGACGAGCGCACGCAGCTTGGTGACGTAGCCCGGAATGTTGTCGATGAACGATGCGAGTTGCCCGCCCAGCACCGGCGCCACCAGCAGGATCAGGAGCACGAACAAGAGGACGACGATGCCGATGATGAGCAGCGAGGCGAGCAGACGGCTGGCGCCGCTGCGCTCCATGCGGTCGACGAACGGCGTCAGCAGATAGGCGATGGCGAGGCCCATGATGAAGGGCAGCAGGATCTCGCTCAGGAGCCACAGCACCAACACGATCGCGGCGAAGGCGATCAGCCAGAACTTCATCTGCCGCTGGAACATGTCGCCGTCCGGTCCGCGCTGGACCGGCAATGGCGGCTGATACGGCTCGAGGCTCACGGCTTGCCCATCGCGTCGTTCATGTGACGCATCCAGTCGCTCAGGTAGGCGGCGACCGACAATAGCGTGGTTGCGGCCACCAGTCCCATGAGGGCCGTCGTCACAGTGGGGATATTCAGCCCGTAGCCGAGCGAGCCGAGGACGACGCCTCCGAGCACGATCTGGGCGACCGTGTTGAGCTTGGAGACGACGAGCGGTTTCATCTTGACCGGGCTGCCGACAAGCCAGGACAGCATGACGCCGCCGACGATCATGACGTCGCGCGACACGACCAGGATCACCAGCCAGCGCGGCAGGACGCCGCTGATACCCAAAGTGACGTAGATCGAAACGAGCAACGCCTTGTCGGCGAGCGGGTCGAGGTACGACCCGAGCATCGTCGTCATGCCGAAGCGCTTGGCCAGGAACCCGTCGACGGCGTCGCTGACGCCCGCCGCCAGGAACAGGACAAAGGCGATCCACATGGCGCCCGAGGATATCGCCCAGACGACGATCGGAACGAGAAGGATTCGCCCCAGCGTGATGAGGTTCGGAATGCTCAAAGCGTGACCCGGCCTGCCGGCGCGCCCTTAACCCCCGCCGGGCCGACCGCGCCGAATTCCCGCCAGAGTATAGCCGCCGCCGGACCATTGCACGACTTGCGATTCCAACGTACGACCCCCTCGCAAACGAGGGCCGCCATGGCGAAAAACGAGCGCGGGATGACCTACGCGCAGGCGGGCGTCGACATCGACGCCGGCAACCGCATGGTCGACCTGATCAAGCCCCTGGTCCGCGCCACCGCCCGCCCCGGCGCCGACGCCGAGATCGGCGGCTTCGGCGGCCTGTTCGACCTCAAACGTTGCGGCTTCAAGGACCCGGTGCTGGTGGCCGCGACCGACGGCGTCGGCACCAAGGTCAAGATCGCCATCGACACCGGCCGCTACGAGACCATCGGCATCGACCTCGTCGCCATGTCGGTCAACGACCTCGTGGTCCAGGGCGCCGAGCCGCTGTTCTTCCTCGACTACTATGCCTGCGGGCGTCTCGCGCCGGAAACCGGCGCCGCCGTGGTCGCCGGCATCGCCGCCGGCTGCAAGGACGCGGGCTGCGCGCTCATCGGCGGCGAGACCGCCGAGATGCCGGGCGTCTATGCAGGCGACGACTTCGACCTTGCCGGATTCGCCGTCGGCGCCGCCGAGCGCGATCGTCTCCTGCCGCGCGCCGATATCGGCGAGGGCGACGTCATCCTCGGCCTCGCCTCCTCCGGCGTGCATTCGAACGGCTACTCGCTGGTGCGCAAGGTGGTCGAGAAGAGCGGCCTGCCCTGGGACGCGCCGGCGCCGTTCGCGCCGGGACAGTCGCTTGGCGAAGCGATCCTGACGCCGACCCGCATCTACGTGAAATCGTGCCTCGCGGCGATCCGCTCGACCGGCGCGGTGAAGGGACTTGCCCACATCACCGGCGGCGGTTTCCCCGACAACATCCCGCGCGTTCTGCCGAAGGGTCTCGGCGCGCTGATCGAGCTTTCGCACGTGCCGGTGAAGCCGGTGTTCAAGTGGATGGCGCGCGAGGGCAACATCGCGCAGGACGAATTGCTGCGCACGTTCAATTGCGGCATCGGCATGATCGTCGTTGCCGCGCGCGGCGATGCGGCGCGTGTCGCCGGCGCCTTCAAGACCGCCGGCGACGAGGTCGTGGAACTCGGCCAGGTGATCCGCGCCGAGGGCGAACCCCGCGTCGTCTATCGCGGCGCGCTCGATTTGCAGATGTAATGGCTCGCCTGCGGCACAGCAGGCCCCCTCTCCCCACTGGGGAGAGGGTTGGGGTGAGGGGGTCCATGAATCAGTCGCGCTGTAACCCCTCACCCGGCGCATTGCGTGCGCCGACCTCTCCCTATGGGAGAGGTGAAGCGAGGGCGTCATGAGCCGCAAGCGCGTCGCCTGCCTGATCTCCGGCCGCGGCTCGAACATGGCGGCGCTGATCGAGGCGGCGAAGGCCACAGACTATCCGGCCGAGATCGTCCTTGTCGTCAGCAATGTGCCGGGTGCCGGAGGATTGGCGACCGCCGCGGCAGCCGGCATCGCCACCGCAACGGTCGACCACAAGACCTTCGGCAAGGACCGCGCCGCCTTCGAGCGGGCGTTGCAGGATGTGCTCGTCGAGCACCGCATCGATCTCGTCTGCCTCGCCGGCTTCATGCGGCTGCTGACGTCCTGGTTCGTCGCGCAATGGCCGAACCGCATGCTCAACATCCATCCGGCGCTGCTGCCGGCGTTCAAGGGCCTCGACACTCACGCCCGGGCGCTCGCGGCCGGCGTGAAGCTGCACGGCGCGACCGTGCACTTCGTGGTGCCGGAAATGGATTCCGGCCCTGTTATCGCCCAGGGTGCGGTTGCGGTTCATGACGACGATACGGAAGCCGCCCTCGCCGCCCGCGTGCTTGCCGTGGAGCACCGCATTTATCCCCTCGCCCTGCGGCTGGTCGCCGCAGGCCGCGTGACGGTGGCTGGCAACCGCTGCCGCGTCGATGGCGGAACGGTGCCGGAAACCGGCCTTCTGGTTCCGTCCGAAGGAACCTGACGCTTTCCACAGGCGCATGCGGCTGAACACGCTCACGGCGGCGTGAATTTTTGATCCGTCTGCGGTGTTCTATGCAGTGACGGGCGCGGCGATCGGCCGCCGCACGGGATAAACAGCTGGGGAATGGCGATGGTTGGTTCGAGAAACGAGACACGGCTTCTGTTTCCGGGATTGGCGGGCTTTTACGCCTCGTGGAGCGACATCAGCTACGCGCTGTTGCGCGTCGCGGTCGGCGCCATCCTGTTCGTGCACGGTTGGGGCAAGGTCACCGGCGCCGGCCTCTCCGGTGTTTCCGGCTACATGGGCAAGCTCGGCCTCCAGCCGGGCATCCTGTTCGGCGGCGCGGCCATGTTCATCGAGACGATCGGTGCGCTCTGCCTTCTCGTCGGCCTCTTCACCCGGTTCTTCGCTGCGGCTTTGGCGATCGAAATGCTGATCGCCCTCCTCACCGTTCATCTGGCGAAGGGCTTCGGCGTCGGCGGCGGCGGTTACGAATACGTCCTGCTGCTCGGCACCGTGCTGTTCTCGATCGCCATCCGCGGCGGCGGCCCCTACTCAGTCGACGCCAAGATGGGCAAGGAGCTCTGAGTTTGCGTCCCGGGCGCAGCGCATCGCGAAGCGGTGCGCTGCAGAACCGGGACCGTCGAGAACTCAGTGGCTGGTAAGGCCCCGGATCAGCAGCGCAGCATTACGCTGACGCTTCATGCTGCGCAGCATCCGGGGCACGCTTGATCCACACCTTGTTGTCGTGGACCGCGGCGCCGCCATAGGGCGCGACCGGATCCGAGCCGACGAGCGTGTTGATGCCGCGGCCGTCCGGATAGGCGGAATTCGGCCAGATCGACTCCGCGATCAACACGCCGCGGCAGACGCCGTCGAACACGCGGGCGGCGAGCCGCACTTCCCCAAGCATATTGCCGAGCACGACGGCGTCGCCGTCGCTGATGCCGTGAGCGCGCGCGTCGTCGGGGTGGATCATCACCGTCGGCCGCTTCTCATTGGCGAGCGAAGTCGGCGTCTCGTTGAAGGTCGAGTTGAGGAAGCCCCGCGCCGGCGAGGTGGCGAGCCGGAACGGATGCGCCGCGTCCGCCTCCTTCACCGACGACCAGTAGTCGGGCAGCGCCGGCATGGCGTCGACCGGCCCGCTCTTGTAGGGGCTGCGGAACGGCACGTTGTGCCAGTCCGGCTTGAACCGGAACTTGCCGTCCGGCCAGGCAAAGCCGTCGAGGAAATGCGCCGTGCGGAACGGCGGCTGGCAGTCGAGCCAGCGGTTCGCCTCGAGCTCGTCGACCGTGCCGTAATTCGAGCGCCGCAGCATGTCGTCGATCAATTCGCGCGCGCTCATCGTGAAGCCCGCGTGCTCGGCGCCGACCCGCGCGGCAAGGCCGCAGATCACCTCGTGATTGCTGCGGCATTCGCCCGGCGCCTCGACCAGCTTCGGCCCGAGCACGATGTATTGGTGGCCGCCGCCGCGATAGATGTCATCGTGCTCGGTGAACATGGTCGCGGGCAGCACGACGTCGGCCATCGCCGCCGTCTCGGTCATGAACTGCTCGTGCACGCAGGTGAACAGGTCCTCGCGGGCAAAGCCACGCTTCACCTTGGTCTGGTCCGGCGCGACCGACACCGGATTGGTGTTCTGGATGATGAGCGCCGTCACGGGCGGGCCGTCGAACAGCGCCTCGCGCTCGCCGACGAGGATTTCGCCGATGCGCGACTGGTCGAGCACGCGCACCGAGCGGTCGAAGGCGTCGAGCCCCTCGATCACCGTCTTGTCGAACTTGTAGATGTCGGCATTGGTGAAGAAGGCGCCGCCGCCTTCGTGCTGCCAGGCGCCGCTCACGGCCGGGATCGCGCTTGCGGCGTGCATGCTCACCGCGCCGTTGCGCGAGCGCGAGAAGCCGTAGCCCAGCTTGAAGAACGTGCGCTTGGTCTCGCCGATCAGCCGCGCGAAGGCCTCGATCGTCTCGACCGGCGTACCGGTGATGCCTGAGGCCCATTGCGGATCGCGCGATTTGACATGCGCCTCGAGTTCGCGCGGCGCGTCGGTGTACCTGTCGAGATAGGCGCGGTCGGCGAAGCCGTCGCGGAACAGGCAGTGCATCACCGCGCAGGCGAGCGCGGCGTCGGTGCCGGGCTTCACCAGCACCGGCAGGTCGGCCTGCTCCATCGTGCCGTTCATGTAGACATCGACCGCCGCGATCTTCGCACCGCGCTCTTTGCGCGCGCGGCTCGCATGCGTCATCACGTTGACCTGCGTGTTGACCGGGTTGGTGCCCCAGATCACGATCAGATCGGACTTCGCCATTTCGCGCGGATCGACGCCCGCGACCTTGCCGCAGCCGGCGGAAAAGCCGGAATAGGCCGGGTTGACGCAGATCGTCGAGTGATAGCCGGAATATTTCTTCACGTGGCGCAGACGGTTGATGCCGTCGCGCATGACGAGGCCCATCGTACCGGCGTAATAGTAGGGCCACACGCTCTCCGCGCCGTGGCGCCGCTCGGCCGCGTCGAACTTCTCGGCGACGAGATCGAGCGCATCGTCCCACGAGATGCGCTCGAAGCGGCCCGACCCCTTCGGTCCGACCCGGCGCAAAGGATGCAGAAGACGGTCGGGGTGATTGGCGCGCTCGGCGTAGCGCGCGACCTTGGCGCAGACGACGCCGCACGTGTAGTCGTTGTCCTTCGCACCGCGCACCCGGCCGATGCGGCCGTCGACGATGTCGATTTCGAGCGCGCAGGTCGACGGACAGTCGTGCGGACAGGCCGAGTAGCCGACCTGTTTACCCTCGGTGAGCCGGACGGTCTGGTTCATGACCGGCCTTATAGCACGAGACTAGATCTCGCTCTCCACCGGCGTGCCGGCGCGCCGCCAGACATAGCCGCCCCCGAGCACGACGGCCACCGCGACGAGCTCGGCCACGAGTTCCACCCGGCTTTCGGAGAAGCCCTCGAACAGCCGCAGGATGATCGGATCGCTGGCGAAGATCTCGCCGGCGACCCAGCCGAGGATCGCCGCCCCGCCCCAGATGAGGATCGGGAAGCGCTCGAGCAGCGCCAGGATGATCGCGCTGCCGGCGATGACCATCGGAATGCTCACGGCAAGACCAAGCGTCAGCAACACGTAGTCGCCCTTGGCGACCGCCGCGACCGCGATGACATTGTCGAGGCTCATGACGATGTCGGCGATGACCACGATGCGCACCGCGCGCCACAGGTCTTCGGCGGCTTCGGGCGTGCCTTCCGCGTCGTGCGCCTGCGGCGCCAAGAGCTTGATGGCCACCCATAAGAGCAACAGCGCGCCGGCGAGCTTGAGATAGGGCAGCGTCAGCAGCACCGAGACGATGCCGGTGAACAGGATGAGCAGCACCGAGGCGAAGCCGGCGCCGATGATCATGCCCCACAGCCGCTCCTTCGGCGGCAGGCCACGGCAGGCGAGCGCGATCACCACCGCGTTGTCGCCGGACAGGAGAATGTTGATCCAGATGACTTGCATGACCGACAGCCAAAAAGCGGGCTGGGTCGCGTAGGCATAAATCGCCTGCACGCGGGTGTTCCTCCACGGGAAATGGCCGGCCGGTCGTTGCGGCGGCTCTGATTGCCAGGCCGTGCCGTCGTTGCAGCACGCCTTGGTATAATAATGGGATTGGAAGGCCTTAGGCCAGCCTATTCCGACTTGCGGCGGTGGAAATCCGCCCTCAGGCCGTCTCCTCGCGCCGTCTCGACCGCAGCCAGTAGCCGACCAGCATGGTGCCCGCCGCGCAGGCGGCGGCGGCGCCGACTCGGAGCTTCTCGAGCGCGGCCTCGCCGCCGAGCGCGTCGCCCTGCGCCGTGATCGCCGGATCGGAGGTGATGACGTCGCCCGCCACCCAGCCGAGCAGTCCCGCGCCGGCCCACAGCATGAACGGGAAATAATTGAGCATCGCCATGATGATCGTGGCGCCGGCGACGATCGCCGGAATGCTGATGCCGAGGCCGAAGACGAGCAGCGCGGTGTTGCCGTTGGCCGCGGCGGCGACCGCGATGACGTTGTCGAGGCTCATGACGATGTCGGCGAGCGCGATCAGCTTCACCGCGCGCCACAGATTGTCGCTCGATTCCGTGGCATGGCCCTGGTTCTCGTCCGGCAGCAGCAGCTTCACCGCGATCCACAGCAGCGCCAGGCCGCCGACGATCTTGATGTAGGGGAACAGCATCAGGCTCGACACGACGCTGGCGAAGACGAGCCGCATCGCCAGCGCGACCAGTGTTCCGAGCACGATGCCGCCAAGCCGCTGCTTCGGCGGCAGGTTGCGGCAGGCGAGCGCGATGACGATCGCGTTGTCGCCGGAGAGGAGCACGTTGATCCAGATGATCTGGACGACCGCCACCCAGAAATGCGGCTGGGCGTATTCGGTGATCCCTGCGAGAAGTCCGTCCATTCCGTCGTCGCCCCAGTCCGACGCGGCGCCAAAAGGCGCCGCCACGTGTTCCGATCTCAGTTCATTTGCGCGGCGCGAGAGGCCGCTCGCGGCGGTTCTGCCGCCATGAGCTGAAGAGAATGCTGCCCGTGCCGGCCGCGCCGACGATGAGCAGCGGCCATTGCAGCGAGTCCGCCGCCGCCGTCAGTTCGAGGTCCAGTTCCTCGAGCAGCTCGAGATAGGTGGCCCCGGAAATACCGATGAGGGCGGACCATGTCTCCAGAACCTTTTTCGGCGAAGGAATATTCATCGCTCGATATGAAAACACCCGATGCGCGGCTCTTCGCCGCCCACCGGGTGTAATTCAGATCGCGCGCGTCCGGGCTGCGGCAAATTGTCGGCCGCGCCGGCGCGCGATTTAGCCGACGATCTCGTTCTCCGAAAAGAACTGCGCGATCTCGACCTTGGCGTTGTCCGGGGAGTCGGAACCGTGGACCGAGTTCTCGCCGATCGAGCGGGCGTGCGCCTTGCGGATCGTGCCCTCGGCGGCCTTGGACGGATCGGTCGCGCCCATCACTTCGCGGTACTTGGCGATGGCACCCTCGCCTTCGAGCACCTGCACCACGACAGGGCCGGAGGTCATGAAGTCGACCAGCTCGCCGAAGAACGGCCGGTCCTTGTGCACGCCGTAGAAGCGCTGCGCCTGCTCCTTGGTGATGCGGACGCGCTTCTGCCCGACAATGCGCAGGCCCGCCTTCTCGATCATGGCATTGATCGCGCCGGTCAGGTTGCGCTCGGTGGCGTCGGGTTTGAGGATCGAAAAGGTACGCTCGCGCGCCATCGTGGACATCCCTTCAGTGGAACTGATCGGTCGGGTGACCGAAATTTGTTGGCTTGGTCGAATGGCGGCGGCTTATACCGGGCGGCCAAAGGGGCGGCAAGACGCCGTGGAAACCCATGAAATCGCGCTATCAGATGTTCGCCGGCTACAATGCCTGGAGCAACGAGCGGCTCTACGCCGCCGCCGCGACCGTGCCGGACGCCGATTACCGCGCCGACCGCGGCGCGTTCTTCAAGTCGCTGCACGGCACGCTCAACCACCTCCTCGTCGGCGACCTTATGTGGATGCGTCGCTTCACCGGCGCCGGTCAGCAGCCGCCCTCCCTCGACGCCATCCTCTACGACGACTTCGAAGCCTTGCGCGAAGCGCGGCGCAAGGAGGACACGCTCATCTGCCGCTACGTCGACCGGCTCTCGGAGGCGGACCTCAACGCGACGCTGCGCTACAAGACCGTCGTACGGCCGCAGACGATCGAGCAGGTCCTGGCGCCGGCGCTCGACCATTTCTTCAACCACCAGACCCATCACCGCGGCCAGGCGCATGTCCTCCTGACCGGCATCATCGGCAACGACGCGACGCCGAGCCTGGACCTGATTTTTTATCAGCGCGAAACCGGCGTCGGGCTGAAGTCGATGGCGTAGCCGTTTGCGCCCCGCGAAGTCTGTCCTCCCCGCGAAAGCGGGGCCCCATACGCCGCAGAGTCTCTCCGCCTCATCCTGAGGAGGCGGCGAAGCCGCCGTCTCGAAGGATGGGGCGGCCCATCCGATCTCGGGTCCACCCGAGATCGGCGCTTTAGGGCGCAAGTCGGCCATAGCCGACTTGCGGTGTTCGGGACGCGGCCTTCGGCCGCTCCTCACCATGAGGCCGGGAAAGACTCACGCTCGCGGCAGCGCAGCACAAATTCTTTACAAAGGACTATTGACCGGTCCTAGAGTCATATGCATATAGTCACACGTCCCGCCCCGTTACCGAGGGGCGTCTGATCAAGCGTCTCCAGACGCGGGGCGGGATGCGGTGGCCGGGGGGAAGCGTCGGAGATGCGGCGCGGTTCTTATCCCTCCGGCGGTTCAAGCCGCGCTCGTCCCGGCGTGCCTACCGCACGTCGCTGGGCCCCGTCGGCGGGGGCCGTGGCGCCGGTCGACGGCGAGCCACAGCCCTTTGGGCCCGCAGCGGTGGATAGGCCTTCAAAAGAGGCCTGAAATGGGAAGTCCACCGGGGGCAGCGCGGAGCAGACCTAGAAACACCGTGCGCGGGACGCCTTGGGTTTGGCGGACTTGCGGTTATCCGGACTTCAGCATGCCTCGATGCTGCGAGGCGTCGAGGTCCGTGGGTCCTCCGGGACCAAATGCGTCCCGCGCGCCCTCGGTACTTCTCGAGAGCGGCGGAAAGCAGCACCAAGACGAGGGCCTGCCCGGGGCCGACCAAAGAATACGGGCGATGAGTCACGCCTATCCGTCGATCGAACGGACACAGGCTTGCGCTGATCCAATCGGAATGATTGAACGCGTCCCACAACAACACGCCTCCCAAAAGGAACGCCCCATGGCCACCAACCGCGTCCACCGCATTGCCGTGATCCCCGGCGACGGCATCGGCAAGGAGGTCGTGCCCGAGGGCGTGCGCGTGCTCGAAGCGGCCGCCAAGAAGTTCGGTTTCGAGCTGCGCCTCGACGATTTCGACTTCGCCTCCTGCGACTACTACGAAAAGCACGGCCGCATGATGCCGGAGGACTGGAAGGAGAAGATCGGCCAGCACGACGCGATCTACTTCGGCGCCGTCGGCATGCCGAACAAGGTGCCGGACCACATCTCGCTGTGGGGCTCGCTGATCCTGTTCCGCCGCGAGTTCGACCAGTACGTCAACCTGCGCCCGGTGCGGCTGATGCCCGGCGTGCCCTCGCCGCTCGCCGGCCGCAAGCCGGGCGACATCGACTTCTGGGTGGTGCGCGAGAACACCGAGGGTGAGTATTCGGCCATCGGCGGCCGCGCCTTCCCCGGCACCGACCGCGAGATCGTGATGCAGGAGACGATCCTGACGCGCGTCGGCGTCGACCGCGTGCTCAAGTTTGCCTTCGACCTCGCGCAGAAGACGCCGAAGAAGCATCTCACCTCGGCGACCAAGTCGAACGGCATCGCCATCACCATGCCGTACTGGGACGAGCGCGTGGAGGCGATGGCGAAGGCCTACCCCGACGTGAAGTGGAACAAGTTCCACATCGACATCCTCTCGGCGCTGTTCGTGCTCAAGCCGGACACGTTCAACGTCGTCGTCGCCTCGAACTTGTTCGGCGACATCCTCTCCGACCTCGGCCCCGCCTGCACCGGCACGATCGGTATCGCGCCGTCCGGCAACATCAATCCCGAGCGCAAATTCCCGTCCGTGTTCGAGCCGGTGCACGGCTCCGCGCCCGACATTTACGGCCAGGGCATCGCCAATCCGATCGGCCAGATCTGGTCCGGCGCCATGATGCTCGACCATCTCGGCGAGTACGACGCGGCCATGGCCATCGTCAAGGCGATCGAGACCGTGCTCGGCCAGGAGAAGCTGCGCACGCGCGACCTGAAAGGTCCGGCGAACACCGTCCAGTGCGGCAAGGCTGTGGCCGAGGCGCTGGCTTGATCTCTCCCGTCGTCCTGAGGTGCACGCGCGCACTGCGCGCGTGCCTCGAAGGACCTGTGACTCAGAGACCCTTCGAGGCGCGCTTGCGCGCGCCCCTCAGGGTGACGACGCGCCCATGCTGATCATCGACGACCTCACCGTCCGCATTGCGGGCCGCACGCTGATCGAGGATGCGTCCGCGCGCATCCCCGAGGGCGCGCGCGTCGGCCTCGTCGGCCGCAACGGTACCGGCAAGTCGACGCTGTTCAACGTCCTCACCGGCGACCATCCGGCCGAGACCGGCCACGTCGACATGCCGTCGCGCTGGCGCATCGGCCGCCTCGCGCAGGAAGCGCCGAACGGTCCGGAGGCGCTCATCGAGGTCGTGCTGAAAGCCGACCGCGAGCGTACCGCCCTGCTCGCCGAAGCCGAGACCGCCATCGATCCGCACCGCATCGCCGAGATACAAATGCGGCTGGCCGACATCGGCGCGCATGCCGCGCCGGCGCGCGCCGCCGCGATCCTCGCTGGGCTTGGGTTCTCGCATGAGGACCAGCAGCGCGCCTGCGCGGAGTTCTCCGGCGGCTGGCGCATGCGCGTCGCGCTCGCCGCAACATTGTTCGCGCAGCCCGATCTCCTGCTGCTTGACGAGCCGACCAATTATCTCGATCTCGAAGGCACCTTGTGGCTCCAGGACCATCTCGCCCGCTACCCGGCGACCATGATCGTCATCAGCCACGACCGCGACCTGCTCGACAATTCCGTACAGCACATTCTCGCGCTCGAGCAGCATAAATTAACATTGTGGCGCGGCGGCTATTCGGCCTACGAGAAGCAGCGCGCCGAGCGCATGGTGCTCGACCAGAAGGCAATCAAGAAGCAGGAGGCGCAGCGCAAGCATCTGCAAGCCTTCGTCGACCGCTTCCGCGCCAAGGCAACGAAGGCGCGCCAGGCGCAGTCGCGCCTCAAGATGCTGGCAAAGATGGAGCCGATCGCGGCTCTCACCGTCGATGAAGTGCGCGAGATCAATTTTCCCGCACCGGACAAG
>DASTGR010000098.1:0-5217 GCA_035718885.1 Pseudolabrys sp. | reverse complement strand
CGACGCAATGATGGTGGTCCTGGGCGATGGTCAGGACCTTGCTCGCCTCGGGCAGCATCGCCTGCACCATGACGAAGCCGCTCGGCGAGGCGAAGGGCAGGTTCAGCGTCCGCTCGATTTGCCGCTTCAGGACCGCGCTATCGGCGGCCTCGACCAGCAGCGCGTGAAAGCGGCCGTTCAAACCGACATAGTCGGAGAAATGGTCGACGGTCAGCTCGGGGAGCGCCGCGATCTCGTCGATCCGCCGCAGAACGTCCCGCATTTCCTTGATGAGCGACCCGCTCACGCCGCGCTCGGCCGCGATCCGCGCGGCAAAGCCCTCGAGCGTGCCGCGCAGCTCGATGGCGTCGTACACATCGCGCTCGGAGAATGCCTTGACGGCGAAGCCCCCGGACGGGATCGCCTCGAGGAAGCCCTCGTCCTCGAGCCGCGCCAGCGCCGTCCGGATCGGCGTGCGCGACATGCCGAGGCGGTCGACCAGCGACAGCTCGGAAATGCGGTCGCCCGGCTTGAGCTCGCCCGTCAGGATCAGGTCCCGCAGCGCCAGTTGCGCTTTGACCGTCTGCGACGACGCCCGGTCGGTGTCCTGAATGGGGGTGGGCACGATGGGCGTCCTTATTTTTCTGCCCAATCCTTGAGGGATCCGGAATTCATGCTGTATACCGATAACGAAAAACCGGCCGCCCCGCTATAGGCAAAACGCCCTCGGAAGGGCCGATGGGGCACCATGGAGGAAAGTCCGGACAAAAAGCTGTATACAGCGGACCTGAAATTACCGGCTCTGGGCGGCCAGTCACCGACGACGGCGCGGCCGGGCCATGGCGCGAGCAACGACACCACGACAGTACAATCAGCGGGAGTGAGACGACATGGCAAAGAACCTCGAAGAGAAGATCAAGAACGCGGGCGACATCGTCGCGATGATGCGCAACTCGCAGATCGGCGCGTATGTCTATCCCGTCGTCGCGCCGGAGTTCTCGAACTGGCGCGACGAGCAGCGCGCATGGCGCGAGACCTGCGTTCTGTTCGACCAGTCGCACCACATGGTCAATCTGTTCGTCGAGGGACCGGACACGGTCAAGCTGCTCCAGCACCTCGCGACCAACTCGTTCAAGAATTTCTCAGTCGATCAGGCCAAGCAGTTCGCGCCGGTCACGCCCTACGGCCATGTCATCGGCGACGGCATCCTGTTCTATCTCGCCGAGAACAGCATGTGCTATGTCGGCCGCAACCCGGCCGCCAACTGGATCGAATTCCACGCCAAGACCGGCGGCTATAACGTCACCACCAAATACGACGACCGCTCGCCGTCGCGTCCGATGGGCAAGCCGGTGACGCGCGCGTTCTACCGCTATCAGATCCAGGGCCCGAACGCGCAGGACGTCATCAAGAAGCTCAATGGCGGCGTCTTCCCCGACATCAAGTTCTTCCGCATGGGCCACATCACCATTGCGGGCCGCAAAGTGCGCGCGCTGCGCCACGGCATGGCGGGTGCGCCCGGCCTCGAAGTCTGGGGCCCCTACGAGCAGGTCGATGAGATCAAGACCGCCATCATGGAAGCCGGCAAGGACTTCGGCATTGTCGCCGTCGGCGCCCGCGCCTACGCCACCAACACGCTCGAGTCCGGCTGGATCCCCTCGCCCGTTCCGGCGATCTATACCGGCGACAAGCTCAAGGCCTATCGCGAGTGGCTGCCGATCACGAGCTACGAGGCGAACGCTTCGATCGGCGGCAGCTTCGTCTCCAAGAAGGTCGAGGACTATTACACAACGCCGTACGAGCTCGGCTACAACACCTTCACCAAGTTCGACCACGATTTCATCGGCGCCGACGCGCTCAAGGCGATGGAAGGCAAGAACAAGCGCAAGAAGGTGACCTTCGCCTGGGAGAACAAGGACGTCGAGCGCATCTGGGCCTCGCAGCTCGCGCCCGCCGGCGAAAACTACAAGTTCATCGACCTGCCGCTGTCGAACTACGCCTCGTCTTCCTATGACGCGGTGATGAAGGGCGGCAAGATGGCTGGCGCTTCGATGTTCTCCGGCTACTCGTTCAACGAGCGCAAGATGCTGTCGCTCGGCTGGGTCGAGGAGGAATTCTCCAAGCCCGGCACCGAGCTCTCGCTAGTCTGGGGCGAGGAGAACGGCGGAACGAAGAAGACCACCGTCGAGCGCCACAGGCAGACCGAGATCAAGGTCATCGTCTCGCCGACGCCGTACTCGGCCGTGGTGCGCGAGGGTTACGAAGGCAAGTGGCGCCACCAGGCGGCCGAGTAAGCAATCGTCGGATAGCCGGTAGGCATGGATCAAAACAAGAGGCATGGCGCGCCACCGCACCATGCCTCTTTTCATTGATCGACCGACAAGAGGCGCCTTAAGTCGGGGCCACGGCCATCTTGCGCGCCATTGTGCTCGCATATTCGGCGGTCGCGACTAGATTGCCGAACGTAAAGTAATGCGGGTGCACGTCGCCGATGGGGCCTTGCGCGGCGTCGAGTCCATCGATGATCCGGTCGGGACCGACATTGCCGATCAGCGCCGTCGCCGCGCCCGACATCAATCCGCGCAGCGAGGTTGAGACCCCGCAACGCTTGGCGAAACGGATGAGCGCGGTCACGCTGGTCGGCCCGACCATGCCGACGCTCACCGGCCGGTCGATCCCGCAGGCGCGCAACTGCTTGAGCCAGGCGACGATCCGCTCCGGCGAAAAGGAGAACTGGCTCGTCAGATAGACGTCCAAACCCTGCGCCGCCGCGGCCGCGATCTTTTCGTCAAGCGCCGCTTCCAGCCGCGCCGGCGCGATGTGCGGATGCCCTTCGGGGTAGGCGCCGATGCCAATGCGCTCGATCCCGGCTTCGCGCAAGCGCCCCTTCTGGATGACAGCGAGCGCGTCGGCGAACGGGCCGACCGGATCGACGTCGCCGCCGATCACCAACAGCCGACGAAGATCCGCCTCGCCATGGAGCCGCGCGAGCAGGTCGGCGAGCGTCTGCGCGCTCGGCAGCCGGCGCGCGGCCACGTGCACGACCGGCTCGAGTCCGGCGCGACGCACGTTGTGTGCCGCGGCGACGAGTTCGTCCTGTGTCTGCGTCGGCACCGCGGTCAGATAGATTTCCGTGCCCGCCGGAACGCGCGCGGCGACCGCCGCGATCTCTTCCGGCTTGGGCCGCGTCGCCTCGATCGAGAAGCGGCGCGCGACGGTCGTCGGCATCGGGTTCGGATCGATCGTCAAGCGCGCATCTTCCTGTCGCTGCGCGTGGTGCATCCGCGCGATCGCGGCATTCCTCGCCATTGCGGTCACTCGCGCCGACGCGAGATCACGAAAGACTCGTCATAGAACCACAACCCGCCGTGCTCTTGCAGCACGTCGCGTGTCGCCTCGACATAACGCCGGTCGGCGTTGACGTCGGCGAGCCGGTCGTCCTCGACCTGCGCCACGTAGACTGCGGCGTTCCAGGCCGCGAGCAGTGTCGAGGTTCCGATCGACGATGAAATCTCCGATGGCAGCGTGTGCATGTCGTAGCGGAACAGCGAGCGCTGGTCGGAGTAGGCGTTGAAATTCAGATCGCGGCCGGCGTTGCCCAGCTCCTGCTTCACCGCCTTCAAGAGATCGTGGCGGTTGTGCACGAACGGATTGTCCTCCGGCCAGACCCTGCGGATGATGTCCATGCCCGGATCGTTGCCGTGCGAATGGATGGCGATCATGCGGCCGCCGGGACCGAGCGCACGCGCGAGAGGCGCGAGCACACGCTTGGATTTGAATTCGAGTGAGGCGCGGGCGCGGAACGGCTGGGAGGCGATGACGAGATCGTAGTCGGCGACGGTGCCGCCCGGCTTCGGGATGATCTGGTCGAGCAGGAACTTGTGGTCGTTGCGGTAGAGCACGAGGACGACCGGCCGCTCATAGACCGGATTGCCGCTCTTCTGCGACACGCGCGCCTTCCAGCTCTCGGCCAGGAACGGCTCGAGCGCGGTGATCTGTTGCTCGAAGGAGTGCGCGCTGGTGCCGTCCATCGCCACTTCCTTCCACACCAGGCTGGTGGCGGCGGACAGCGACTTCACGGATAGCCATGGCGCCTCGGCATAGGCGAGATTCGTCAGCACGACGACGCTTGAGGGGTGCTCGACGAAACGGTCGGGCAGTTTTTGCAGCGTCAGGCGCACGTCTTCGAGGCTGATCTCCTTGCCGACCACATAGAACGGCATGGTCGGGTAGCGGTCGTGCATCGCGCGCATGACGCGGGCAAGCACCGTGCCGTCGCCGACGCCGGCGTCGAACAGGCGCACCGCCGGTGGACGAGGATGAATGTTGGCGAGCTCGAGGCTGACGCGGTTCGCGACTTCCCACTTCTCGCTACAGGTGTTCACGAACAGCAGATATTTCTGCCGGTTGTCGAAGAATCGGAAATTGCGCTGCGGGTCGTCGCTCGCCTGACCGGAGGCAACTGAGGGGGCTGGCGGCTTGACCATCGGCAACTGCGCTGTCGGGAAAGATATGGGTGCGGCGGTCGGCGCTGATCCGCCGGCATCGAACAGGATGCGGCGACGGGCGGGCGGATCGTCGCGGCCCTGCGCCATGAACGCGCGGATGCGGTCGAGTGTGTCAGTGGTGATACGGCCGCCATTGCGCAGGCGGCTGGCGAGCTTGCCGTCATTGACGGCGCGGCGGCCGAAGGTGGATTCGGCGAGCCCCTGCGCGCGGCAGAAGTCGCTGATCTCCTGAAGTATCTGCTCGTTCATGAGCGGCCTCGTTGGGCGCAGCTTTGGCGCGGCGTTTCCTCAAATCGGCCTTTGCGGCCGTGTTCTTGGCGCCAAGCGAACCAAAGGTCCCCGCTTCGGTCAACCACAAAAATGATGTTGGGAAAGTTGGGCAGAGTGGGTGGGCAGTACAAACCCGCATCGGCCGCGATTCTCAAACGGTTACTGGCTCGAAAAAGCTGGTCTTGGGGCTAGGTTGGATTTCGACTTTGCCCACATCTGCCCACCCACAAGGGCACAAAGAGGAGACGAGAGTGGGCAGCCCGCCCTCTCCCGCCTCCTGCCGAAAGCCGGAATTTGCCGTCAGATTTCGAAGAAAACCGTCTCGTTGCCGCCCTGGACGCGGATGTCGAACCGATAACCTGTCACGCCGTCATGAACGCCCGTCTTGTGGGCAATGAGGGTGCCGCGGCGGTCCTCGGGCACGAGGGCGAGGATGGGATCGGCAGCGTTCGCCGCTTCG
>DASTGR010000097.1:0-3585 GCA_035718885.1 Pseudolabrys sp. | reverse complement strand
CCTCCGACCGCGCGGCGGCCGGAGGATCTACTGTCGTTGACTAGCAACCAGGTAAGGCGAGTAGATCCTCCACTCGCTTCGCTCGGGAGGATGACTGCGATGGCAACAGTCGCTGAGATTTTCAAAACGATGGAATACGGTCCGGCACCCGAGAGCGACAAGGAAGTGCTCGGGTGGCTCGCAAAGCACGAGCGCGTGTTCGGGCACTTCGTCGACGGCGCATGGACCGATCCGGGGCGCACATTCGACGTCATCAATCCGGCCACGTCGAAGACGATTGCCCGCGTCACCGACGGAACGAAAGCCGACGTGGATGTGGCGGTGACCGCGGCGCGCCGAGCCTTGCCGGCGTGGAAGGGACTGAGCCCTCATGCGCGCGCCCGCTATCTCTACGCGCTCGCCCGCGCCGTCCAGAAGCACTCGCGCTTGCTCGCCGTGCTCGAGTCGATGGACAACGGCAAATCGATTCGGGAAACGCGGGACATCGACATTCCGCTCGTCGCGCGCCATTTCTACCATCACGCCGGCTGGGCGCAGTTGCTCGACAGTGAATTCGACGGCTACGAAGCGATCGGCGTCGTCGGGCAGATCATCCCCTGGAACTTCCCGCTGCTCATGCTCGCGTGGAAGATCGCGCCGGCACTCGCGGCGGGAAATACCGTCGTGCTCAAGCCGGCTGAGTTCACGCCACTCACCGCGTTGTGTTTCGCCGAGATCGCCGACGCCGCCGGAATTCCGCCGGGGGTGATCAACATCGTCACGGGGCACGGTGAGACTGGCGCGGCGATCGTCGAACATCCGGACGTGGACAAGATCGCGTTCACCGGATCGACCGAAGTCGGCAAGATCATCCGTCGCGCGACGGCGGGTTCGGGCAAGAAGCTGAGTCTCGAGCTGGGCGGAAAGAGTCCGTTCATCGTGTACGACGACGCGGATCTCGACAGTGTCGTCGAGGGCGTTGTCGACGCGATTTGGTTCAACCAGGGGCAGGTCTGCTGCGCCGGCTCGCGTCTGCTCGTGCAGGAGAGCGTCGCCGAAAAGATGATCGCCAAGCTGCGCGCGCGCATGGAGAAGCTGCGCGTAGGCGATCCGCTGGACAAAGCCGTGGACATCGGCGCCATCGTCGGTCCGGCGCAGCTTGAGACCATCGAGCGGCTGGTGCGCACCGGCGTCGCCGAGGGCGCGCGCATGTGGCAGCCAAGCTGGGCCTGCCCCACCGAGGGCTGCTTCTACCCGCCCACGCTCTTCACCGAGGTCGCGCCCGCCGCCACCATCGCACAGACCGAGATTTTCGGCCCCGTGCTGGTGACGCTCACCTTCCGCACGCCGGCCGAGGCCGTCGCGCTGGCGAACAACACCGCCTATGGGCTGGCGGCGAGTGTCTGGAGCGAGAGCGTCAACCAGGCGCTGGATGTGGCGCGTAAGCTGAAGGCCGGCACCGTCTGGATCAACAGCACCAACGTCTTCGACGCCTCATCCGGCTTCGGCGGCTACCGCGAGAGCGGCTTCGGGCGAGAGGGCGGCCTCGAAGGGCTGTACGAATACCTGACGCCGAAATGGCAAACGCACAAGCCACATGAGGGGTATGAGACAGCGGACGCCGGGGAAACGGCGGCACATCCCAACGGTTCCGGTGTGCGCGGCAGGCGCCAGCGCGCGGCACAATCAACGCGGACCGCGGCGAATGGGCATGGCAACGGCGCACACATCCAGCCGGATGGGCACGACCCCGCCGCGAATCCCCTGCTCTGGTCGCCGATTGACCGCACGCCCAAGCAGTTCATTGGCGGCAAGCAGGTGCGTCCGGATTCGGGCTACAGCCGCGGCGTCTACGCACCGGACGGCGAGCTGCTGGGCGAGGTCGGCGAGGGCAACCGCAAAGACATCCGCAACGCCGTCGAGGCGGCGCGCGCCGCGGCCGGCTGGGCGGACGCCACCGCGTACAACCGCGCGCAGATCCTCTACTACATCGCCGAGAACCTCTCCACCCGCGCCGACGAGTTCGCCGGGCGCATCGCCGCCATGACCGGCCGGCCGCCGGCGGACACACAGGCCGAGGTGGAGCGCTCCATCGAGCGGCTCTTCACCTACGCGGCCTGGGCCGACAAGTATGACGGCGCCATCCACTCACCGCCGCTGCGCGGCATGACGCTCGCCGTCCATGAGCCAGTGGGCGCGCTCGGCCTGGTCTGCCCAGACGAATACCCGCTGCTCGGCTTCATCTCGCTGGTGGCGCCGGCAATCGCCATGGGCAACACCGTCGTCGCCGTCCCCTCGGAGCGGCACCCGCTGGCGGCGACCGACTTCTACTCCGTCCTGGAGACATCGGACGTGCCGGCCGGCGTCGTTAACATCGTCACCGGCCCACGTGACACGCTGGCCGATGTGCTGGCGCGGCACGACGACGTGGACGGCGTCTGGTACTTCGGCTCCGCCGACGGCGCGCGCATGGTCGAAGAGGCGTCCGCCGGCAACATGAAGCGCACCTGGTGCGGCTACGGCCGGCCCCGCGCCTGGATGGAGGCGGAGCAGGGCGAAGGGCGCGAGTTCCTGCGCGCGGCGACCCAGGTCAAAAACATCTGGGTGCCGATGGGTGAGTGACTCCGCCCGTTAGCTATCGGTCGTACACGTCCGGCCGGCGGTTGGCAAGCGAGGGGATGCGCCGGCGCACGTCGGCCACGCGGTCGGTATCAATCTCAGCCGTGACGACGCAGGGCTGGTCTGGCGCCTGGGCGAGCACCGTACCCCACGGGTCCACGATCAGGCTGCGGCCGAAGGTGGCCCGTTTCGGCGGGAACGTGCCCACCTGATCGGCGGCGACCACATAGCAGCCGTTCTCAATGGCGCGGGCGCGGATGAGCGGCTCCCAGTGGTCGCGTCCCGTCTCCAGCGTGAAGGCGGATGGCAGCGGAAAGACCTGGGCGCCGCGCAGCGCCAGCGCGCGGAAGAGCTCCGGGAAGCGCAGGTCGTAGCAGGTGGCGAGACCCAGCGTCAGGCCCTCCACCTCGGCGGTGACGATGGCGTCGCCGGCGGCGATAGTGGCCGACTCCTGATAGGCGGGCGCGGCATCGTCGGGCACCGCGTCGAAGAGGTGAATCTTGCGATAGGTGGCGAGCAGGGCGCCGTCCGGGCCGAAGAGCACGGCGGTGTTGTAGGGGCGGGCGTCGCGCGGCGAGCCGGCGGGCGCTTCCAGCATGCTCCCACCGTGCAGGATGAGGCCGTAGCGCCGGGCGAGGGCGGCGAGGCGTTCGGTGACGGGGCCGGGGATCGGCTCGGCGTTGGCGCGGTTGCCCTCGGCTGGCCCCAGGTACGTCCACAATTCCGGCAGGACGACGAGGCGCGCGCCGGCCTCGGCCGCCGCGACGATTCCAGCCTCCGCTGCGGCGGCGTTGGTCGCCTTGTCGTCGCGCGAGTTGAGCTGCACTGCCGCGACCCGGATACGCATAAGCGCCTCCTCTCGGCTCACATGACGCCATTGTACATGCCCGTTAGCCGCCCGCGCTCTCCTCTTGGAGTGTCACAGACTCGCCAGCGTCCAGCGGTCGCGCATGCAGCACCAGATTGCCCCGCAGGCGCAGCTCGTGC
>DASTGR010000096.1:0-7631 GCA_035718885.1 Pseudolabrys sp. | reverse complement strand
GCTCGACGTCATGAGCCCCGGCGAATCCGGCTTCTCGCCGGAAGAAAGCCGGATGCTCAAGAACATCCTCGGCTTGCGCGAGCGCCGCGTCGGCGACGTCATGGTGCCGCGCGCCGACATCATCGACGTGCAGCAGAACATCCAGCTCGGCGAATTGATCCGCGTGTTCGAGGGCGCCGGGCATTCGCGCCTCGTCGTCTATGACGACACGCTCGACGATCCGGTCGGCATGGTGCACATCCGCGACCTCATCGCCTACATGACGGCGCATGCCGGCGTCGACGCCGAGAAGAACGCCAAGCGCAAGAAGCCGCTGCCGGCCAATCTCGACCTGAAAGCGATCGACCTGTCGACGCCGCTGTCCTCGACCAAGATCGTGCGCCAGATCCTGTTCGTGCCGCCGTCGATGCGAGCGATCGACCTGCTCGCGCGCATGCAGGCCTCCCGCATCCACCTGGCGCTGGTGATCGACGAATATGGCGGCACCGACGGCATCTGCTCGATCGAGGACATCGTCGAGCAGATCGTCGGCGAGATCAGCGACGAGCACGACGAGGACGCGACGCCCGCCGTGGTGCATCAGGCGGACGGCTCCTGGATCGCCGACGCGCGCGCCAAGCTGGAGGACGTGGTCGGCGTCGTCGGCCACGATTTGGAAGTCGGCGATGCGGCCGAAGAGGTCGACACGCTCGGCGGTTATCTCGTCACGCGCGCGGGCCGCCTGCCGCTGCGCGGCGAACTGATTCCCGGTCCCGGCCTGTTCGAGTTCGAAGTGCTCGATGCCGATCCGCGCCGCATCAAGCGCGTGCGCATCCTGAGGCTCAAGGAACGCCGCGAGAAGCCGCGCGAGCCGCGCCGCCGCGAAGCGGAAGCCGCGAGTGCCGCAACGGCGGCGGAGGAGACCGGTCCGCCAGCCGGGTCGCGACGCCCGTGAGCGTCGTCAGCGCCGAACGGCCGCCGCTTTTCGTCACGCGCGCCGCGCATGCGGTGGTCCTCGCCTTCGGCTGGGAGCGCGCTTTCATCGCCTTCCTCGCCGGCGCGGCCTCGGCTCTGTCCATGGCGCCGGTCAATGCGTGGCCGGTGCTGTTCGTCACCTTTCCGGTGCTCGTGTGGCTGATCGACGGCTCGACGCAGGGCCGCCGCAGCGCGGTGTGGAACGCAGCGATCGCCGGCTGGTGCTTCGGCTTCGGCTATTTCCTGTTCGGGCTCTACTGGGTCGGCTACGCGTTCCTTGTCGACGCCAAGACCTTCGGCTGGCTCCTGCCGGTCGCGGTCGCAGGGCTTCCCGCCTATCTCGCGATCTACACTGCACTCGGTGCGGCAGCGGCGCGGCTCATCTGGGTGCGCGGGCCGCTGCGGCTCATCGGTTTCGCCGCGACGATGACGATTGCCGAATGGCTGCGCGGCCATCTGCTCTCCGGCTTCCCGTGGAACACGTACGGCTACGCGCTCACCGAGCCCCTGGCGCTGGCGCAGAGCGTGTCGCTCATGGGCGTATGGGCGCTGACCTTCCTGACGCTGGCGATCTGCGCGGCGCCGGCCGTGTTGACCGACGAGAAGACGGACACGCCGGCGCCGTGGCGTCCGCTCATCGTCGGCCTGGTCGTGCTCGCCGCCATGTACGGCTACGGCCTCGCGCGCCTCGCCACGCATCCGACGACCTACGTGCCGAAGGTCAAGCTGCGTCTGATGCAGCCGAATCTGCAACAGGACCAGAAGTTCAATTACAGCGCCAAGAACGAGGTGATGGCGCGCTATCTGCGCCTGTCGAACCGCGCGACGGGTCCCGACTCAAAGGGCGTGCACGACGCCACGATCCTGATCTGGCCTGAAGCGGCGTTTCCCTTTTTCCTGACGCGCGAGCCCGACGCACTGGCGCAGATCGCCGACCTGATCCGACCCGGTACGCAATTGATCACCGGCGCAGTGCGCGCCGCGCCGACCGAAGCGGGACAGCGCGTCACGCGCGCCTACAATTCGGTCTATGTCATCGGCAGCGACGGCGCCGTGCGCTCCGTCTACGACAAGGTGCACCTCGTCCCGTTCGGCGAATACCTGCCGCTCCAGGGACTGCTCGAAAGCCTCGGGCTGCAAAACCTCACCAAGATGGCGGGCGGCTTTCTCTCCGGCGACCGTCGCCGCGCGATGGAAGTCGCGGGCGCGCCGAAGGTGCTGCCGCTGATCTGCTACGAGGCGATCTTCCCCGGCGCCGCCGTGCCTGCCGGCGAGCGGCCGGGCTGGCTCGTCAACGTCACCAATGACGGCTGGTTCGGCATCTCGTCGGGACCGTACCAGCACTTCCAGCAGGCCCGCGTTCTGGCGATCGCCGAGGGCCTGCCGCTCGTGCGCGCAGCAAATACGGGCATTTCCGCCGTGGTCGACCCGGTCGGACGGATTTTAAAATCACTGCCGCTGGGCGACGAAGGCGTGCTCGATGCGCCGTTGCCGCGCGCGCTGGGCACGACGGTCTATGCACGGTTCGGTAATTACATATTGATTGGGATGCTCGCCTTCGGCCTGATATTAGTATTCAAAAGACGTCTGCGCGCATAGATTGAGCTGCTCGGGATACAACCCGTCGAGTTGCCCTTTGTGCAAATAAACCTGTTCGCATCGGCATGGTTAACGGACGTTAAAACAGCATCAAGTATCTGAATACTCTATCATATTTCGAATTGTATCGGAATTTCTTTAATCGGTTGCTGGAATTCACGGATTGCAACACTTCGGTTACATGTGACATTACCCGCGACGATAGTCGTATAGGAGCGATTTATGGCTAAGAAGGCCCCTAATCCGATCGACAAGCACGTCGGTTCGCGCGTGCGCATGCGCCGGATGATGCTGAGCATGAGCCAGGAAAAGCTCGGCGACGCTTTGGGCCTCACCTTCCAGCAGGTTCAGAAATACGAAAAGGGCACGAACCGCATCGGCGCGAGCCGCTTGCAGCAGATCGCGCACATTCTCCAGGTGCCGGTGTCCTTCTTCTTCGAAGGCGCGCCGGCCTCGCCGTCAGGCAGCGGCAATCTGGGCAGCGGCTTGAGCGAGGCGCCCTCGCCGGCCTATGTGTCCGACTTCCTTGCGACGTCGGACGGCCTGTCGCTCACGAAATCCTTCATGCGCATCAAGAACTCGAAGCTGCGCCGCCGCATCGTCGATCTCGTCGAGCAGATCGCCGGCGAAGAGTGAGCCCTACAATCCCACCGAATTCCCACGCTGCCCGCATCTTGACCTGACCTGCGGCCACTGCAAGAAACACCCCCGATCAGATGCCATACGCGGTCTTGAGACCGCGTCAGGGGGAGGAGTTCCGCAGTGGCTCATACGAACTACCTGTTCACCAGCGAGTCGGTTTCCGAAGGCCATCCGGACAAGGTCAGCGACCAGATTTCCGACGCGATCCTCGACGCGTTTCTGGAACGCGACGTCAAGCTCGGCATCGCGGACGACAGCCAGGTGAACACGCGACTGGGCTGCGAGACCCTCTGCACGACGAACAAGATCGTCGTCGCCGGCGAAGGCCGCGGCCAGCTCTTCCGCGATATCCACGGCGTCTCGGTCGTCGATCGCGAGCTGATCACGCAGATCGCGCGCGATGTCGTGAAGGACATCGGCTACGACCAGAACGGCTTCTCCTATCACGGCGCCGACGTGGAAGTGCTGTTGCACGGCCAGTCGCCCGACATCGCCATGGGCGTCAACGCCAAGAAGAAAAAGGGCGGTGAGGAAGAAGGTGCCGGCGATCAGGGCATGATGTTCGGCTATGCCTGCAACGAGAGCGAAGTCTACGAGAAGAACTCGTTCATGCCGGCGCCGATCTATTTCGCACACAAGATCCTGAAGGTGCTGTCGGACAAGCGCCGCAACGGTCAGCTCTTCGACCTCCAGCCCGACGCCAAGAGCCAGGTCACGGTCAAGTACGTTGACGGCAAGCCGGTCGGCTGCACCAAGGTCGTCGTCTCGACGCAGCACAATGCGCAGAGCCGCAACGGCAAGAAATACACGCCCGGCCTGATCAAGGAGATGATCTCGACGGCGGTCGAGTCGGCGCTGCCGAAGGGCTGGATGCCCGAGAAGTCGTCCGACTTCCTGGTCAACCCGACCGGCAACTTTGTCGTCGGCGGTCCCGACGGCGACTGCGGCCTGACCGGGCGCAAGATCATCGTCGACACCTACGGCGGCTACGCGCCGCACGGCGGCGGCGCCTTCTCCGGCAAGGATCCGACCAAGGTCGACCGCTCGGCCGCTTACGCCGCGCGCTATCTCGCCAAGAACGTCGTCGCGGCCGGCATCGCCGACAAGTGCACGATCCAGGTCGCCTACGCGATCGGCGTCGCCGACCCGATGTCGGTGCTCGTCGACACGCACGGCACCGGCAAGGTCGACGAGAAGAAGCTCGAGAAGATCCTGCCGCAGCTGTTCCGCCTGACGCCGACCAATATCCGGCGCACGCTCAAGCTCAACCGGCCGATCTATCGCCGCACCGCCGCCTACGGCCATTTCGGCCGTCAGCCGGAAAAGGACGGCGGCTTCTCGTGGGAGAAGACCGACCTCGCCTCGCAGATCAAGAGCGCGGTGAAGTAAGCCCTCGTTTTCGTTCGGCTCCAACACGACTAAGCTTGTCATGGCCGGGCTCGTCCCGGCCATCTCGCTTAGGGGCGCACGTCATTGCCAGATGAATCGGGATCACCGGGTCACGCCGCTTCGCGGCGGCCCGGTGATGACAAGGAAGGGGCGCAACGCGCCTTCTTCGGCCGCCGCAAGGGCCACGCGCTCAAGCCGCGGCAGGCGGCGCTGTTCGACACGCTGCTGCCGAAGGTCGGCATCGACCTGACGCAACCTGCGCCGGCCGATCTGTGCGCGCTCTTTCCCGGCGTAGACGAGGTGCGGCTGGAGATCGGCTTCGGCGGCGGCGAGCATCTGATCGCGCAGGCGCAGGCAAACCCCAACGTCGGCTACATCGGCACCGACGGCTTCCTCAACGCCATCGCCAAGGCGCTCGTCGCGATCGACGACACCAAGCTTGGTACCGTCCGGCTGTTTCACGGTGACGCCAGCGCGCTGATCGACTGGCTGCCGCCGGCGTCGCTGACGCGCATCGATCTCTTGTATCCCGATCCGTGGCCGAAGCGGCGGCACTGGAAGCGGCGCTTCGTGCAGGACGAGAGCCTGACGCGGCTGGCGCGGCTCTTGAAAAGCGGCGGCGAATTCCGTTTCGCCACCGACATTGCGAGCTATGCCGAGCACGTGCTGATGCGCATCTTGCGCTCGGACGATTTCACATGGACCGCGCGTGTCGCCGATGACTGGCGCAAGCCCTGGAACGGTTTCGTGCGCACGCGCTACGAGGCGAAGGCGATCCGCGAGGGCCGCACGCCGGCGTATTTCATTTTTCGGAAGACGTGAGGCGCGCTTACTCCCCGGTGCCCTGGCGCACCTGCCAGAAGCGGACGACGCGCTGCGCGGTCGCCGGGGTGAGCCGCTCGAAATTCTCGAACGCGGCCTGCAACACCTGCGTCGACGGCTTCGTTCCCGGACGCGATGAAATGACGGCGCGCACCGTCGGCCAGCCGAAGCCGGCCGCGCGCGCCAGGATCAGCACCGGGTCGGCGCGCTCGCCGTTCATCAGCCGATCGACGATCTCGACCGGCACGGCGCACAGGGTGGCGAGCGCGGCGATCGTCTCTTCGTACTTGCCCGCCTCGGCGAAGGTGACGATCTCCGCCTCGGTGAGTTTGCCGTCCTTGTGCATCTGCCGCACGGCGGCGAGCGCCGCGGTGTAGTTGCGCGGCGCGGCGCGGGCGCCGACCTCGTCGGTGACGCGCGCGAGGATCTTGCGGATTTCGGCCTGCGTCTCCGGCTTGGCCTGCGCGAGGAGCCGCTTCTGCACGACGTCGCTCGCCTGCATCAGCAGCGTGCGGAACAGACGCGGCGGAATGTCGGTGCGCATGCCGACCTTCTCGGCGAGCACGCCGTCCTGCTCGGCGCGCTTGACCAGGGTGCTGAAGGCGTCTTCGGACAACCTGGCCGCAGCGTTGGTGGCGATCGAGCGCGACACGTCGCGGTCGCCGCGCGCGACGATGACGTCGGCCAGCGCCTCGCTGACCGCGCCGCGCGCCGACAGCGCAAGCAGATGCGCCTGACCTTTGGTCTCGGCGATGCGGATGAGCTCGGGATCGGGGATGTGCCCCTGCTTGAGCAGCGGCTCGGCGACATCGATGTCGTCGGAGCCGGCAAGCCGCGTGACGACCTTGACCGGCGCGTTGACGATGGGCGCGAGCTTGCGCGAAAGCTCGGCGAGCGCCTTCGCCTCGATTTCCTCGATGAGATAGCCGATGACGTCGTCGAAGACGGCGACATGCTCGTCCCTGAAGGCGGGAGCGCCGTCGAGGAACAGGCCGGTGATGCGCCGCAGCGTCTCGGCCCGCTTCTCCGCGGAGCCGTGCTGGACGACCTCTTCCAGCTCGGGAAGCAGGGAAGCGGGGGCAGCACCCATACGGAACTCGCGAGACCCATCAGGAAACGGACCGCGGCCGCGGTCTTAGCCAAATTTAAACGGCGATTCTGAAGGAAAAGTTAGCCCTGACGCAGAGAGTTCGGCCTTGCGCCGGATCGAAAAACCGCTATATTTCGGGCTGTAAGCATACACCCTCATAACCAAATCAGGTTTGTGAGAGTGGGTCCTTCCGGGGGCCCGCTCTTTTTCGTTACCAAATGGTGTCCAACGAGACGCAGGCGGCGCACACCGCCACAGCACAGGATGACGAGCCGCGGCTGATCGTCGAGCCGGGGCTGCCGGCGCGCGTCGCCGCGATCATCGAGCCCGTGCTCGGCCAGATCGGCTTCCGGCTGGTGCGCGTGCGCGTCTCCGCCGCCGAAGGCTGCACCGTCCAGATCATGGCCGAGCGGCTGGACGGGACCCTGACCATCGACGACTGCGAGGACATTTCGCGCGCCTTGTCGCCGGTCCTCGACGTCGCCGACCCGATCGAAAAGGCCTACCGGCTGGAGGTTTCCTCGCCGGGCATCGACCGGCCGCTGGTCCGCAAGTCCGACTTCGACCGCTATTCCGGTCACCTGGTGCGGATCGAGATGGCGGTCGCGGTCAACGGCCGCAAGCGCTTCAAGGGCACGCTCGCCGGCACCGAAGGCGATCTCGCACGGCTTGTCCGCGACGAGGCGCCCGAAGGCGAAGAGGCGGTCGTCAGCCTGCCGATCGAAGAGATGAGCGAAGCAAAGCTGGTGCTCACCGACGAACTGGTGACCGAGGCTCTGCGGCGCGAGAAGGCGGCCAAGCGCGAACGGCGCGCGGCCAAACGCGAAGAAAGACGCGAAGTCAGACAGTCCCGGCAGCGGCCGCAACGGCCTGCCGGCAGCGCATGATCCCGAAAAGTGGGAACCGGTTTTCGGAGAAGATCATGCGCAAAACTTTGAACGGAGGAGAGTGAGCTATGGCTGTCAGCGCCAACAGGCTCGAGCTGTTGCAGATCGCCGACGCGGTTGCCCGCGAAAAATCCATCGACCGCGGCATCGTCATCGCCGCGATGGAGGACGCCATCGCGAAGGCGGCGCGCTCGCGCTACGGCGCCGAGACCGACGTGCACGCCGAGATCGAGCCGAAGACCGGCGAT
>DASTGR010000095.1:0-3031 GCA_035718885.1 Pseudolabrys sp. | reverse complement strand
TTGTAGCCCTGCTCGGTGATCGGCGGCGCAGCGGCAATGTTGATGACGTAGGGAATTCCCTTCTGCTCGGCCACCTGCGCGATCGCGGAGCTCTGCCCTGAGTCGAAGGCGCCGACGAGGAGCTGCGCGCCGTCGGCGATGAGCTTCTCGGCGCGCGAGCGCGCGACGTCGACATTGGTCTCAGTGTCGGCGTTCATGATCTGGAGCGTCGAATAGCCCGCCTCCTTGAGGAGGCCGTTGGCGATGTCGACGCCGCGCTGGCAGTCCTGGCCGATGCCGGCCTGATAGCCGGAGCGCGGCAGCAGCACGCCGACCTTCAGGGCCGCGCCCTGCGCGCGCACGATATTGAACGGAGCGGTGCCGGCGAGGACGCCGGCGGCGCCAAGACCGGCGCTGAACGTACGGCGGCTGATGCCGCCCGATTGCGGACTGCGCTTCATCTTAATTCCTCCCTGGCGGCCGTTACGGCCGTTTGTTTCATCATGCCGGACTTTGGCCGGCACGCTCAAGCGCGAAGACAAGGCCCCGTCTATTTCGCGGCCCACCCCTGTCGCGTGGATTGCGGTAGCGGCCGGACGCGGGATATTGTTGACCCGGACAACGAAATTCGTCAACTCGGCCGTCGCCTCGAGCCGCCGGGTCAAGAGAGCGCAGGGATGCCGGGACCGGCCGCACGCAGTATCGACCCGAAACCGCGTACCCGGCCGGCCGTGAAACGCCCCGAGGTCGACCTCGGCGTGCTCAATGAGCGGCTTGGCTATTTCATCCGCCGCCTCCAGGTCTGGGTCTTCCAGGACTTCATCCGCCGCCTGTCGCGGCTGGATCTCTCGCCGGCGCAGTTCTCGGTCATCGTCGTCGTCGGCGCCAATCCCGGCCTGTCGCAGGCACAGCTCGCCGGGACGCTCGGCATTGAGCGGGCGCGGCTGGTGCGGCTCCTGCACCGGCTGGAGCAGCGCGGGCTGACCGAGCGGCGTCCCTCAGCCGCCGACGGCCGCCGGCACGCTCTGGTGCTCACCCGCGGCGGCGAGAAGATGCTGGCTGAGGCCACGAAGCTCGCGGAGCTGCACGAGGACGGTCTGAAGCAGAAGCTCGGCGCGAAGCAGCACAAGACGCTGCTGGAGATGCTCAGGGCGATGTGAGGCGATTGTCGCTCAAGACGCAGACGGCACACGTCGATGCGCCCTCTCCCCCTGTGGGAGAGGGCATTGAGAGCATCTCGACGAATTCTGATGGGTGAGGGGGTCGCCCCCTCACCCATTCTTTTTCGCCGCAATGCTGCGGCTGCCCTCTCCCACAGAGGGGAGAGGGCACAATGAATGGCGCTTCAAATGCCGCAAATCACGATGCGAGCGCCCGCTCGACCGTAGAAGCCATCGCGAACAATTCGCGGTCGCGGCCGTAGCGCGCGACAAGCATCAAGCCTGCCGGAAGGCTCGTCCCCGGAATGGGCAGCGAGATGGCGCAGCAGTCGAAGAAATTCCAAAGCGAGGTGTTGCGCAGAGCCATGGCATTCTTGCGCGCAAACTCGTCCGGGGTTGCGACCTCGGCCTGCGTCGGCGCAACGATCGGACAAGTCGGCATGACCAGCACATCGGTGTCGGCGAGCCAGGCGTCCATCTCGGCGATGAGGCTCGCGCGCTCGCGCGTCATCCAGATGTAATCGGCGGCGCTGATCGTGCGTGCGCGCTCGAGACGGGCGCGAATGTTCTGATCCGTGTCGGCGCCGCGGCGGTCGAGCAGGTCGCGGTTGACCATGAAAGCCTCGGCGGGTTGCACGCCGCCACGCTTGTTGACCTCGACCATCTTCTCGACGAGCGGCAGCGCCTTGTCGCGCAGGCGCGCGCCGGCCTTGGTCAGCGAGGCGACGGCCTGAGCAAAGGCCTTGGAGACAGTGTCATCGAGATTCTCGATCGGCATGCCCTTGGCGACCGCCACGCGTACGTCGCCGAGCGACGGCGCGGCAAGCGGAGCACGATCCTCGCCGGCCATCGCGTGATCGGCGCGCTGGCAGTCGGCGACGGAGCGCGCCATCGGCCCGATCGAGTCCATGCTGAACGAGAGCGGATAGGCGCCGTCGCGGGTGATGCGCAGGCGGCTCGGCTTGTAGCCGACGATGCCGCAGAACGCCGCCGGGATGCGGGTCGACCCGCCGGTGTCGCTGCCGATCGAGATGTCGCACATCTTGTCGCCGGCGGCGACCGCAGCGCCGGAGGACGAGCCGCCGGGAACGCGCGCGCGGTCCGCCGGATTGCGCGGCGTGCCGTAATGCGGATTGATGCCGATGCCGGAGAAGGCGAACTCGCTCATATTGGTCTTGGCGACGATCACCGCGCCAGCCCGGCGCAGCGCCCGCACCGGCGGCGCATCGGCGGCGGCGGGCTTGCCCTCGTCCGCGACAACTTTCGAGCCGGCGCGCGTCACCTCGCCAGCAACGTCGAACAAGTCCTTGATCGAAACGATGGCGCCGTCCATGGGACCGAGCGACACGCCGGCCTTGGCGCGAGCGTCGGCCGCGTCGGCGGCGGCGCGCGCCGCGTCTCGATAGACGGTCAAGCACGCGCGAGAGCCCTCGCCTTTCGGATCGTCGATCCGCGCCAGCGCTTCGTCGAGGCGGTCGCGTGCTGAGCGCGTCATGTCGTCTGTCTCCCGGCTGTCATGGTCGCGGCCGATACTCTAAAGCGCCGCGCGCGCATGCCAAGGCTCAGCGTCCTTGCGCGCGCGGGACCGGGCCATGCAAATTGTCCCCAGTGTTATCAACCGGCCGCTACCGCCGGGTGAAAACGCTTGCTCCCGCACCGGGGCGACGTAAGCTTTCTCGCAGGACATCTTACTTCGGCTTGCCGGACTGAGATGACCGCCATGGCCGAGCGGACATGGGACGTGAATGCTGCGCAAGCGGCCATTCGTGGCTCAAGTCTTCCGGTCCTGGCTCTCCGTAAACTGGTTTCCCAAGCGGGCCCGGAGCCCGTGCAGGGTATGCATCAGAGAGCTTGTGACGGGCAGACGACGGTCTGCCCGTTATGGCTTTTGG
>DASTGR010000094.1:0-4020 GCA_035718885.1 Pseudolabrys sp. | reverse complement strand
AAGCCGAGGTCCTCGAACTGCATCATGGTGATGACAGGATAGTCGTCATAGGTCTGGACGATATCGAGATCGTCGGGCTTCACGCTGGCCATCGCGTAGAGCTCGTCGATGTCCATCCCCCAACCGCCGCGCACTTGCATCGGGTCTTCGGCGAAGGCGTTATGCCGCTCGATCGTCGACAGCAGTCGTGCGGCCGGCAGTCCAAGCGACGCCGCGGTCTCATCCCGCATGACGAGGAAGGCCTCGGCGCCGGCGCAGGGCATGACGCAGTCGAACAGATGCAGCGGATCGGAGATCGCGCGCGCGTTCATGTAGTCGTCGAGCGTGAGCTTCTTCTTCATCATGGCGAAAGGGATCGCGAGCGCGTTGTCGCGCTGCGCGACGCAAAGCTTGCCAAAATCCCCGCGCGTCGCGCCGTACAAGTTCATGTAGTTCTTGGTGATCAGCGCGAAGGAGGCATTCGCGCCGCCGGAGCCGTAAGGGTAGACCGCGTCCTGCGCGAAGCGAGAGAACGAGGTCAGCGTCTTGCGGAACGAGTCCACGTGGTTGGTGTCGGCGGCGACGCAGGCGACGAACTGCGCATCGCCCGCCTGCACGGCGCGCGCGGCGCGGCGCAGGCCGATCACGCCGGACGCGCCGCCCATCGGCACATGGTCGAGCCAGCGCGGCGTCAGCCCGAAATGCTGAGTCAGCCCGACCGCCGTGTCGGGGCCGACCGTGAAGCTTGACACGATCAGGCCATCGATGTCCTTCGGCTTGATGCCGGCGCCGAGCGTCAGCTCGTGCAGCGCGCGGCCGATCCACCAGTGCGCGCTGTTCACCGAATATCGCCGGTACGGAATCGTGACCGGCACGCAAACGACGACGCCGTCATAGGCAAGACGGGTGGTCATCACATGAACAACTGGATGCTGCCGAACGCCGCCTCGCTGTTGACGAGGTCGACGCGCTTGAGCTTGATCTTCAGCTTCCCGTCCACGACCTTCAGCGTGTGCGTCGCCCAGGCGGCGTAGAGCTGCTGGTCGTCGAACCGCGTCTCGACATAATGCATCGGTGTCCAGGTGACGTATTCGTTCGCCGCCTCGTCGCGGCGGTCCACCTGCGGCGTCTGCAAGACGTGGTGACAGCGGCTCTTCGGCTTCTGCGAGAAGGTGCGGTTGCCCTTGAGCCGCTCGACGCGCACGGTGAGCAGGAGCTTGTCCTCGTGCATCAGCGAGGCGGTGAGCCGCGTGTCGGTCTGTCCCCATTCCAGCGGCATCCAATAGATGCCGTCCTCAGCGAACAGGTCGAGCCATTCCTCGAAGCGCTGCTGATCGATGAGTCGGGCCTCGCGGATGACGAAGTCGATGAGCTCCTGATCGGTCGGGGCGGTCATGGGGCGCTCACATCGACATCGTCATGTACTTCGACCAGGCGGAGAACTGGTTGCGCATCTGCCATTCGGTCGTGCCGTTGGTCTCGGCGGTGACGTCGGGCTTCTCGGCCCCACTGTAGAGCCGCTGCACGTTCACCCACTGGTTCGCGTCGACATGCAGGCCTTCCTGCGCGCGCTCGTACATTTCGAGATCGTCGTGCCCGACCACGGACGTCGACGCGTTGATCAGCCGATTATACATCAGCGTGCGCTCGAGCAGCATGTCGGGCGCATCGACAAGGCGGAAGGTCCACGATTCCACCAGCGTCTTGTTCGCCGCGAGCGGCTTGAACAGGCGAATGAGCTGGATCGGCCCCTTGGCCATCAGATTGGGGAAATAGCAGGTGTTGTGCCGGTTCTCGCCGAGGATCTTCCTGGCGCGCTCCTCGCCATAGGCCGCGACCATCTTGTCGAAATAGCCCGGGATCGCCGAATAGTCCGAATGGATCGAATGATGCACCCCGGTGTGGCCGTGGCCGTTCGGCCAGACACGGATGCCCATGTTCTCGAAGAACTCGTACGGGCTCATGAACGGCGCGTAGATCTCGACCGCCATCGGCTTCTTCGTGCCCGGCGGCGCCTTGTTGAAAACGCTGATGGCCGTCCCTGCCGACGATGCGTGCGCGATCATCGGATGGCACGTGTCGGTCTGGTTCTCGACCAGCATCTTCCAATTGCAATTGTGCATGTAGCGCAGCACGCCGCCGGCGACCTCGAGCCTCCCCACCGGCGAACGGTCGACCATGTTGTCGAGGCTCGACAGGCTGTCGCCGAAGAACTCCTCGAAGCCGGGACCCACGTCGTTGAGCTTGGCGAAGACGAAGCCGCGGTAGTTGTGCACGTGGCGGACGGCGCTCATGCCTTTCGCCGCGTGGCTCTGCTCGAAGCCGGTATTCTCGTAACCTTCGCGCAGTGGAATCGCGATCAGCGAACCGTCGGTCCGGAAGCTCCAGGCATGGTAGGGGCAGCGGAAGAACTTGCCGGTGTTGCCGCAGGTCTCGGTCGTGATGCGCGTGCCCTTGTGCGGGCAGCGGTTGTAAAGAACCTTCACCGTGTCATCCGAATGGCGAACCATCAGCACGGGCTGGAGCCCGATGGTCGTGCCGAAATAGTCTCCGGAGTTCGGCACCTGGCTGTCGTGGCCGACATAAACCCAGGTGTTGGCGAACAGGTGCTCCATCTCGAGCTGGAACACTTCCTCGTCGATATAGACGTCGCGATGCACTTCGGCGGGCCGGACGAGGTCCTTGATGGCGGCTGCGTTGCCTCTGTATCTCGACATGGCCGGCTCCTGCGCGTCCTCTCAGAGCGAGGTATTTTAGGTGTAAAATATCGCCGTTGGCAAACGGTTCGACCCAGTAGGGCAGCGTTCGTTGCGATGCCCTCTCCCCTCGTGGGAGAGGGCAGCCGCAGTATATCAACTGGAATGAATGGGTGAGGGGGCGCCCCCTCACCCGTCAGAAGACGCTGCGAGTCTCTCAATGCTCTCTCCCACGAGGGGAGAGGGCGCAGCGACGTTCGCCTCAAACGAAATCTACAGCCCCTTCGGGTGCGTCATGAACTCCTGGATGATCTCCGGCGGCGGCATCATAAACTCCGCCGAGCGGCTGACGCCGAGGCCCGTGAGCTTGCGCAGCTTCACCGCCAGCTCGGCCATCTTCACCGCGATCGGGATGCCATTGATCACCGGCGCCCCGTCGACATTGTGCTCGTGCAGCGCCGAGAACAGCAGCATCGGGATGCCGCCGCCGGGGATGAGCACCTCGCAGCCGTCAGCGACGAGCGGCTTGGCCTGTGCGGCGAACAGATCGCGCACCTCGTCGGCCAGTGCCTGCGACTCGTAGGCCTTCAGGATCTGCCCCGGCTGGAACTGCATCGCATGCACGCCGGTGACGCGCCGCTCGAGCCCGTATTTGTGGATCTGGTGGTGAAACCACGGAATGTAGCGCGTGTTGATGGTGACGATGCCGACGCGCTGGCCGAGCTGGAGGCTGTACAGCATCGAGGCCTCGCCCAGCGCCACCACCGGGATCTTCGTCACCGAGCGCGCCTCGTAGAGGCCGGCGTCCTGGAAATGGCCGATGACGAAGGCGTCGTAGCCTTCGCGCTCGGCGCGCACCGCGTTGCAGATCACCTCGCGGGCGCAGCGCATCTCGACGATGGGGTGCGCGTAGGAGTCATGCGGCGTGATGCCGTGCACCTCCACCTCGGTGCCGGGGTCGACGATCGTCTTCAAGTGCGCGCGCAGGCGGTCCCAGTAGGTCTTGCCGTTCTCGTAGTCGACGTAGCTCTGATACCAGATGCGCATGGCAGCCTCCGCTTGCATCGAACCGCATTGCCGCGCCAAGATGCTTTAAGTTGGAAATAATTGCCAGATGACCCGGACCTCTCCCGACCGCACGCCCGCCGCCCGGCTCGTCGACGCGCTGGCGCGCGATTTCGCGCCGGCCGAGCGCACCGTGCCGGCCATGCTCGCCCGGCAGGCGGAGCGCTTCGGCGGCAAGGTCCTCGTCTCATCCGGCGGGCAAAGCTGGACCTACGCGCAGGCGCGCGACGAAGCCGCGCGTTTCGGCGCCACCTTGCGCGCCGCCGGCATCAAGTGCGGC
>DASTGR010000093.1:0-16246 GCA_035718885.1 Pseudolabrys sp. | reverse complement strand
TGAGCGTGCCTGAACGGAGTGCGGCAGGTGTCTCGGCAGCGCCCGCGGTTGCGGTGCCGGCGGTGGGCGAACGGGAATTGCGGCTCGACCTGTTCCGCGGCATGGCGCTGTGGCTGATCTTCATCGACCATCTGCCGCCCAACATCCTGACCTGGTTCACGCTCCGCAATTACGGGTTCTCCGACGCCACCGAAATCTTCATCTTCATCTCCGGCTACACCGCCGCCTTCGTCTATGGCCGGGCGATGCTGAACTCGGGCTTCGTCATTGCCAGCGCGCGCATCCTGCGCCGGGTCTGGCAGATCTATGTCGCGCATGTCTTCCTGTTCACGATCTTCCTGGCCGAGATTTCCTACGTCGCCACCTCGTTCGAGAACCCGCTCTACACCGAAGAGATGGGGATCATGGATTTCCTCAAGCAGCCGGATGTCACCATCTTCCAGGCGTTGATCCTGCGCTTCAAGCCCGTCAACATGGACGTGCTGCCGCTCTACATCATGCTTCTGGTCGGCTTCTCGCCGGTGCTGTGGCTCTTGCTGCGCGCGCCGTCCATGGCGCTGATCGGATCGGCCGTGGTCTACGCGCTGATGTACAAATTCGGCTGGAACATCCCGGCCTATCCGAACGGCGTGTGGGTGTTCAATCCGTTCGCATGGCAGCTTCTGTTCGTGTTCGGCGCCTGGTGCGCGCTGGGCGGCGCCAAAAGGCTGGCGCTGGTCGTGAATTCGCGTGTGACGGTCGCGCTCGCCGTCGCCTATCTCGGTTTCGCGTTCTTCGTCGCCATGACCTGGTATTTCCCGCGCGTCGCGGTGTTCTTGCCCCGCATCATTGGCGACAACATTTATCCGATCGACAAGACCAACCTTGACGTGCTGCGCATCCTGCATTTCCTGTCTCTGGCGGTGCTCGTCGTCAATCTGGTGCCGCGCGACTGGCCGGCCTTGCGCTCGCCGATTTTCGGACCCGCGATCCTGTGCGGCCAGCACTCGCTCGCAATCTTCTGCCTCGGCGTATTTCTCGCCTTCGCCGGGCATTTCGTGTTCACCGAGGTTTCAAACCGGTTGTTGACGCACGTCATCGTCAGCGCCGTCGGCATCGGCGTCATGGTTGCAACGGCGGCGGTCCTGACGTGGTATAAGAACATCGAGCGGGGTCCGCGGCCGCCAGCGGCCAGACCGGGCTTCGCAGGGGGCGACGCATGAGGATGGTCTCGGCGCTGCTGGCACTGGGGGTGCTGGCCGTGCCTGCGCGGGCCGACATGCCGGCGGAATGCCGGGTGGCCCAGCATCTGGTCGAAGATAGTCTTCGCCTGCCGGGCGTGGCATCGGCCGTTGCCGCGAAACACCTCAATGTCCTGGTGCTCGGCGCCGGCTCGTCGGTGCTGCCGGGGCCGGGCGGCGTCAACCTTGCCTATCCGGAGCGCATGCGCGCCGCCTTGACCGAGACCTTCCCGGGCGTCGCCGTGACGCTCACCACCGACATAACGCCGCATCGCAGTGCTATAAAAATGGCGGAGTCTCTGGTCGGCGATCTCCGCAAGTCCAAGCCCGACCTTCTCGTCTGGCAGACCGGCACGGTCGACGCCATGGAAGGCACCGATCAGGACCAATTCAACCAGGCCCTCGACAAGGGAATTAACATCGCCAAGTCGGCCGGCGCCGATACGGTCCTCATTAACGCCCAATACAGCCCGCGGACTGAATCCATAATTGCACTGGGAAATTATGCGGAAATCATGCGGTGGGTTGCGGTGCAGCATGAGGTTCCGCTATTCGACCGCTTCGCAATTATGAAGCTTTGGGCCGATTTCGGCACTTTCGACCTCTTCACCGCGACGAAAAATCTTGACACTGCGGGCCGGGTTCACGATTGCATAGGGCGGCTGCTGGCGGCCCTCGTGGCCGACGCGGTCAAGCCTGACAGTCCGCCGATTCAAGGCGGCCAGTGACGCGAGGCTCGACGGGGATGGACCGGGTCTAGCGAGGTTTCGGATCTAGCTGGGCCGGGGAGTATCTCGTTTGCAGGCTCTTTCCTTCGTTCGTAGCCGGGTGACACCACTCGCGCTCGCAGCGGCTGTTTTGTTGCCCGCGGCGGCCCGCGCCGACGCGCCGGCTTGCGAGGCGCCCGACGAGGTGCTGCGGCTCGCCACCCCGCTCGCTCACGTTTCGCAGAAGCTTTCGAGCGCCGACCCCATCACCGTCGTTGCCATCGGCTCCTCCTCGACCCAGGGCGCGGGTGCGAGCTCGCCATCCGCCAGCTATCCGAGCCGCCTCGAAGTCGAGCTGAACACGCACTTCCCGCGCAACCGCATCACGGTCATCAACCGCGGCGTCGGCGGCGAGGAAGTTCCGGACATGCTCCGGCGGTTTGACCAGGCCGTGGTTGCGGCCAAGCCCGACCTGGTGCTCTGGCAGCTCGGCACCAACTCCGTCATTCGCGGCCATCCCAGCGCCGGCCACGGCGACATGATCCGCGCCGGCCTGAAGAAGATTCGCGCGACCGGCGCCGACGTCGTTCTGATCGATCCGCAATATGCGCCGAAGGTCATCGCCAAGCCTGAAGCCGGCACGATGGTCGAGCTGATCGGGGCGATGGCGAAAGCCGAGAACGTCGATCTGTTCCGCCGCTTCGCGGTGATGAAGCGCTGGTACGACGTCGATCATTTGTCTTTCGACAAGTTCGTGTCGCCCGACGGGCTGCACATGAACGACTGGAGCTATGCCTGCATGGCCAAGATCCTCGGCCAGGCGATCGCCGAGGCCGCGCAGCGGCCGATCGTGTCGGCGACGGCGCTCTCGCACGCCATGGTGCCATAAGCGTCTCGTGTCCCGGGCGCGGCGCAACATGAAATGTTGCGGCGCTGACCCGGGACCGCCAAACAATCAAACCTCGTGACGGCCCCGGATCAGCAGCGAAGCATTCCGCTTCGCGTCGCAGACGCACGTGAACGGGCTAGCGCGCTGCGCGCTGCGCAGCATCCGGGGCACGCCGCTCTCAGACCTTCTCGAGAGCGCCGGTGAGATCGTCGATGAGGTCGTCGACATGCTCCAGACCGACCGAGAGCCGCACCAGCCCGTCGCCGATGCCGAGCTCGGCGCGCTGGTCCGGCGTCAGCCGCTGATGCGTGGTCGTCGTCGGATGCGTGATCAGGCTCTTTGAATCGCCGAGATTGTTGGTGATGCCGATTAGCGACAGGCCGTTGAGGAAGCGGAACGCGCCTTCCTTGCCGCCCTTGATCTCGAAGGCGATGAGGTTGGAGCCGCCGGTCATCTGCTTGGCGATGAGCGCCGCCTGCGGATGATCCTTGCGGCCCGGATAGACGAGCCGCGTCAGCTTGTCGTGACCGGCGAGCTTGTCGGCGATCTTCGCCGCGCTCTGCGTTTCGCGCTCGACGCGCACCGACAGCGTCTCGAGGCCCTTCAAGAGCACCCAGGCGTTGAACGGCGCGAGCGAGGGGCCGGTCTGGCGCAGCAGCTGATGGTAATTGTCGACGATGATCTTCTCGGTCGACAGGATGCAGCCGCCGAGCACGCGGCCCTGGCCGTCGATGTGCTTGGTCGCCGAATAGACGACGACGTCGGCCCCTAACTTGAGTGGGCTCTGGTAGAGCGGCGTCGCGAACACGTTGTCGACGACGAGCTTGGCGCCGGCCGCGTGCGCGATCTTGGCCACGGCGGCGATGTCGTAGACCTGGAGCGTCGGGTTGGTCGGCGTCTCCATGAAGAACACCTTCGTGTTCTTCGTCACCGCCTTCTGCCACTGGTCGATGTCCTCGCCGTCGACCAGCGTGAACGTGACGCCGAAGCGCGCCAGCCACTCCTCGATGACCCAGCGGCACGAGCCGAACAAAGCCTTCGCCGCGACGACGTGGCCGCCCTGGCGCACGAGGCCCATCAGCGACGTCGTCACCGCCGCCATGCCGGTCGCGGTCGAGCGCGCGGCTTCCGCGCCTTCGAGCGCGGCCATGCGCTGCTCGAACATGCTCATGGTCGGGTTGGAGTAGCGCGAATAGATGTAGCCGGGCGTCTTGCCGGAGAAGCGCGCCTCGCATTCTTCCGCGCTCGGATAGAGGTAGCCTTGCGTCAGGAACAGGGCTTCCGACATCTCGCCGAACTGTGAGCGCAGCGTGCCGGCGTGAACCAGGCGGGTCTCGGGGCGGTAATCCTTCTTCGACGCGGCCATGTGGGCCTCCTTCACGGGCCTGCACGGGCGGAGAGCTCGCGCAGGCAACAAAAAACCGGCCGGAGAAAAAATCTCGGCCGGGCTGCGCTTACGCGTCCCCGGCCTTTTAGCGAGTTGTTTTACGTGGCTGCAAGCCGGCCGGCTCAAATGACCACGGGATAAAAAGGGTTGTAGCGGGGGCCGGCGCTTCCCGTCAAGGCGGGGGTCGGGTTAGATCGCGGGCACCTCACCCTGAGGAGGCGGCGAAGCCGCCGTCTCGAAGGGCGAGGTGCCCCGGCCTCATCCTTCGAGACGCGCACCTTCGGCGCGCTCCTCAGGATGAGGGAAGAGGTTCTCGGACGTGGCACTTTCTTTTGGGCAGAACGACAAGGGCATCCTGCCCGACCGCATGATTTCCGCGCTGGCCGCGGATGGCGCGATCGCGCCGAAGCGGCCGTTCGCGCCGGACCAGATCCAGCCGGCAAGCCTCGACCTGCGGCTCGGCAGCGTTGCGTACCGCGTGCGTGCGAGTTTCCTGCCCGGGCGCACCACGGTGCAGCAGCGCATCGACGGTCTGAAGCTGCACGAATTCTCGCTCGCCGACGGTGCCGTGCTCGAGACTGGCTGCGTCTACATCGTGCCCTTGCAGGAGAGCCTCGCTCTGCCCGCCGACATTGCCGCCGCCGCCAATCCGAAAAGCTCGACCGGGCGCCTCGACGTGTTCACCCGCGTCATCGCCGACGAGACGCGCGGCTTCGACCGCATCGAGGCCGGCTACAAGGGGCCGCTCTACGCCGAGATTTCCCCGCGCACATTTCCGGTGCTGGTGCGCGAGGGCTCGCGCCTGTCGCAAATTCGCTTCCGCCACGGCCATGCACAGCTCACTGCCGACGAGCTGCGCGACCTTCACGCGCGCGAGCGGCTCGTCGACGATGCCAAGGCCGACGTCAGCGAAGGCGTCCTCTTCAGCGTCGACCTGTCGGGCCTCGGGCCCGGCGGACTTGTCGGCTATCGCGCCAAGCGTCATACCGGCTTGATCGATGTCGAGCGGCGCGACGGCTACAGCGTGCTCGACTTCTGGGAGCCGATCCAGGCGCGGCCCGAAAAGAGCCTGATCCTCGATCCGAACGAATTCTATATTCTGGCGTCGAAGGAAGCGGTGCAGGTGCCGCCCGGCTACGCCGCCGAGATGGTGCCGTTTGATCCGCTGGTCGGCGAATTCCGCGTGCACTATGCCGGCTTCTTCGATCCCGGCTTCGGCTATGCCGGCGCCGGCGGAAAGGGTTCGCGCGCGGTGCTCGAAGTGCGCTCGCGCGAGGTGCCGTTCATCCTCGAGCACGGCCAGACGGTCGGCCGCCTCGTCTACGAGAAGATGCTGGCCAAGCCGGACACGCTCTACGGCACCGGCATCGGCTCGAACTACCAGGCGCAGAGCCTGAAGCTGTCGAAGCACTTCAAGGCGTAAACCGGGCACGACGGCGCGCTTGCGGCGCGGGGCCGCGATTGGCTATGGTCGCGGCCGATGCGGGCGTAGTTCAATGGTAGAACGGCAGCTTCCCAAGCTGCATACGAGGGTTCGATTCCCTTCGCCCGCTCCAGCCTTGCCGCACAAGGCTTACTGTTTTCTACCAATGCTTTTTCGTCATTTGTTCGCGCCGCGATCCACCTTTCTACGGCGCCACTAGTTGCTCTGCTTCCGAGATAAGACGCTCGACATGCGCCACCATCAACGTGGCAACCGTTATCGGCCCGGGTTCATCAATGGCGTCCCCGAGGTGTGAGTTCGGAGGGTCGTAACCGACGCCCCGGTCTGTCACACGGATCAATTTGGCGCGATCGGGATAAACTCTGATCTCGTTGACGTTTCGGAGGTCTGGTTCGGAACCGTCAAGCGGCTGAAAGGTGCCTTGGAACTCCCCTTTGCCTTCCGCTCGTTTCATTGCCTCGATAGCCGCAACGGGTTTGCCGTTCGCCATCAACACCATTTTTTGCTGTTCGAGCTCGGTAACGGAAGGAACGCCATGTTCGTCGGCGTTTGCCTACGGAGATTCTTCTTCTCTCCAAACCATGCCATGCTCTGGCCGAAGCTCTTGGCTCCTTGCTCCAAGACAGAAAAAACGGCGTTGCTGGATAACAAGAAATCGTACCAGTGCCGACGGGCGCTCACATAGTCTTTAGCCGCCTCCAAGTCCTTTAGGCGCGCCTTGGCGCTTGACAGTCGGTCCTTCGCCTTCTCTATCGCCTCTCTCTGCACGCATAGCCCCTTCCGTTCATCCCAGTCAGAGAGGAGCGGAACGATATTTGATTTCCAATATTGAGGCTACCGCTTTCATTGAGCAGAAATGACGGCACCGGAGGCAGATGATACTAACTACGTCAGCGTGCCCGGTGCGAAGCAATAGTCGCGGTGCGTGCCGCCCGCGTCGGTGAACCACCACACCGCGTGGCCGGTCGGGTTGCCGCCTTTCAGCACCATGTAGGCCGGCAGCTGATGCGCGCTGTCGCCGTCATGGATGGTGACCGATCCGTCCTCGTTGATCTTGTAGTCGCCGAAGAACGGATGGCCGTCGCTTTCGTCGCAGCACCATTGACCTTGCTGGTTGTGCTGGTTCTTGAACCATGCCTGCACCTCCGGCGCCGCCTTGCCGAATTCCGGCTTCCATCGCGCGAGCGCCGGAGCGCAGAGCATGGAGGTGAGCGTGATCGCAATTGCAAACTGTACGCGCCGTCGCATCGGACCAATCCCGTCATCATTGATTTCTCAATTTTGCAAGACGGCGGCGACATAACTTGTTCCGGGCGCGCCATCACGGGCGCGTGCCGCGGCGTACCTCAGCGGCTACCGTCGATTATTCGACGGCGGCGCAGGTACTTGTCGCCATCACGGCGCATCGGAACGCGGATGCGGGATTTGCAATTGAGCTATGAAAGCCATGGTCCGTCGCCGCCGTTCGCGGGGAGGGAAGGCTTTGTCCGCTCTATCAAATGTCGGATGGCCGATTTAGTCGGCCTGTCAGGCTGCGGAAGCTTCTTCCGCCGCCGCGTCGTCGCGGCTCTCGGCCGCCGCCTCGCCTTCGGCCGGCGCCGCGCTTTCCGCCGCGATGTTGAAATGACGCAGGAACAGGGGCGCAATGCGCGTGAGTTCGTCGTCGCACTCGGCCTTTGGCGCTCTTCCGTATTTGACCGCGGAGATGGTCCAGTTCGCCTGGTCCGGCGCCGTGGTCGCGACCGGAGCGATGACGACGCCGGCGACATCGACGCAGCGCCCGGCCTTGCGCAGGTAGCCGGTGATCTTCTTCTCGAGGTCGGTTTTGCCGACGACCATGCGGTCGGCAACCAGCTTCTTTGCCATTGGACGCGTCTCGGCGGACATGCGGGCAGTCTAGACCCTCAATCGCGAACGCGGTGAGGAGAGAGCTACCGTGTGCCGCCTGTTTTCTGGGTCGAGACCAACAAAGCCTTAAACGTTGCGCGGCGAAGTTGCGGCCCGGCCCGCGCAACCGCGATCATCGGTCGTTTCGGCCGAGCCTGTTGTGGATCGCGGTCGCCGCGATCGCCGCATGGCCTGTGGCGACGCTGAGCTGGTGTAGGTCGGCGACGACATCGCCGGCGCCGAAAAGCCCGTCGACCGTGGTGCGCTGATGGTCATCGACCTTGAGCGTGCCGATGCGGCTGCATTCCGCGCCGAGCGCCGCGGCCAGATCCGACCGCACGGTACAGCCGAGCGTCGGGTAGAGCACATCGAGCACGTGGGTCCTGCCGCCTTCGACGGTAACCGAGACGCCGTCTGCCGACGGGTGGACGCGCCTCGCAATGCCGGCGATCGTGACGCCGGCGGCGGCGAGCTCGCCGCTCACGGCCGGCGCCTCCGCGCGGTCGGTCGAAAACAGCCGCACGTCGCGTGAATAGGTGCGCATGAAAAGAGCCTTGTGCGCGGCAGTGTCGAACGGGCCGAGCACGCCGATGCGCCTGTCGGTCGCTTCATAGCCATCGCAGATCGGGCAGAAGCGGATCGCGCCGTGAACGATCCCTTCGCCAAGGCCGTCCGTCTCCGGCTTCTTGTCGATCAGGCCGGTCGCCATAAGCACGGTGTGCGCGCGAAACGTCTCCGCTTCGCTTTCGGCCAGGAAGCCGTCGCCGTCGCGCATCAGCGCCGTGACCGTTCCCTGCCTGAGTTCGGCGCCGTAGCGGCGCGCCTGTCCGCGCAGCCGGTCCAACAAGGCCTGCCCCGCAATACCCTGGAAGCCGGGGTAATTGTGACTCTCCGGGATGAGCGCGGCGCGGCTGTCTCCGGCGTCGACGACGACGACGCGGCGCCGGTAGCGCGCGAGATAGATCGCGGCGGTCAATCCGGCCGGGCCGCCGCCGATGATCAAGCAATCGAGCATGGTGTCACGACGCGGCCGCAGGCTCGGTGATGGCGATGCGCGGCAACAGCTTGCGCACGTCGTCCTCGCTGCCGAGCTCCGTGCCCGGGCTCATGACGGCGGCCGAGCCGGCGGCGACGGCGAGGCGGAAGGCGTCCTCGAGCGGCGCGTCCTTGGCGAGCGCGGCGACGAGCCCGCCGAGAAAGCTGTCGCCGGCGCCGACCGCGCTCACGACCTCGATCTCCAGCGGCGCCGAACGCAGCACCCGGTCGCGCGTCACCAGCATGGCGCCATGCTCGCCGAGCGTGAGCGCCACCATTTCGGTGCGGCCGTCCGCGATCAGCGTGCGGCAGGCGGCGATGCGGTCGCGGTCACTGTCGAGGGGCCGGCCGACGAATTCGGCGAGCTCGTTCTGGTTGGGCTTGATCAGCGTGACGCCTTCGTCGAGCGCGGCGCCGAGCGAGGGACCCGACGTGTCGATCACCATCTTTGCGCCGAGCTTGCGCGCCCGTTTCGTCATGTCGGCGTAGATGTCGTCGGGCACGCCGGGCGGCACGCTGCCGCTCGCCACGACGATGCGCGGCTTCACAGGCAGACCGCTCAGCTTGTCCAGCATCGCCTCCCATTCCGGGCGGTGCAGCGGCGAGCCGGGCAGCACGAAGCGATATTGCAGCCCGCTTTCTTCCTCGAAGGCGGTGAAGTTCTCACGCGTCTCGACGTGCGACGGCGTGACGATGCTGTCGATGCCTTCGCGCTCCAGCAGGCGGTGCAGCAATTTTCCGATCGCGCCGCCGGTCGGATAGATCGCGGCGACGTCGCCGCCGAGACGATGAACGACGCGCGCGACATTGATGCCGCCGCCGCCGGGATCGCGCTTGGGCGACGAGCAGCGCAGCTTCGATGTCGGCTCGACGCGCGCAACATTGACGAAAATGTCGACCGCCGGATTAATTGTGAGCGTGACGATATCGGGCACGTGTGACGTCTCGTTCGCGCTTTTTCACCGAAAAATTCAGGTCGTGGCTGGGGAGAGTAATGTTTTGTCGCCGCTCGGCCAATACGGACAGGAATCTTTCACGGAAATACGTTGCCGGAGAGCGGCTGTGAAAACGTCAACGTCCGTCGGCGATGACCGTTCCGGCGAAATGTGGTTAGATCGCGACTGGCCATTCGGCCGTGGTGTGACGGAATGATTGATCCGCTGTTTTCGCTGTCGGGCTTCGTCGTCGGCCTTCTGGTCGGCGTGACCGGCGTGGGCGGCGGCTCGTTGATGACGCCGCTGCTCATACTCCTGTTCGGCGTGCACCCTGCGACGGCGGTCGGGACCGATCTTCTCTACGCCGCCGCGACGAAGACCGGCGGCAGTCTCGTGCACGGCCTGGCGCGGTCGATTGACTGGCGCGTCGTGCGGCGCCTCGCGACCGGCAGCATCCCGGCGACCGTCGCCACCATCGCATTCCTGTCGCGGCTCAATCTCGACAGCGCCGCCGCGCGCAGCTTCATCACCTTCGTCCTGAGCTTCGCGCTGTTCGCGACCGCCTTCGTGCTGATCTTCGGCGGACCGCTGATCGCGCTCTATCGCGCGCGGGTCGAGGCGCTCGACGTGCGGCATACGGCGGTCAGCACGGTGCTGGTCGGCGCGCTGCTCGGCGTGCTGGTGACGATCTCCTCCGTCGGCGCCGGCGCGATCGGCGTCGTGGCACTGGTGCTGCTCTATCCGCAATTGCCGATGGCGCGCATCGTCGGCTCCGACATCGCGCATGCCGTGCCACTCACCTTGATCGCCGGCAGCGGCCACTGGTGGATGGGCTCGGTCGACTGGCACATCATAGGCTCGCTGCTCGCGGGCTCGCTTCCCGGCATCTTCGTCGGCAGCTATTTCGCCGTGCGCATCCCCGAGCGGGCGCTCAAGCTCGTTCTGGCCTGCGTGCTTTTGGTGGTGGCGAGCCGCATGGCCTACGAGCACGTCGGGGCCGCGTCGTCCATGTTCGCTTTCACGCGGCGCGCGGTGCCCTGACGGCTCACGCCGGCACGCGCTCGGAGGCGAGCAGGCGCTCGTATTCGTGGCGGATCGACCAGTAGCATTCGCAGGCGCGCCGTTCGAGGCCTTCGCGGTCGGTGACGGTGATGTGCCCGCGGTGATAGTCGATGAGCCCGGCTTCGCTGAGGCGGCCGGCGGCGATCGTCACGCTCGAGCGCCGCACGCCGAGCATGATGCTCAGCACCTCGTGCGTCAGCAGGAAGTCGTCGCGCGGCATGCGGTCGTGCGCCATGAGCAGCCAGCGCGCGCAGCGCTGCTCCACGTCGTGGAACCGGTTGCAGGCGACGAGCTGGCAGGTCTGGTTGTACGACGCGTAAGTGAACCGGTTGAGCAGACGCCGCAGGCTCGCGCTCTGGGCCAGCGAATTGCGGAAGGCCCGCGCCGGCATGCGCAGGGCGTGGCCCGGCACCTGCATGTGCACGCCGGTCGCGCCGGCTTCGGTGTCGAGCAGCAGCGGCATGCCGACGAAGCCTTCATTGCCGGTGGTGCCGACTTCGGCGGCGGCGCCGTTGGCCATGCTCTTGGCGAGCGAGGCGACCCCGGAGAGCGGGAAATAGACGAACTCGATCGGACGTCCCGGATCGGCGAGCGGTTCGAGATAACCGAGCTTCACTTCCTGGAGGTGCGGGCGCAGCAGCACGAAATCGTCCGGCGCGAGCCGGTCGAGAAGATGGTTGTGCCTGGGTGTCGCAATTTTTGCCACGCAATCGGTTCCGCGCCTGTTCGGACCCGTCCGGATCACGGGGCGGGCGTATGGGGAAACCGGTCGTCGAACGTTCGAGTTCCGCCGACGCGCATGGCCGCAAGGTTTGGTACAATGGTGCAGGCGATTCTCCCGCATATCGCACCATTCCGTGGATTTCACATGATCGACGACCGCAGCCGCCGCTTCGGCGACCCGCGCAAGACCGCAGAGGCGGCGTTCAAAGCCGCGACCAAGAAGCCGCCCGAGGGGCCGCCGGCCGCGCCGCGCGCCGTTCCGGGCGTCAAGGAAATGGTGTCGCTGCGGCTCGACAAGGACGTGCTGGAGAAGTTCCAGGAAGATGGCCCCGGCTGGCAGGACCGCATCAACGCGGCGTTGCGCAAGGCGGCCGGGCTCGCCTGACCGTCACTGAATCCGTGATCGGGGTAATGTGCGGGGGGCCGCCGTCCGCAGCATCGCATGCTGCGCGCCGTCATCATGACCGGTGTATGAGGCGGGCGAGGCGGCGCCGTTGGCGACGGCCTGCGGCAGCAGCCATTTCGAAACCGGATTGGGCACGTTCCACAGCGTCGCCCAGATCAGCAGATCGAGCACCGCCAGCACCACGATGATGGTGCCGAGCAGCCAGCCTGTCGTATCGGCCGCCGCGTTCCTGTGTTTGGTGTGTTGCATGTCGCGTCGCCCTGTCGCTGACGGAGCAACGTCGCCCGCCGAAGGGGCGTTCCGGCATCGCAAAAAATTGCAAAGATCAAGTTCCGCCCGCGTCGGGCACATGGGCCGGCCTCGCCGGGCTCATGGCTAATGCGGATTCATCGCCAGCGCGCATGCGGTTTAACGCGGCGTCGGGAGCTTTTGCCTCAAATTGAAATCAAATGCGATGAGGAGCCAATGTACGCTGCATCCACCAGGAAACGCGCCGTCTATGTCCGCGGCACGATCGGCTGCACCAAATGCGGCCACGCCATTCACGTCTACAAGGTCGCCCGGCTTGCCGACGAGTTCTCGCTGCGCTGTTCGCCTTGCGGCGCGCGCGGCTTTTACGCCAAGCGTGAGCTGATCATCGAGCAATTGCCGGAGCGTCGGCGCCGGCCTCGGTCCTGAGGCTTATTTTGCCGAGGCGACGCGGTGCGCGCCGGCCTTGCGCCCATGCTCGGTCTTGCGGCGGGCGGCGAGATTGACCGTGTCCTTGCTGCGGCCGTGATGCTTCGCAGCGACCTTCACCGCCGTCTCCTTGCCCCGATGTTCACGGTGATCGGCAACGAGAACCGCCGCACGCCGCGGCGCTGCCGGCGGCACCGGGATCGCGTCAGGTCCGTCATAAGCGAGCAGGCCGGCGGCGTCCTGGCACGGCGCGCGCTGCGGCACCTTGATCGCCGGCGTACCGGCGCTCGCGACCTTCCAGCTTTCCGCCGGCTTGCCGGTGATGGTCTTCACGTAGCCCTGGGTCTCTTCGGGCAATTTGCCCTTGCGCGACAGCCAGTCGTGAATGCGCTTCGGGCCGGCATTGTAGGCGGCCGCGGCGAGACCGAGATTGCCGAACTGGTCGAACAGGTTGCGCAGAAGCCGAGCCGAGGCGGGGATGGCCTCGATCGGGTCGAACGGGTTGTCGAGGCCCATCGCATCGGCGGTCTTGGGCATGAACTGCGCAATGCCCTGCGCGCCGGTGCGGCTGACGGCGCCGGGCTTGAAGCCGCTCTCCTGGAACAGCAGCCGGATGAAGAAGGAGATCGGCAGATCGTTGCGCTGTGCGGCGCGGGTGACGGTGTCGCACACTTCCTGCGTCGAGCGGTGCACCACCGGCTTCGGCGGCGGCGCCGGCGGCATCGGCAGGTCGCGCGGCGCGAGCACCGCGTCCGTGTCGTGCTGCGGCGGAATGTCGATCGCCGCTTCGGCCGTCGGCAGGAAGCCGGCCCGCGCGGCGGGGAGCGGCAGCGGATCGAATGCGTCGCTCGGAGGGCTCAGCAGATCCACCGAACGCTTGAGGCTGTCGGACACGCGCGGCGTATCGGCAGCCGCTGGCACGGGGGCTACGGCGCTCGCCTCTTCGAAACGGTCGGTGAAGGCTTTCTGATCGGAGGCGACGGAACCGGCCGAAGCCAAAAGACAGACGCAGGCGGTGGCAATCAGCGGCCGCATTCAAAAATCCTCTCGCGCGCCGCGAATTCTTCGCGGCGTGGTGGGATGACGATGGAACGGGAAATGGTCCCCGGCGTTGACGACTCTTCTGGCCGTCAAACCCGTCGAATTTTTGGAAAAGCTACGGACGCTTTGCGGCGCGCGCGGCCTTGCAATGGCCGCAGTTCCTGCGCCGGAACCGTCGCCGCGTCATGGCGCAAAGTCCGATTCGATAGTGATCAATTTGCGGCTCGCGCCGATTGGCGGGCGATCAGCGCTTGCGCATGTAGTCGGGCGCGGCGCCGGTGAGGAAGTCTTCGCGCACCGGTGCGAAGAAATCGACCACTTCGGTGTCCTCGGGAAAATAGCCTTCGTGCTCGACGCCGCCAGGGATCACCGCCACGTCGCCGGCCTTCATCGTCCGCTTCTCGGCGCCGATGCGAAAATCCATCGCGCCGTTGATCATGAACACGAACTGCTCGTGCGGATGCTTGTGCGCGGCCGCATGCGCGCCCGCCTTCATGCGCCAGTAGACGAGGGTGCCCTGTTTGCCCGACACGACCCGGCGGCGGATCTTGTCGGTGATCTCTTCCTCGGGCACGGACGCGAGCTTGTCGAAGCCTGCGATGACCGGCATGTCACGTTTCCCCGTCCAGGTGCGTGCGGAGCGAGCATATCAAAAAGAAAACGGCCGCGCAGGGTGTCCTGCGCGGCCGTCCGCAATTCGAAAAGCGAGATCAGTTGCCTTCGATGGTCTTGATGACGCTCGACATCGGGCGCGCCTCGTCGAGGCCGCCGCCGATCTCCTTCTGGACCTGCGCGACGTATTCCGGCTTCGGCTCGATCGGCGTCTTGCCGACGATCTGGACGACCTTGTAGCCGCCGTCCTTGAGCTTCTTGAGCAGCTCCGGGATCGCTTCCGAGGTCGCGTGCTGGAAGTCGTGCATCAGGATGATGCCCTTGCCGTGCTTCTCGAGCTTGGTCATCACCGATTTGATGACCTGCTCGGGCTTGCGCATCTTGAAGTCGAAGGAGTCGAAGTCGGTCGAGAAGACCGCGACATTACGCTCGCCGACATACTTCATCATGTCCGGCGGATTGCGCAGCGTCGGGAAGCGGAAGAACGGATCGACCGGCTTGTTGCCGAGCGCGATCGAGACGGCGGCGACGCCCTTCTCGAATTCGTCGACGGCTTCCTGCTGGGTCAGGCGCGACAGGTCCTTGTGCGACCAGGTGTGCGAGCCGACCGTGTGGCCCGCGGCCTTGACCGACTTGAGGATCTCGGGATGCCAGCCGGCGTGCTTGCCGATGGTGAAGAACATCGCCTTGGTGCACTGGTCGGCGAGCGCCTTGAGCACGCGCGGCGTGTTGCCCGGCCACGGACCGTCGTCGAAGGTCAGCACGACTTCCTTGTCCTTGAGGAAGTCGTAGGCCTTGAAATGCTCGAAGCCGAAGCCGGGGCCGCCGGTGGTGTCGATCTCGACGACACGGCTGACGCCGAGCGCGTTCGGATTGTCGCATTTCGCGGCCGGGGCGCTCTGCGCCCAGGCGGCGGTGCCGGTCACCAGCGTCGCCGCTACGGCCAAGATCAAAGCATTACGCATTACGGTCTCCCGGTCGCCCATGAATTCATGATTGGCTATTCATCGCGAGTTTAACCTTTTGAGTCAACGCGAGGTCCGGAAAGTGGCCATTTATCGGCCATTGGCTGGTAAAATGGTTAACAGCGATGCTGGAAACTGTGCCGGTTTGTTGCGTTCCCGGCGGTTCCGCCCTATCTGAGCCGGAAGGGGACTGTTCATGACCCGGATGTCCGCCGCCGCCTCGACGCCCTCGCTGACCCGGCCGCTGCTGCTCCTGGGAGCCGCCGCCGCCGTGCTCGCGATCGCGACGCTTGCACTCTGGGGTTGGTACGGAACGACGGTGTTTTTCGAGATGCTGCGCGCCGGTTTGGCGGCGTGCTTCTAAAAGCCAAGAACAATCCTTAGGTCCCCGATATGACCGCGCGCGCCTCGCACATTCTGCTCGTCCTGTCTGCCTTCCTGTTTGGCCTCGTCGTCTTTCTTGCCGTACTTCTCTATGCGACCGGAAATCTCGGCACGCGTACCGCGGGTTCGGGCGTCGGTGGACCGTTCACGCTGACCGACCAGAACGGCAAGCCGATCTCCGACGCCGATTTCAAGGGCAAGCCGTTCCTCGTTTTCTTCGGCTACACGCACTGTCCCGACGTGTGCCCGACGACCTTGTTCGACATCTCGGAAGTGATGCGCGCGCTCGGCCCCGACGCGGACCGCACCGCTGCGCTGTTCGTCAGCGTCGACCCGGGTCGCGACACGCCGGCGATCTTGAAGGATTATCTGTCGAGCTTCGATCCGCATGTCCGCGGCGCCACGGGCGATCAGGCCGCGCTGGACAAGATGGAAAAGGAGTACCGCGTCTATGCCAAGAAAGTGCCCACCGGCAAGGATGGCGATTACAGCATGGACCACAGCGCCATCGTCTATCTGATGGACAAGCAGGGCCGCTTCGTTGCCCCGTTCAAGCTCGACCGGAAGCCCGAAGATGCCGCCGCGGAGCTGAGGAAGTACTTGTAAGGCCGGCGGCCGCGCTGTGGAAAACTAGGAAAGCGCCGGAATCGCCTGCGCTTAGGCCGGAACTGGCAGCCGCCGCCAAAATCGCCCGCTTCTTCGCCCTAAGATAGGGGACCGATTCGCCCCATTCGCCGGACCTGGAGACCGCGCCCGCGCGCGTACCCATGCGCTTCTCGCCGCAATTCCTCGACGAACTGAAAGCCCGGCTTCCGGTCTCGGAGGTCGTGAGCAAGCGCGTGAAGCTCATCCGCGCGGGGCGCGAGTTCAA
>DASTGR010000092.1:0-4505 GCA_035718885.1 Pseudolabrys sp. | reverse complement strand
CCAGTAACCGCGAGGCCCCCATGGCGACCCATAATCTGCTGCTTCTCCCCGGCGACGGCATCGGCCCCGAAGTGATGGCCGAGGTGAAGCGGCTCATTGAGTTCTTCAACAAGAAGGGCCCGCACAAGTTTACCTATGAGGAAGACCTCGTCGGCGGCGCGGCTTACGACGCGCACCAGGTGGCAATCACCGACGCGACGATGGCGAAGGCGAAAGCGGCCGACGCCGTGATCTTCGGGTCGGTCGGCGGCCCGAAATGGGCGAACGTGCCCTACGAGGCGCGTCCCGAGGCCGGCCTCCTGCGTCTGCGCAAGGACCTCGACCTCTACGCCAACCTGCGCCCCGCCGTGACCTATCCGGCGCTGGCCGACGCCTCCTCGCTCAAGCGCGAGCTGGTCGAAGGCCTCGACATCATGATCCTGCGCGAACTCACCGGCGGCGTGTATTTCGGCGAACCGAAGACCATCACGGATCTCGGCAACGGCCAAAAGCGCGCCGTCGACACGCAGGTCTACGACACCTACGAGATCGAGCGCATCTCGCGCGTCGCCTTCGAGCTCGCGCGCAAGCGCCGCAACAAGGTGACGTCGATGGAGAAGCACAACGTCATGAAGAGCGGCGTGCTCTGGAAAGAAGTCGTGCAGCAGACGCACGACCGCGAGTTCAAGGACGTCCAGCTCGAGCACCAACTCGCCGATTCCGGCGGCATGCAGCTCGTGCGCAATCCGAAGCAGTTCGACGTCATCGTCTGCGACAACCTGTTCGGCGACATGTTGTCCGACATCGCCGCGATGCTGACCGGCTCGATCGGCACGCTCGCCTCGGCTTCGCTCGGCGAGCTCGACGTCAAGACGAAGAAGCGCAAGGCGCTGTACGAGCCGGTGCATGGCTCGGCGCCCGACATCGCCGGCAAGGGCCTCGCCAACCCGATCGCGATGATCGCGTCGTTCGGCATGGCCCTGCGCTATTCGTTCGACATGGGCGCCGAGGCAGACCAGATCGACAAGGCGATCGCCGCCGCGCTGGAGAAGGGCTTCCGCACCGGCGACATCGCTTCCGCCGGCATGAAGACCGTCAGCACGAGAGAGATGGGCGACGCCATCCTGGCGGAGCTGGAAGGGCAGAAGTAGTCGCTTTAGGGCGCGACTTATCCTCAGCCATCATGGCCGGGCCTGGCCCGGCCATCCCGATAAGGAGGGCACATTGCCTCCCTAAGCGAGGTCGCCGGGACAAGCCCGGCGACGACAGAACAAAAAAAACGCGGCCTCGAGGGCCGCGTTTTTTCTTATTCCGGGCTGTGCGCCGCGCTCAGTAGCCCATCCAGGGATTATTGCGCGACGGCAGCGTGAACGGGCCGGGCAGCGCCGACTGGTTGATGCCGAACGAGGTGTTGTCGAGCACGCCGCTGGGCCGGTGCGTCGGGAGCTGCGCGTAATCATGGTCGCCGCGCTCGCCCGGGAAGGTCTCGGTGCCGGGGTCGAGGTAAGAGCGCTTCTGAATGATGATGCGGGTGCGCTTGCGGCCGTCTTCGTCGCGGCTGACATAGACGGTGTTGCCGCGCGCGCCGACGACGCGGACCACCTTCTTTTTCGGCGCCGCGTCCGCCGGGGCGGCCACGAGGCCGAGGGCCCCCACAAGGGCGATCGCAATGGCGGCGGCTGTCAGGCGCATGTGTGTCCTCGGGAGAATCGTGTTGCCTCGGTTGGAACGCAGTCTAGCTGGCTTCCGTTTCCGGCAACAGAGCCCGATCACAGGCAATTGTCCTTGCGATTCCGCAAGGAAAAGGCCCCGCCGCGGACGGCGGAGCCTTCTGTCGTCGCGGTACGAAAGCCCTACTTGCCGTAATTCTTCGCCAGATAGGCCTTGATCGCGGCAGCGTCGGTGTCGTCGATCGGCGCGCCGTAGGCCTTGATCATCTTGGTCACCTCGGCGTCCCACCCGGCCGCGTTCATGTAGACCGAATTCATCGGGATGTAGGCCAGCGTATGGCACGCTTGGCAGTTGCTCTCGAGCTTGTCGAGGCCGGCGCCGGGCTTGAGCTTGATCACCTGCTCGTCGGCGAAGGCCGAGCCGGCGAGAAGGACGGCCGCGGCCGCGAGGATGATGGTGCGCATGTGCGGTGTCCCTCTCAAGCGTTCAACGTGATGCTCTGCATCACGTTGTTGTGGTAGCCGGCGCCGTTGAACAGCAGCTTCGTGACCTGCGTCTGCCCGATGCCGTTCGTGGCGTTGACCATCAAAGTGGTCTTGCCGCGCTTGGCCTGGACGTCGAAGCTCCACGGACGGAAGGCGAACTTGCCGAGGTCCTCGCCGAGCTTCGCGCTCGACCACGTCTTGCCCCCGTCGGTCGAGACTTCGACCTTGCCGATGCCGTAGCCGCCGTCCCAGGCGAGACCTGAAACGGTGACCTTGCCGGCCTTCACCTTGGCGCCGTCGCGATGGCTGGTGACCAGCGAGTTCACCACCATCTCGGTGATCGGCGTCGAGGTCGCGTCCTCCTGCGTGACGAAGCGGTCGCGCAACGGGAACATGCCGACCGGCACGCGATAGGCGGGCTTCATCCAGAAGCCGCCCTGCGGCGTGGTGCGAACATCGATGTGCACGAGGTGCTTCATCCAGTAGGTGCCGGTCCAGCCGGGCACGACGAGGCGGACCGGGAAGCCGTTGAAATGCGGCAGCGGCTGGCCGTTCATCTCCCAGGCGATGATGGTGTTCTCGTCCATCGCCTTCCACACCGGGATGCTCTTGATGAAGTCCGGCGTCTTGTCCACGACCGGGCCGTCGGCGCCGTTGAAGGCGACCTCGATCGTCTCCTTCTTGACGCCGGCCTTGGCCAGCACGTCCTTGAGCCGCACGCCCTTCCATTTGGCGCAGCCCATGGCGCCGTAGCCCCATTCGACGCCAGGCACGTGCGGGTTCGACAGGCCGCGGCGGTTGCCGGAGCACTGGTTGACCGCGGCGAACTCGACCGCCGGCATCTTCTTGAGATCGTCGAGGGTGATCTCCATCGGCGCGGTCGCGCCGTCACCGTCGATCTTGATCTTGTAGCCTTCGGCCTTCACCTCCGGGATGTCGGACAGGTGATAGCGCACGAAGAACTTGTCGTTCGGCGTGATCGGCGTCTGGAGATATTCCAGCGGCGACTCGTAGTTCGGCGGCCGGTCGGCGAGCTGGATGAGTGGCTGCTTGCCCGGCAGCTTGCCCATCGTGACGTAGCTCGAAATGCCTTCCGGCACGCCGGGCGTCAGCATGGACGCGCCGCTTTGCGCGCGGGCCAAAGCCGGCAGCAGGGCGGCGGCGCCGGCCGCTCCCCCCGATTGCAGCAGATGACGTCGTGAGATCATGATCGTGTCTCCCCCGAGACGTTTCTTCCCTTCGGCCGCCATCGCGGCGCAGGAAATTCTCTTGTTCGAATATGATCCGGTGGTTTCCTTCCCCGGTCAATCGCGCCGCGGCGGCGCGGGGTGGAATTCGTCGCGGCAATGCAGCAGCGCCGGGCGGAGCGGCGGCCATGCCACCGTGCTCCGGACCATGGTGTGGCGGCCGCGCCTCCCTACATGACCGATGGGCATGTGACGGGGCGGTAGATCGTTGTCAGACGGCCGTTTCTCGCCTAGAAGCTTCGCGGTCCGGCCTTGAGGACAACTTTGGCCGGTCCTTTTTCGGAGTAATGGCAATGGGTTACAAGGTCGCCGTGGCGGGCGCCACCGGCAATGTGGGCCGCGAGATGCTCGCGATCCTGGCCGAGCGCAATTTCCCCGCCGACGAAGTCGTCGCGCTGGCCTCGCGCCGGAGCGTGGGCACGGAGTGCTCCTTCGGCGACAAGACCCTGAAGGTCAAAGCGCTCGAACACTACGATTTCTCCGACACCGACATCTGCCTGATGTCGGCGGGCGGCACCGTGTCGAAGGAGTGGTCGCCGAAGATCGGCGCGGCCGGCTGCGTCGTCATCGACAATTCGTCGGCCTGGCGCATGGACCCGGATGTGCCGCTGGTCGTGCCGGAAGTGAACGCTGCCGCGGTCGCCGGCTTTACGAAGAAGAACATCATCGCCAACCCGAACTGCTCGACCGCGCAGCTCGTTGTCGCGCTCAAGCCGCTGCACGACGCGGCCAAGATCAAGCGCGTCGTCGTCGCGACCTATCAGTCGGTGTCGGGCGCCGGCAAGGACGCGATGGACGAACTGTTCTCGCAGACCAAGTCGGTGTTCACGCTCGACGAGGTGTCGTCGAAGAAGTTTCCGAAGCGGATCGCCTTCAATTGCATTCCGCACATCGACGTCTTCATGGACGACGGCTACACCAAGGAAGAGTGGAAGATGGTGGTCGAGACCAAGAAGATCCTCGACCCCAAGATCAAGCTGGTCGCCACCTGCGTGCGCGTGCCGGTGTTCGTCGGCCATTCGGAAGCGGTGAACATCGAGTTCGAGAATCCGATCTCGGCCGACGAAGCGCGCGAGATCCTGCGCAATGCACCGGGCTGCCTCGTCATCGACAAGCGCGAGCC
>DASTGR010000091.1:0-3516 GCA_035718885.1 Pseudolabrys sp. | reverse complement strand
GCCATGCGGTGATCGACCGTCATCCGTTCGCACGCCGGATCGGGCGTCCACAGCGGATCGGACGACTCGACGAGGGTCGCGCCGAGCCGGCGGCCGAGAACGTCCCTGATCTCCTGCGCCGCCGCGCCGGTGACCGGCTCGTCCGTCTTGTGGCCCGGGCGGACGGTCATGGATTCGCGCAGGACGCCGAGCCGCATCCCTTTCAAGGCGCCGGCCGCGCCCGATGCCTTGGCGTGAACCGCGTAGGAGGGCAGCGCCGATGAGCGCGGCACGGTCGTGAACGGATCGCGCGCGTCGTAATAGCCGTCGACGGGATCCTTCAGCGCGTCGAGAATTCTGGCGCAGTCGCCGATCGTGCGTGCAAGGATGCCGGAGCGGTCGACGTGGATGTCGGCGCCGATGGCGCCGCCGTCGAAGCCGAGCAGCGCCTTGTGCGGCAGGATGAGCGCGACCGCATTGTGATTGGCCGGACCGCGGCAGGACGCGCGGGTCTCTTCGCCGAGGCTCGCCATCACCATATTGGTCGACACGGACACGCCGGAGCCGGAGCTCGAACCGAGCGAGGCGGCGCGCGTCGTGTCGTAAGGGTTGGACGGATTGCCGGCCCAAGTGCTGCGCTGATAGCCGAGCGTCGAAGGCAGCACCTTGTCGGGCTTGCGCCGCGCCAGCGGATCCTCGGGGCGGCCGTTATATTCGGTGTTGACCGCCTTGGCGAAGATGATCGCGCCCTTCTCGCGCAATTGATGCACCAGCACGTGGTCGCGCGCGGGAAAATCGATGTCGTAGGCGGCGTCGCCGCCGCCGGTCGAACGCATATCCTTGGTGTCGAACGGATCCTTGAACGAGAAGACGACGCCGTACATCGGCATCTTGTCTAGGTCCGGATTGCGTCCGTAGAGCGCGTCGAGCTCGGCCGCGCGCTCCAGCGCATCCGGCTGATGGCGGAAGAACTCGCAGACCGGCGGAGCGCCTTTCGGCAGCGGCCCTTTCGACGGATGAAGATCGTAATCGCCGCGGCAGGTCACCGAGCGCTCGCCGCGGATATTGAGCGTCGCCAGCGCATTGACCTGACCGGCATTGGGCTTGCCGACGGTCATGCCGAACTGCTGCTGCACGGCAGGGTCGGACGCAGTCGGCTCCATGCGGCCGAATTCGAGCGGCGGACCTTTGTACCTGTCGAGGTCGGGCAGGACGTCGGACGCCTTCACCGTCTCGCGCGGAAAGGTGAGCGGCGCGCCGCCGCGCACCGTTCCGGGCGCCGCCGGCACATCGGCGCCGTCGGCGGTGACGAGCAGGTTCGACGTGCCGTTATAGGCGCGCACGCGCGCGAGATAGTGCTGGACGATGCCGACGACGGTGATTGCGCCGCCGCGGATCGCGGCGTGCAGCTCGTCGATCGTCGCCTCTTCGAGGACGAAAGGCTTGGCCGTGGCACAGGGCTTGTTCATCGCGGCAGAGTCCGGCGCTCATAATGACGCCTGGAATCTAACCGGCGCAGTCGGCGCTGTCGCCGGTATTGGCGTCGCCACGCCATCCTATTCTGTCATCACCGGGCTTGTCCCGGTGATCCCGCTTAGCGAAGCATTGCCCTCATAAGCGAGATGGCCGGGTCGAGCCCGGCCATGACAAGAAAATTTTCAGCGCGTGAACTTCTTGTACTTCAGCCGGTGCGGGATGACGCTGTCCGTGCCGAGCCGGCGCATCTTGTCCTGCTCGTAGTCCTGGAAGTTGCCCTCGAACCACTCCACGTGGCTGTCGCCCTCGAAGGCGAGGATGTGCGTCGCGATGCGGTCGAGGAACCAGCGATCGTGCGAGATGATCACGGCGCAGCCGGCGAAATCCTCGAGCGCCTCTTCGAGCGCGCGCAAGGTCTCAACGTCGAGATCGTTGGTCGGTTCGTCGAGCAGCAGGAGGTTCGCGCCCGTGCGCAGCATCTTGGCGAGATGCACGCGGTTGCGCTCGCCGCCCGACAGCGAGCCGACCTTCTTCTGCTGGTCGGCGCCCTTGAAGTTGAATGAGGCGCAATAGGCGCGCGAATTCATTTCGCGCTTGCCGAGATGGATGATGTCGTTGCCGTCGGAGATCTCCTCCCAGACGGTCTTCTTGCCGTCGAGCGTGTCGCGCGACTGGTCGACATAGCCGAGATGCACGCTCTCGCCGACCTTGATGGCGCCGCCATCCGGCTTCTCCTGGCCAGTGATCATGCGGAACAGCGTGGTCTTGCCGGCGCCGTTCGGGCCGATGACCCCGACGATGCCGCCGGGCGGCAGCTTGAACGTCAGATCGTCGATGAGCAGCCGGTCGCCGAAGCCCTTCGACAGGTGATCGAAGTCGACGACGTTGTCGCCGAGCCGCTCGACCACCGGAATGGTGATCTGCGCCACCTGGTTGACCTTGGCGTTGGCGACCTTGAGCAGGTCCTCGTAGCGCTGGTAGCGCGCCTTCGACTTGGCCTGCCGGGCCTTGGGCGAGGACTGCACCCACTCCTGCTCGCGCTCGAGCGTGCGGCGGCGCGCCTCGTCCTCGCGGCCTTCCTGTTCCATGCGCTTCTGCTTCTGCACCAGCCAGGACGAATAATTGCCCTGATAGGGAATGCCGCGGCCGTGGTCGAGCTCGAGGATCCAGCCGGTAACGTTGTCGAGGAAGTAGCGGTCATGGGTGACGATCAGGATCGCGCCCGGATAGTTGCGCAGATGGCCTTCGAGCCAGTTCACGCTTTCGGCGTCGAGATGGTTGGTCGGCTCGTCGAGGAGGAGCAGCTCCGGCTCCTCGAGCAGCAGTCGGCACAGCGCGACGCGGCGCTTCTCGCCACCGGACAGCTTGGCGATGTCGGCGTCGTCGTCCGGGCAGTTGAGCGCGTCCATCGCCTGCGTAACCTTGGAGTCGAGGTCCCACAGGTTCTGGCTGTCGATGATGTCCTGGAGCTTCGCCATCTCCTCGGCGGTCTCGTCCGAGTAGTTCATGGCGATCTCGTTGTAGCGGTCGAGCAGAGCGCGCTTGCCGGCGACGCCGATCTCGACATTGCCGCGCACCGACTTCGACGGATCGAGTTGCGGCTCCTGTTCGAGGTAGCCGACGCGGGCGCCCTCGGCGACCCAGCCCTCGCCCGTATAGTCGGTGTCGATGCCGGCCATGATCTTCAGGAGCGTCGACTTGCCCGAGCCGTTGACGCCGAGCACGCCGATCTTGGCGTCCGGGTAGAAGGACAGGTGAATGTTATCCAGAACCTTCTTGGACGGCGGATAGGTCTTGGTCAGACCTTCCATGTGATAGATGAATTGGCGTCCGTTCATGGCGATCCTGAACCCCGATTTTTGACCCGAATCCACGGCCGCGCGAGGGCGTGCGCCCTGCGCCGGATACCGTTGTCGGGAAGACGCGGCTGATGTAGCGAGCGCAACTCCAAAGAGCAAGCCGGGCACGGAGCGGGCCTGCAAACCCTGCGGTGCGCCGCCGGTCAACTTTTCGGAAAGCTTGTAACCAAATTTGGGACGCTTTGCGCAATAGGCACCGCCT
>DASTGR010000090.1:0-15615 GCA_035718885.1 Pseudolabrys sp. | reverse complement strand
ACGAAGGCGCCGCGGATCGAGCCGATGCCGCCGATCACGGTGATGACGAAGGCGAGGATGAGGATGTTCTCGCCCATGCCGATCTGCACGGTGAGGATCGGCGCCTGGATGAGCCCGGCGAGGCCGGCGAGCGCCGCGCCGAGGCCGAAGATCAGCGTGTAGAGCAGCTTGATGTTGACGCCGAGCGCGCCGACCATTTCGCGGTTCGACGCGCCGGCGCGGATCAGCATGCCGATGCGCGTACGCATGACCAGCACGTAGAGGAACGCCGCCACGGCGAGCGTCACCACGATGATGGCGAGGCGGTAGGCCGGATATTCGATGCCGGGCAGGATCGTGAGCGAATGGCTGAGCCATGACGGCACGGCGAGGCTTTTCCCCCCCGGCCCCCAGATCAGACGCACGAGCTCGTCGAAGAACAGGATCAGGCCGAACGTGCCGAGGACGTGGTCGAGATGGTCGCGGCCGTAGAGCCGCCGCATCGCGACCACCTCCACCACCATTCCGACCAGAAGCGTCGCGGCAATGGCGAGGACCGCGCCGAAGACGAAGCTGCCGGTCCAGGCGGCGAAGGTCGCGGCGAAATAGGCGCCGAGCATGTAGAGCGACCCGTGCGCCAGATTGACGAGGTCCATGATGCCGAACACGAGCGTCAGCCCGGCCGCCAGCAGGAACAGCAGCAGGCCGAACTGCAAGCCGTTGAGGCATTGCTCGATGAATAGCGTCATCGTTCCCCTTCACCTGCGCAGGTCCCACGGCCCGCGCATAAGCAAATGGCGGCAGCTTTTCGCCGCCGCCATCCGCAGTCCGTCAGACCATTACTTCATGTGACACTGGGCGGCGTGCGGATTCGGCACGTTCTTCTCGGCGGTCGCCAGCGTCTTCTGCGTGTAGGTGTCGCCTTCCTTCACCACATGCTGCATGTAGAAGTTCTGCGTCGGGTAGTGGTTGGGACCGAACTTGAAGTCGCCGCGCACGGACTTGAAGTCGGCCTTTTCCAGCGCCTTCTGCACGGCCGCCTTGTCGGAGAGGTTGCCCTTCACCGCGTTGACGGCCGAGCCGATCAGCATGGCTGCATCATAGCTCTGAGCGGCGTAGAAAGACGGCTCCGACTTGTACTTCGTCTTGAAGTCGGCGACGAACTTCTTGTTGGCGTCGTTCGGGAAGTCGGCGGTCCACTGCAACGCGCTGATCACACCGACGGCGGCGTCCTTCTGGCGCGGCAGCGAGAGCGAGTCGATCGAGAAGGTGGTGTAGAGCGGGATCGCGTCCTTCAGGCCCGCCTGCGCATACTGGTTGAGGAACTGCACGCCGGCCGCGCCCGGATAGAACATGTAGACGGCATCCGGCTTCGCGGCCTTGGCCTTGGCGAGCTCGGCCGAGAAGTCGAGCTGCGACGGCCAGGTCGTGTAGTCCTCGCCGAGCACCTTGCCCTTGTAGGCCGACTTGAAGCCGCCGAGGTTCTCCTTGCCGGCCGCATAGTTCGGGCCGATCAGGTAGACCGACTTGACGCCCTTCGCGTTCATGTAGTCGGCGACCGCGATCGGGTTCTGGTCGTTGGTCCACGCGGTCGAGAAGATGAAGGGCGAGCAATTCTCGCCGGCGAGCCGCGTCTCGCCCGCATTGGCGATGATCAGGAACGTCTTGGCGTCGACGATCGGCTTGTACGAGGCGTAGACCACGTTCGACCAGATGAAGCCGGCGACGAAGTCGACCTTGTCCGACTCGACGAGCTTCTCGGACTTCTGCTTGCCGACTTCCGGCTTGAGCGTGTCGTCCTCATAGACCACCTCGACCGGCAGGCCGCCCATCTTGCGGCCCATGTGGTCGAGCGCGAGCTCGAAGGCGTTGCGCATGTCGTTGCCGATCGAGGCGACCGGACCGCTGAATGTCGAGACGAAGCCGATCTTGACCGATTTTTGCTGCGCCGCCGCAGGCACCGCAGCAAGCATCAGAGCGGCTCCCGCCGCCAGCAAAGTCGAACGCATGGTGTCCTCCCGGAAGGGCCGTTGATCGTGGCCCCGTGTTTCCCTGCCGCACAGTGTACCGAGGCCGGGCCAAAGGTCCACCCGCGCGCCCCGTCAGACTTTCGAACTATATTTCCGCGCTTGGGCAGTATCACCCTGCGGCGCCACGCTTTTCCCGTTCTGCGAGGCATGCGCGCGGCGGCATTGACCGGCCGGCGCGGCGGGCGGCACTGTGCCGCGGTCTTTTGCAGCGGAGACGGCGCACGGTGACGAAGGCGCTCGAGAAAACCTATGACGGCATCGTCATCGGGGCCGGCCATCACGGCCTCATCCTCGGCACCTATCTGGCGCGGGCGGGGCTGAAGATCCTGCTCGCCGAGCGGCGCCTGACCTATGGCGGCGGCCTGTGCACGCGCGAGGTCACGCTGCCGGGCTTCTATCACAATCTGCACTCGATCAATCATTTCCACATCAGCGAGACGCCGTGGTTCAAGGATCTCGGCCTCGACGCGCGCGTGACCTACATCACGCCGCGCTACGAGCTCGGCCAGGCGCATGCCGACGGCTCGGCGCTGGTGCTCGGGCGCAATCTCGAGGAGTCTGTCGCCAACCTCGCCCGCTTCTCGAAGAAAGACGCGCAGACCTTCCGCGAGTGGAACGAGATCGCCGAGACGATCACGGCGGAGATCTTTTTGCCGGAGCGCTTCTCCGAGCCGCTGCCGCAGGCCGAGCGCGACGCGCTCCTGTCGAAGACGGCGCTCGGCCGCAAGTTTCTCGAAGTCGCCGCCCGCGAGCCGCTCGAAGTGGTGCGCGAATTGTTCGAGAACGAGCACATCCGCCTGCTCTTCCTGTTCAAGGTCTCGCTGTTCGGCACGTGGCTCGTCGATACGACGTCGAAGACCTCGCCGATGGGCTCGGTCATCCGCGCCTTCGACCTCGAGAGCGGCTACCAGCTCTGCCAGGGCGGCTCGTTCAACCTCGCGCGCGGTCTGATGGAGGAGTTCGTCGCCGCCGGCGGCACCTATCAGCCGCAGGTCAACATCGAGCGCATCGTGATCGAGAACGGCAAGGCGACCGGCATCGAGCTCGCCGGCGGCCGCACCGTGCGGGCGCGCCAGTTCGTCGCCTCGACCATCGACGTGCACCAGACCTTCGAGAAACTGGTCGGGCGCGAGCAACTGCCCGAGGCGTATCGCGCCAAGCTCGACAAGTTCCAGTATACCAAATGGAGCCTGTTCGGCCTGCATCTCGCGCTCAACGAAAGCCCGCGCTTCGCCGCCGAGGCGTTCGATCCGAACATCAACCGCGTGCAGAAATGGTCGATCGGCGCGGAGACGATGGAGGACCTATTCTCCGCGCACGAGGACACCAAGGCCGGCCGCGTGCCAAAGGTTATCCAGTTCGGCGCAGGGCCCTTGAGCCTGCTCGACCCGACCCAGGCGCCTCCCGGCAAGCACACGACCTATGCCTGGCACGTTCTGCCGCTCGATCCCGACATCGGCGGCAAGAGCTATGACGACTTCAAGGAGGAGTTCGCCGACAGGATCATGGAAACCTGGGCGAAGGTCTGCCCGAACATGACGTCGAAGAATGTCCTCGCACGCTACATCTACACCGGCCGCGAATATGTGCAGGAGATGATCAACATGCGCGAGGGCGACATCTTCATGGGCGCCTTCAACGCGGACCAGGTCATGTACAACCACTTCGGCTATCGCACGCCGATCCCGAACCTCTACAACGCCGGCTCCGCCGGCCATCCGGGCGGCGCGATCTCTGGCGGCGCCGGCTACATCAGCGCCGGCATTATCGCGAAGGATCTCGGCATCAAGCCGTGGTGGACGCCGGTCGACGCGCGCGCGGCGCTGGACGCGCATGTGAGGACAAACTCGTGACCGAGCTCGACAACATCGTCTTCCCCTCGCTCAAGGACCGCGTCGTCATCGTCACCGGCGCCGGGCAAGGCATCGGCCGCGTGTTTGCGAAAGCCTTCGCAAAAGCCGGCGCGCGCGCCGTCATTGCCGAGTTGAACGAGGCGAAGGCCGCGGCCGTGTCGAAGGAGATCATGGACGCGGGCGGCGAGGCGCTTGCCGTGACCACCGATGTCGCCGACGAGGCCTCGATCAAGGAGATGGTCGAGGTGGTGGAGGACGAGTACGGCCGCATCGACGTCCTCATCAACAATGCCGGCGTCTTCTCGACGCTGGAGATGCGGCCCTTCGACCAGATCCCGCTCGAGGAATGGGAACGCGTGCTGCGAGTCAACCTGACCGGGCCGTTCCTGTGCGCCCGCGCCGTGCTGCCCGCCATGCGGCGCGCGAAATGGGGCCGCATCGTCAACATCGCCTCCGGCGCGGTGCGGCTCGGCCGGCCGAACTATCTGCACTACATCGCGACCAAGGGCGCGCTGATGAGCATGAGCCTGTCCATGGCGCGCGAACTGGGCGCCGACAACATCACCGTCAACGCCATCCTGCCCGGCGCGACCTTCACCGAGATCGAGCGCAAGACGGTGACGCCGCAGCAGAAGGAGCGCATCGTCGCCATGCAGTGCATTCCGCGGCCGGAAGTGCCGGAAGACCTCGTCGGCGCGGCGCTGTTCCTCGCCTCCGACGCGGCCGCCTTCGTGACAGGGCAAAGCATCAACCTCGACGGCGGCGTGACGGGGTCGTAAAAGGCCGAGGCCATTCCGGAAGCACCCGCAGGCGGAGACCGACCCATGCCCCTCACCGTCGCCATCGTCGCAGCCGGCAGCATGGGCAGCGGCGTCGCCAAGCGCCTGACCGAGAACGGCGTCACCGTGCTGACCTCGCTCGCCGGCCGCAGCGCCGCGAGCGCCAAGCGCGCCGAGGCCGCCGGCATGCGCGCCGTCGACGACGCGCAGCTCATGCAGGCCGACCTGTTCCTGTCGATCGTGCCGCCGGGGGATTCGCGCGCGCTCGCGGCGCGGTTCGCGCCGCATTTCGCCGCGGCCAACAGGAAGCCGGTGTTCGTCGACTGCAATGCAGTGAGCCCGCCGACCATGCGCGGCACTGCCGACGTGATCGCGGCGACCGGCGCTCCCTTCGTCGGCGCGGCGATCATCGGCCCGCCGCCGAAGCCAGGGTCAACCAACACCAAGATCTACGTTTCCGGCACCGCCGCCCCCGATGTGATGAAGCTCAACGAGCACGGGCTCATCATCCGCATGCTCGACGGTCCGCTCACGGCCGCATCGGCGCTCAAGATGTCCTACGCCGGCATCACCAAGGGCTTCACGGCGCTCGCCGCCGGCATGATGCTCGCCGCCACGCGCGAAGGCTCGGACGCGGCGCTCAAGGCGGAGCTTGCCGAAAGCCAGCCGGCCATGACCGCGTGGCTCGACCGGCAGATGCCGAACATGTACGGCAAGGCCTATCGCTGGGTCGCCGAGCTCGACGAGATCGGCGCCTTCGTCGGCGAGGAGTTCGCCGAGCACGAAATGCTCACCGCCGCCGCGCGATTCTACCAGCGCATCGCCGACGATTTCGACGGCAAGCAGGACGAGGTCGCGGTGCTGGAGCGCTTCCTCAAGCGCGGCTAGCAAATTTCTCCGTCATTCCGGGGCGCGCTGAAAGCGCGAACCCGGAATCCAGCCACTCAACGCCTCTTCAAGTTTCTGGATTCCGGATCGCCACTTCGTGGCGTCCGGAATGACAATTAGACACGCAGGAAGATCTTGCGCTGGTAGAGATACCACGCAAGCGCGATGACGAGGCCGAGCGCCACGAGATTGACCAGCAGCGCGCCGATGCCCGGCAGCAGGAGCGCGTCGAGCGTCGCGCCGAACTCGCCGCCGGCGATGCGCCTGGCCGGCACGTCGAAGCCCATCAGCGCGTTCAGCAGATAGAGCGTGATGGCGTTGGCGCCGATCCAGACGAACACCGGCGTCCAGCGTTTGTAGCCCCAGACGTCGATGACCTGATGGAAGACGCCGAGCAGGATCGCGCTCAGGCCGCCGGTCGCCAGCACGAAGGACGGCGACCAGATCGACTTGATCAGCGGCATCTGCAACGCCCAGACATAGCCGGCCGCGGTCATGACAATGCCGCCGCCGATCAGCCAGGCCGATTTCCGCGATGCGCCGAGGTCGAGGCGCACGAGCACGAGCCCCGACATAACGCCGATGAGGCAGGTGGCGATGGCCGGCAGCGTCGATAGCAGCCCTTCCGGATCGCGCGTCTTGTCCCACATGCGGCCGGGCAGAAACTGCGTGTCGAGCCAGTTGGCGAGGTTCGCATTGGGCGCGAAGGAGCCGGCGCCGATGCCCGGCACCGGCACGAACGTCATGAGCGCCCAATAGCCGACGATCAGCGCCGCCGTCGCCGCGGCAAGTCCGCGCCAGTCGAGATTGAGGAACAGGATCGAGGCGACGAGGTAGCAGATGGCGATGCGCTGCAACACGCCGACATAGCGGATGTGGTCGAAGTCGCCGCTTAAGCCCCCGTAATAGATGATGCCGAGCACGTAGAGCAGCAGCGCCCGCTTCGCGACCCGCAGATGCGCCTTCGCCTTGCCCTCGCGCGCGACCTGCTTCGGCAGGGCCAAAGTGATGGCGACGCCGGTGATGAAGATGAAGAGGGGGAAGATCAGATCGTAGAAGCGCAGGCCTTCCCAATAAGGATGCGTCATCTGCGCGCGCAGGACATTGCCGGCCGTCGCCAGCGCGCCGCCCCGCGCGCGCATCATGTCGGCAAACGCGATCACCGCGCCGTCGGCGCCGAGAATCCAGATGAAATTGAATCCGCGCAGCGCGTCGAGCGACACGAGACGCTGTGTCGGCAATTTCGCCTGGATGTCGACATAGCGCATTGACGGCCGCGCGCTCCACGGCCGCACGTCTGGCTCGGCCGCCTCGTGACGTTAGAGGCGGCGCGCCGCCCGGCCTTGACGCAAGTCAACTCCGAGACCGGGGCGCTGTTCCGTCAGTGGTGCGCGGTCGCGACCTGCGCGGCCGCCGGCGCGCACGAGCCCTCAGCGTCCTTTACGCGAAAGTAATTCCGCCCGACATAGGAGCCGTCGTAATGCCGCCACGACGTGCTGTGGTCGAAGGCCTGCACGCCCGCCAATGTCACCGCGAAGACAGAGCTTTCCATGTCGCGCTGCTGCGCGTTCAGGTTCTCGGGCAGTTTGGCGCTGGCATAGTCGACGTAGGAGACACGGCGAACGCAGGCCATGTCCTTGACGGCGTCGAGCGCCGCCTGCGCGGTCATGAGGTGGTCGGCGTGATCGTCCGGATTGATCGCCTGGTCGGTCTCGGCGACGTTGATTTGCACCAGCGAGGCGCGGCCGCGCTCGGCATCGACGATCGCGCGCACCGTGCGCACGAGATCGCCCCAGCCGCGATACTCGGTCGAACCGTCGACCGCGGTCATCTTGGCGATCGCGCCCTTGTGCAGCCGCAGCAGCGATTGGAACCCGGTGTCGGCGAAGCCCTCGCCCTTGATGTTGCCGTCGGGCACGCGCAGGAAGTAGCTGACCGTGTTGCGATAGGCGATGCGGAAGATGCGGTGCGCATTCACCATTGCGCTCGACTCGTTGCGGACCGAAGGCTCGTGATCGGTATCGGCCATAAAGCGCACGGCTTCCTGGGCGCCGTTTTCACGAGCGAGATAGTAAGGCCGCTTGCGGTTGCCCTGGCCGGTGCCAAGACCGGCGTCGCCGGCGGTGACGTGCACGAACACCGTCTTGGACGCGCCGTCGAGCACATCCTGAAACGCCGACGGGTTCATGAACAATTGCCAGTCGTCCTCGTGCGCGGCGAAATAGAACGACACCTTGTCGGGCTTGCCGCCGGCCAGCGCCGGCCAGCTGCACGTCACGGCCAGGCCAATAAATGCCAGGCACAATTTGCGAATTGACTTGCGAATTGCCGTCATTCCCGCCCCCGGGTCGAAAAGCGTGATCCTGCCTGATATGAGCAAGCAATCGGGCAAAGACAAGATGGTATCAGGCGGCTTTTCGGGCCTTCAACACCTGATCGGCGGCGGCAAGCCCGGTCAGATAGGCGCCGTGGGCGGTGGAGAAGTCCAATTGCGAGCAGGCCTCGCCGGCGAAGAACAGCCGGTTGTCGACAGGCGCGGCAAGCACCGCGCGGCATTCCACTTTCCCCGGCCGTGCAAATGAATATGAGCCGCGCGCGAAGGGGTCGGCGCGCCACAGGTGCATGTCGAGCAGCGACAGGCGTTTCCTGAAGTCGTTGCCGAATACGCCGGCGAGCTGGCCGGCCGCGAAATCGACGAAAGCCTGAACGCCGCCGCGCTCGAGTTCGTCGGCGAACCCGTTGCCGAAATAGCCTTCGATCTGCGGCCGGCCCTGCGGCCGCACCGTGTACGAGGCCGTATCCTGAGAGTCGGTGCGGCCGAACACGCGGCTGTCGCGGCCGAATTCTTCGGCATTGTCGAGCGCGAGATAAAGCTTGTCGGCGAGCCCGAGCGGCAAGCCAGCAGCGGCCTCCGTCTTTTGCGGCAGCAATGGAAAGAACAATTCGGCGCGCGCGGCGATGATGTTCGTCGGCAACGTGACGATGATGCGTTTGGCGTCGATGACGCCGCGATTGGTCTCGACGCGGATATGCGGTCCGCTATGGTCGATGCGTTCGACAACGGTGCCAAACGCGACCTCGACGCCCTGCGCATGCGCGGCCACGACCGTGCCGTAGCCTTCGCTGACTCGCCAGTTCACGTCCGTGCCTGCGTAATTCTCGAAGTCGCGCGCCGAGACATCGCGCGCATCGCCGCCGCTGATGTAGCTCACCACCGCGCCGATGAGGCCGTTCCAGCGATTGCCCGGCTCGAATGCGGCCGCGCAGGACACGTCGGCGGCGTCCGCGGCGAGTTCGCTCAGCCGCTCGTAATAGTCCGCCATCGCCTGATGATAGGCGCGCTGGTCGGCGAGCGGGAAATTGCGCTCGATCGCCGGCCGGCTCCAGGCGGGCGAAGAGCGGTCGAGCGTGCGCCCTTGCGCCTCGGCGATTGTCACGAACGGGTTGCCGGCGGCGGAGTGCAGCCAGCCGCAGCCGAGATCGACGCCGTGGCCGCCATGCTGGACCGTGTAGGCGCGGCCGCCGAGCCGGTCGCGCGCTTCGATCAGCAGGCAGGGCACGCCGGCGTCGGTCAGGCGTCGCGCCGCGGCGATGCCGGCGGCGCCGGCACCAATGACGGCGACTTCAATCTCTGACGGCATTGCGTGGGCGGCCTTGGCAGGACGGATATGCGTGGCGACGGATATAGGCGCTGCCGCCGGATTTCACAGCCGGCCGTCCTAGCAGAGCCTGTGCTTCCGGCAAAAGGCGGCCGCGGCCAGCGCGCGGGCCCTCAGACGGTCCGGCCTTGGCAGCGGGACCCTAGTGGTCCGAGCCGAACAGCGGCGAGCCCAGCAGCACGACGACGTAGATCGCCGCAATCGATCCGAACGCGATGAGCAGGACGCTCATGTCACCCTCCCCAGAAAACCGTTTCTCCCCGAGGCATTCTTGTTTTGCGGCCAAGTCTAGCGCGGCGGCAGCCAAAGGGAACAGGTTACCGCGCTCGCGCCCACTGTCTTCGGCCCAATCTGCTGCACTGCAACCTCTGCCCACTCCGGGTTTCGGACATGGAAACTCCGCTCGCGCTCGGCCGCGCCATTGCGGACGACGCGTGTAATTGCATTGCATCGGCGTTCGGCTCAGTTAGATTTTTCGGCGCGTCCCGGCAGACAAAAATCAAACCGACGGGCAACAGGGGGAAACAATGGCAATGGCTGACCAACCGGTCGTACCGGTATCGCGGCTGCTCGACGAGCGCGGCCTCGGCGCATTCCAGATCACGCTGCTCGTTTGGTCGTTCTTCCTCGTCCTCATCGACGGCTACGACATCGCGGCAATCGCCTTCGCCGCGCCGCATCTGGTGAAGGCCTGGGGCGTGTCGCCGAAGGCGCTGGGCCCGGTGTTCAGCGCGAGCCTCGTCGGCATTCTGTTCGGATCGGCGCTGTTCGGCTTCGTCGGCGACCGCTACGGCCGCAAGGTGTCGCTGATCGCGGCGAACCTCGTGTTCGGCGTGTTCACCATCGGCGCCGCATACGCGACCAATCTCGAACAGATGTTCTGGCTGCGCCTGCTCGCCGGTCTCGGCATTGGCGGCGTCATCCCGAACGTGGTCGCGATCAACGCGGAGTCCGCGCCGCGGCGGCTGCGCGCGACGCTCGCCATTATCGCCGTCGGCTTCGTGCCGCTCGGCGGCGCCATTCCGGGCTTCGTCACCGCCGCGCTGGTGCCGACGCATGGCTGGCAGATCATCTTCATGATCGGCGGCATCGCTCCGATCGTCGCCGGCCTCGCGGCGATCTTCGGCCTGCCCGAATCGATCAAGTACATGGCCTTGCACGAAGGTCATCGCGCCAAGATGGCGGCGCTCGTCCGCGCCATCAGCCCGGGCACGGTCGTGCCGGACAATGCCCGCTTCGTCATCGAGGACGAGCAGCAGGTCGCGGGGTTCAATCCGAAATTCCTGTTCGGCCAGGGCCTGCAACTGATCACGCCGCTGCTGTGGCTGCTGTTCGCGCTCAATCTGATGGGCTACTTCTTCCTCATCAGCTGGACGCCGACCCTGATGACGGCGGCGAAACTGCCGCCGACCACCGTCGCGCTGTCGGGCGCGAGCCTTCAGATAGGCGGCACGGTCGGCGCGCTCGTGCTGTGCTGGTGGCTCCAGAAACACCGCTTCTTCGCGGTGGCGATCATGTTCGTTCTGGCGGTGCCGGCGGTCGGCGCCATCGGCTATGCCGGCCTGACGTCGCAGACGGCGCTCCTGGTGACGATCTTCATCGCCGGCTTCCTGGTGCTCGGCATCCAGTCCGGCATCAATGTCATCGGCGCGCTGGTCTATCCGACCTCGCTGCGCGCCAACGGCTCTGGCTGGGAGCTCGGCGTCGGCCGCATCGGCTCGATCGTCGGGCCGCTGGTCGGCGCGCTGTTCGTCGGCATGTCGGTCGAGAAGCTGTACATGTGGTCGGCGCTGCCCTTCGTCCTCGGCGCGGTGGTGTGCTTCATCATCCACCGGCTCAACCAGGAGCGGCTCGCCAAGCATCCGGAGCTGCGCGCAGGGCAGTAAGGCGAATCGCCGGCGGCGCAAGCCGCCGGCCACGCTTTCAGAACGGCTCGTAGCCGCGCAGTGCCGGGATCACCTTCTCGCCGAACAGGCGGATCGAGCGCATCACGTCGGCCGCCGGAAGGTCGGAGAAATTGAACTCGCCGAGGAAGACGTTGAACACGCCTTCCTCCGCGGTCTTCCTGAGCTTCGCGGCCACGGTCTCCGGCGAGCCGATATAGACCAGATCGTTCTTCATCAGATAATCGGGATTGAAGACGTTGGCCATGATCTCGGACGCGCCCGGCTCGCCGCGGCCGATGAACTTCTTGGCGTGCTCGCGCACGCGGTCCTCGAAGCTTTCGCCGGGTTTGGGCGGCGGCAGGAAGCCTTCATAGGCGCGCGCGGCGCGGGCGAGCGCGACGTCGAGCGCCTTCTGGTCCGTCTCGTCGACATAGATCAGCGTGCAATAGGCGATCTTCGGCTTGCGCCCGTGGCCCGCTCTCTTCCAGTTGTCGAGGAAGGCACGGTAACGCGGCGCGGCGTCGGCGCGCGGATAGACCAGAAAATAGCCCGGGCTGACTCCCTTTTCGGCGCAGAATTCGAGCGTGCGCGGATCGCGGCTCATCATCCAGAGCGGCGGATGCGGCTTCTGCACGGGCATGACCGACAGGAGCGCGTCGTCCGTGTGGAAGTTCTCGCCGTCCCACGAGAAGGGCTGCGTCTCGCCATAGGCGGCGCGCAGGTAATCGACGAACTCGAGCGTGGGTGTCTTGCGGAATTCGTAGTTCAGCCCGAACGGGCGGAAGTAATCGGCGTTGATGCCGGGCACGAGGCCGCATTCCATGCGGCCGCCGAGCATCTGGTCGACGATCGCGATCTCCTCGACGAGCCGCAGCGGGTGGTAAAGCGGCACGATGTAGCCCATCGGACCGATGCGCATGCGCTTGGTGCGCGCACCGGCGCCGACCGCGTAGAGCGACGGCGACGAAATCCAGCTTTCATCGGGTCGAAAATGGTGCTCGACGCAGAAGCTGTAGTCGAAGCCGAGCCGGTCGCAGAGCGTCAGCTCATCCCACAGTTCCTCGTAGCGCGCGTGCGGCGTCATGCCGGGCTTGGCCCAGATGTGGGAGAAGTGGGCGAATTCCATCTGCGCGCCTTTCGGGTGTCGGGCCGGCCATCTTGGTCAGAACGCGTGCGAAGGCAAGATCACGCGATGCTCACGCTGCGGGTGCGACCACGCGCTTGTAGAGGTGCCAGGTAGCGTGACCGAGTACCGGCAGCGTGATCATGAGGCCGAGGAAGAACGGCATCGCCGACACGATCAGCAGCACGACGATCACCGCCGCCCAGCCGATCATCGGCGCCGGGCTCATCGCCACCGCGCGGATGCTCGTGATCATCGCGGTGACGAAGTCGACGTCGCGCTCGAGCAGCAGCGGGAACGACACCACAGTAAGCGAGAACAGGATCAGCGACAGCACCGCCCCGTCCACATTGCCGGCGGCAAGGAAAAGGAGGCCCTCATTGGTCGTGAGCACGACGTTGAGGAATTCGCGCACGCTGGCAAACGAGGCGTTCAGCCCCAGCAGAATCGCCATCAGAAGGCGCACCTGGTACATCCACATGATGAAGATGAAGAGCGTGACGAAGGCCATCCAGCCGATCTCGGAGCGGCTGCGCAACGTCTTGGCCATGTCGCCGAGCTTCACCGGCTGACCGGCCTCGCGGCGGCGGCTTATCTCGTAGAGCAGGATCGCGGCGAAGGGGGCTATGAGCGCGAACCCGGCGGCCAGCGGGTAAGCGAGATAGCCCATGCCGAAGAACGCCGCGCACAGCACGATGAGGATGCCGCCGGCGGCGTAGACCGCACCGATCGAGAGTCCGAGCAACGGCATCGCCTGGAAGTCGCGAAGGCCCTTGCCGAGGGCGTCGATCACGTCGGCGGCGCCGATACGCAGCACCACCGGGTCCTGCTTGCCCGACACCGAGGCCATCCGTTTCTCTCCGTGCACTGGCGGATTGGCGCAGGTGCTCGGCTGCGCCGCCTTGACGGACGTCAAAGGGCGCGGCGTGCTGGTGCGGTTTGACAAAGCCCGTCCGGGCGCTATCGTTTGCGTGCATATGAAATCCGCGCCGGACGCTCCGGCCTGCGGCGCGGGCATCACGGCTGGACCCGACGAGGCGTGAGCCATGAAACCCGCCGCCTTCATTCGTCATGTGCCGAAGACGCTGGACGAGGCGGTGAAGATCCTCGCCGAGGTGGCGCCGCAGGACGGCCGCGTGCTCGCCGGCGGGCAGAGCCTCGTGCCGATCATGGCGTTCAGGCTCGCCAAGCCCGCGCATCTCGTCGACATCAACGAGGTCGCGGGGCTCGACGCGATCAGAAGCGACGGCAAGACGCTGAGCATCGGCGCGCGCGTGCGGCACGGCGCCTTCCACAAGCCGACCGCCGACGGGCCACTGGGCGCCCTGCTCGCGCACGTCGTGCGCCACATCGCCCATTATCCGATCCGCATGCGCGGCACGTTCTGCGGCAGCCTCGCGCACGCCGATCCGGCGTCGGAATGGTCCCTCGTTGCGGCCACGCTCGATGCGACCATGATCGCCGCCAGCACGCGCGGTGAGCGGCGCATTGCGGCGAAGGATTTCTTCGCCGGCATCATGTCGACGGCATTGGCCGAGGACGAACTGCTGGCGCGCGTCGAACTACCGCTGCTCGCGGCGGACACCCGATTTGGCTTCAACGAGTTCAGCCGCCGCGCCGGCGATTTTGCGATGAGCGCCGCGCTGGTCACGTATCGCCTGGACGGCGGCAAGATCGCCGACGCGCATGTCGGCGTCGGCGGTGCCGAGCCGCATCCGCGTCGCATAACTGAGGCCGAAGCCGCGCTCAACGGCAAGGTGCCGGGCGACGCCGCCTTCCGCGCCGCGGCCGAAGCCGCCGCGAATGCGGTCGACGCAATGGAGGATCACCAGACCACGGCCGAGTATCGCTGCGATCTGGTGCGCGCCGTCGTGCGCCGCGCGCTGGAGAGCAGCGCGCAATGAGCACCGTTCTCTCCGTTCGTCCCCGCGGAAGCGGGGACCCAGAGTCCAGAGCTCAGCGCTCCAGAGTCTTGCGCTGGGTTCCCGCTTCCGCGGGAACGAACGGGAATAGGCAATGACCGCGCAGACCAAGGGCAGCGGCATGACCTGGGTCGGGCGCGCGATTCGCCGCGTCGAGGACCCCGCGCTCGTGACCGGACAGGGCCGCTTCACCGCCGACCTGCCCGCCGTGCACTGGGTGCGCTTCCTGCGCAGTCCCGCCGCGGCTGGAAAAATCGAGAGCATTACAACGCCGGACGGCGCGATGGTCATCACCGCCGCCGATCTGCGGGACGTTAAGCCGATCCTGCCGATGCTGCACAAGTTCGACTACCGGCCGCTCGGCCAACCGATCCTCGCCGAGGGCGAGGTGCGCTTCGTCGGCGAGCCGGTTGCCGCTGTGGTCGCGGCGAGCGAAGAGGAAGCCGAGGACATTGCCGACGAGATCGGGCTCGTCATCGGCGATGCGACGCCGCTGGTCGACGCGCGCGATGCGGTCGCGCCGGGCGCGCGGCAAATCCATGCCGGCGTGCCCGGCAACGTCATTCTCGAAGGCCGCATCCAGACACCGGACTTCGACAAGGTCTGGGCCAGCGCGGCCAAGATCGTCACGGTCGAGGCGCGCTCGCGCCGGCAGAACGCGACGCCGATGGAGCCGCGCGCCGCGCACGCCGCTTACGACTTGTCGACCGGCCGCGTCACGCTGACCTGCACCACGCAGATGCCGCACCTGACGCGCACGGCGATTGCCGACGTGCTCGGCATGCCGGAGTCGGATTTGCGCGTGATCGCGCCCGATGTCGGCGGCGGCTTCGGGCAGAAGATGTCGCTCGCCAGCGAATACGTGCTGCTGGTGTGGCTGGCGCGGAAGCACAGGAGCTCCTTCGCCTGGACGGAAGACCGGCGCGAGAACCTGATTGCCTCGTTCCATTCGCGCGACCAGTACATTTCTTTGCATGGCGCGTTCGATACGCAGGGCAAGCTGCTCGCGCTCAAGGGCGACGTCGTCTCGAACGTGGGCGCCTATTCCTGCTTCCCGACCACCTGCGGCGTCGAGCCCTTGATGGCGATGGCCGAGTTGCCGGGGCCTTACGATTTCCGCGCCTATGACTGCCGCGCGCGCGGCGTCGTCACCAACACCTGCACCATGGCGCCCTATCGCGGCGTGTCGCGGCCGACCATCACCTTCACGCTCGAGCGGCTGATGGACAAGGCGGCGCGTGCCTTCGCCATCGAACCCGCCGACATCCGCCGGCGCAACCTCATCGACAAATTCCCCTACACCTCCGCCGCCGGCCTCAAGTTCGACGAGGCGAGCTACCTGGAGACGCTGGCGATGGCGGCCGCGGCGATCGACCTGCCCGCCTTCCGCAAGCGCCAGAGCGCGGCGCGCGCGAGGGGCCGTTATCTCGGCATCGGTTTCGCCACCTTTTCCGAGCGCACCGGCTATGGCAGCCCGGCGTTCGCGGCGCGCGGAA
>DASTGR010000089.1:0-2240 GCA_035718885.1 Pseudolabrys sp. | reverse complement strand
GCGCTATTACCTGTTCCCGCTGGCAGGTGCGGGCGAGGCCGGCGTCGAACGCGCGCTGGAGCGCCTGCGCATCGAAATCGAGCGCGACATGCGGCTGATGGGCTGCACCAATGTCGCTCAGCTCTCGCGCAGGAATTTGCGCTTCCGCGACTAGCGCCCGGACGGGCTCACGCGTTCTCGCCCGGATTCGGCGACAGGCCGCCCTTGCGCGCGCAGCCATAGTCCTCGCACAGATGCGCGAGGATGCCGCGGCAGGTCTCTCCGGTGATCGGGCAGCGGAGCTGACCGCCACCGTCGTCAGGGCGCTGGCCGGTATCGACGAAATTTAAGGTGCGGTCGCGCGGCACGTCGCCAACCGTCACGCGGCGTGGGCCGTGGTCGGATCGATGACCGCCATCGCCTCGGTGATTGTGGTCACCGGGAAACCGGACAGCTTGGCGTGCTCGTGCACCATCGCCTCGTTCGGCGAGAGATAGATGCAGAAGGTCTTGTTCTGTACCACGTAGGAATGCACCCATTGCACCTTGCCGCCGAGCTGGGCCAAGGCCGCATTCGACATCTTGGCCGCATCGCAGAACTGGCCGTGGTCGAAATTGCCGATATTCGGTATGTCGCGCTCGATGACGTAGCGTTTCATGGCGTCCTGCTTCCTTGGGTTCAGATCGATTTGCGCCACGGCACGATCATGGCGACGCGCTGGCGATAGCGGCGATAGTCGTCGCCGAAGAGGTCGATCAGGTCGCCTTCCTCGAGCACGATGCCGACGAAGATGTAAGCGGTCGTCACGGACGCGAACAGCAGGTGACCCGTGGTCATCACCGGCGTCGCCCAGAAGGCGACGATGAAGCCGAAATAGATCGGGTGACGCACAAGGCTGTAATAAAGCGGCGTGCGAAACTGATAGGACGGCATGGGTCGGCCGGCGAGGTTGTTGAAGACCTGGTGCAGGCCGAACAGCTCGAAGTGATTGATGAGGAAGGTGCTGGAGAGCACGATGCCCCAGCCGATGAAGCCGAGCGCGGTGATCGCTGCGGCGAAATGCGGGCGATCGACCTGCCAGACGATGTCCGGCAAGGGCTGCCACTTCCAGCACAACAGCGCGAGCGCAAGGCTCGAGGCCAGCACGTAGGTGCTGCGCTCGACCGGCTTGGGGACAAGACGCGTCCACCATGCCTTGAATCCGGCGCGCGCCATGATGCTGTGCTGGAGCGCGAACAGCGCCATCAGCGCGAGGTCTGTCGCGATTGCCACGGGGACGGGTCCAGGCTCGCCGCTGTCGATCGTTTTCGGTACGCCGACGCCGGATACGAAGCCGATGGCGTAGAGCAGGACGGGCAGGCAAACCAGATAGGCCAGGAGCCCGTAGATGAATGCAGCGATGCGCGCCATGTCGATCCGTCGGGTGATAAGTGGGCCAAGGCGGGCAAGGCACCTGGAGGGCCTTGTCCGCCTTGGGGGGAAGCCTGCGAGAGGGTACGAGGGGATCTCGCGGGCCCGGCCGCGATGTAGGCGAGTTGCGCCCCGCGCTCTTGGACGAGAGCGACGACGACTAGGGCGAGAGCGCAGGCGTCTTCGGCGCTATTGTTTGTGGCGCAGCGCGGTCAATTCGGACTGAAGCGCCTTCAAGAGATCGCCATTGCGCGGGTCTTCCGACGACCAGGACGCGATGACGGATTGAAACACGCGGCGCGCCTGCTCGGCGTCGGCTCCCGACGGTTCGACCGTCTGTTGCCGCGGGTCCGCCTTGATCGCCGCAAAGATGGCCTCTTCACTGCGGCTGTCGATCCAGACTTTCGCCGCGCGTTCGCCGCTGTATTTGCGGATCAGGGCCTGCGCCGCCGGCGGCAGGCTCTCGAACTTCTTGCGGTTCATGACCAGCGCCAGCGGATTGACGCCGCTGCCGAGGAGATAATGGTGCGGGGTCAGCGGCGCGATGTGATAGTCGATGAGGGCGGTCGGCGCGAGCGCGGCGCCGTCGATGCTGCCCTTACGGATCGTGTCGGCGATCTGCGGCACGGGCAGGACGTTCGGCACGGCGCCGAGGCCCTCGAGCACCGCTGCTTCAATCTGGTTGTTGGCGCGGATCTTCTGCCCCTTCAGCGCCTCCAGCGAGCCGATTGGAATGCGGCTATGAATGAAATTGAGGCCGGTCGTGTACGCGCCGATGACGAGGAAGTTCTCGTAGCCTCGCAGCTTTCCGGCCGCCACGAGGCGCGTATAAACCGTCGTTCCCTCGCGCA
>DASTGR010000088.1:0-9262 GCA_035718885.1 Pseudolabrys sp. | reverse complement strand
GCTTGCGTCGCCATGATCGCGGCAATGCTGGCGGTCATGGCGGCGATCGTCGCCATCACCTGGCGCACGCCGCCGCAGCCCGCGCCGCAGTCGTAATCAGCAGCGCGCCTGCGCCCAGGCCGGTTTGCGCATCACGAGCAGCCTCGCATAGACGACCGAATAGCCGGCAAAGCCGGCGATCCACAACGCCCCGCCTGCCTCGATCAGTGGCACCGAGCCGGCGACGGCCGCGCAGACGCGCAGCAGCGCGCCGATCAGCACGCACGCGTAGATGGCTTGCGTCGCCGGCCCCGCATGCAGCGCCTGGCCGGTGTGGCCGAGCGTCGCGCGCGTCATCACCGCGAGCGTCATCAAGCCGATCGCGCCGGCCGTCCAGGCATGGATGCCGGCGCTCGGCGGAATGTCATCGCTCAGAATGGACACGCCGAGCAACAGGAAGCCGAGCGGCACGAAGGCGTAGCCGACGTGCAGGACGAGAACGAGACGGTCGGCGAAGGTCCGCTCGCCCGCCCAGCGCGCGAGGCGCCCGCTTTGCAGGACGCCCGCCGCGACGAGCACGGCACCGGTGAAGGCATGCGCCGGCATGGCGATCCACGCGACGAGCGCCAGCGCCGACAGCGCGACCGTCGCGCCGTCATAGCGCGAGAACGGCACCGGCAGACGGCCGGGATTGTTGCGCGCGAGCCAGTTGTTGGTGAAGCTCGGCACGATGCGGCCGCCGATCAGCGAGATCAAAAGGATCGCCGCGCCGATCGAAATGCGAATGCCGTAATCGGCGGCGCCCTTGGTCAGCACTTCGGCGTGGAAGACGACGTTGCCGAGCGCGAGCACGCCGAGCATCACCAGGACGCGCAGGTTGCGCCAGTTCTTGCCGGCGACGATCTCACGCGCGGCGACGGCGGCCAGCGTGACGAGGAAGCTGACGTCGACCGCGGCGGCGGCGATGCCGCCTATCTCGGCTGAGGTGAGGATCGCAACCCGCCCGGCCAGCCACAGCGCCGCAAGCCCGGCGAGCGGCCAGCCCGACACCGGGAGGCGGCCGGTCCAGTTCGGGATGGCGGTGAGCAAAAAGCCGGCGATCGCCGCGGCGACGTAGCCGTACATCATCTCGTGGATGTGCCAGTCGAGCGGGCCGAACGCGGTCGGAATCGTGAGCAGGCCGAGATATTGCGGCAACCACACGAGGATGCCGAAAGCGGCCCAGAGGCCGGCAGCGAGGAAGAACGGGCGGAAGCCATAGGCGAACAGGGCCGGCCCGGCGTAATCGCGACGGCGTTGCAGGGCGGCGGGTGTCGACATGGCGAGGTCCTCCGGCGGGGTCCCCGCTTAATACATGTATCCTGAATACCTGTTATTGATCTACGTCAGTGTTCCGGCGCTGGGGTGCCAGAGCGGCGCATAGCCGCGCGCCAATACCGCCACGATCGATCGCGGCGTCAGCACGTCGATGTCCATGCCGCGCGGGCGCGGGCGCGCCGCGTCGTAGCCTTGCGGTGTCCAGTGCAGCATGCGGTTGCCACGCAGCGCGAAAATCTCGCCGTCGACAGCGATCATCGCGCCATCCGGCAGTGGGTCGAGCGCCGCGCGATGCATGCGCTTCTCGCGGCCGTCGAGGCGTTCGGCGTGCAGCACATCGTCCATCGAATCGGTGGAAGCGCGCGTCTCGCTTGCGGCGAACAGGCGCGCGAAGTGCTCCGCATCCCGGCGCCGGCACTCGAAACACGGCCGGTGCCCGGCGGCGAAGGCCGTCACCTCGTCGAGGAAGAACAGTTCGGTGTAATAGCGGCCCCAGACGTCGCGCTGCCGGTTCTTGAAGTCGAGCACGCAGCAGATCCATTGCCGCGAGGTCCAGCGGCGCTTCGTCAGCGTCTTGTCGTCGGTATGAAAACGCCCGCCGCGATTGCCCATCAGCGTGCCGCGCGCGGGCGTCGCGAACAGTTCGCCGAAGGGTGAGACCCGGTTTTGAAGAGGCATTGCCTCCTCCGTTTATCAGATCGCCCGCATCGCCGCCGCCACTGCGACGCCGCAGACGACGGCGACGAGGTCGTTCTTGCGCCAGGCCATGACGATGAGCGCGACGATGACGGCGGCGGCCGCCGCCGCGCCGCCGTGCACGGCGATCGGCACGATGATCGCGACCACCACAGCACCGGGCAAGGCTTGCAGGAAGGCGCGCACGCGCTTGGTCAGCGGAATGTAACCCATCAGCAGGAAGCCGCCGGCACGCACGGCATAGGTGACGAGCGCCATGGCGAGGATGGCGATCCAGACGCCCGCGGGTCCGAGGTCCGAGGTCATCGCTTGCGCTCGTCGAACCAGGCGCCGGCGAACGCACCCGCAAGCGAGCCGGCGATGATGAACCACCAGCCGGCCACGAGGTGCTGCACCGCGACCGCCACGACGCCGGCGACGATCCAGCCATAGGCGCGGCGCTTGCCCGTCCACAGCGGCACCAGCATCGCCGCGAAGAACACCGGCATGACGAGGTCGAGGCCGTAGCGGTTCGGATCGACGACGAGACCGCCGAGGAAATACCCCGCGCTCGCTGCCGCCAGCCAGCCGGCCATGATCATGATCGCCGCGCCGAAATAGGCGCCGACGTCGCGCCCGCCTTCGTTGTGGTAGCGCGTGGCGATGAGCCAGGTCGCGTCGGTGAGGAAGAAGAGGCCCAGATAAGCCTGCCATTTCGGCAACTGCCCGAACCACGGCCGCATCGACACGCTCATCAGGAACATCCGCGCGCCGATCACCGCGGCGAGCAGCGCCAGCGAGGCGACGGCCGCCCACGTCATCGTCGCCGGCCAGATTTCCAATGCGACGAGTTGCGCGATGCCGGAACAGATCAGCAGGTTCATCGCGAAGTTCTCGAGGCCCGATATGCCGTGCCGCGCCGCGGCGGCGCCGACGACGAGGCCGAACACCATGATGCCGGGCGCCACGGGCAGTCCGCGGCGGAAACCCACCCAGACGCCGGGCCACGACCAGTACGGTTTCTGAGGTGCGGAATCGATTGCGCTCATGCGCCGACACTGACCGCAAAAGCAAAGGCCGGGCAACCGGGGCGTCAGTCATGGCAGGTGTGATGCTGAATGGACGAGGCAGGGCAGCGCGTGCCGCGCTGATTATTGTGCCCTCTCCCCTCGTGGGAGAGAGCACAACGTTCAGCGCCGTCTTCTCGACACGGCGCGCCCAAAAACGACATCGCCCGCTTTCGCGGGCGATGTGCATCTCAATGCGAGAAGGTCTCAGCCCTGCGGCTGCGGCGCGACGTCGCCGGTCGGAGGCGCATCGGGGCGCGGGCGCGGCTTACCGGCCGGCGGCACCGCCGACGAACGCGGCCCGGTCGGCTCGATCACGCTCTCGCGCACCGGCGGCTTGCCGTTCAGCAGGTCCTTGATCTCCTCGCCGGTCAGCGTCTCGAACTCAAGCAGGCCCTTGGCCAGCACTTCGAGATCGGCGCGGCGCTCGGTGAGGATGCGCGTCGCCTCGGCGAGGCCGGCCTCGACCAGACGGCGCACTTCGCCGTCGATCTTGCGGCTCGTCTCTTCCGAGATGTTCTGCTGGCGCGACACCTGATAACCGAGGAAGACCTCGTCCTGGTTCTCGCCGTAGGCAACCGGCCCGAGCGCGTCGGACAGGCCCCAGCGCGTCACCATCATGCGCGCGAGCTTGGTGCCCTGCTCGATGTCGGACGCCGCGCCCGAGGTCACCTTGTCGCGACCGAACACCAAGTCCTCGGCGACACGGCCGGCCATGATGATGGCGAGGCGCGATTCCATCTGCTCGAGCGACATGGACAGCTTGTCGCGCTCGGGCAACTGCATGACCATGCCGAGCGCACGGCCGCGCGGAATGATCGTCGCCTTGTGCACCGGATCGGTCGCCTTGACGGTGAGCGCGACCAGCGCGTGCCCGCCTTCGTGATAGGCGGTGAGGAGCTTCTCCTCGTCCGTCATCACCAGCGTGCGGCGCTCGGCGCCCATCATCACCTTGTCCTTGGCGTCCTCGAACTCCGCCTGCGTCACCATGCGCTTGTTGCGCCGCGCCGCCATCAGCGCCGCTTCGTTGACGAGGTTCATGAGATCGGCGCCGGAGAAGCCCGGCGTGCCGCGCGCCACGGTCTTGAGGTTCACGTCCGGCGCCAGCGGCACCTTGCGCACGTGCACCTTGAGGATCTGCTCGCGGCCGACGACGTCCGGATTCGGCACCACGACCTGACGGTCGAAGCGGCCGGGACGCAAGAGCGCCGGGTCGAGCACGTCGGGGCGGTTGGTCGCGGCGATGAGGATGATGCCCTCGTTCGCCTCGAAGCCGTCCATCTCGACCAGCAACTGGTTGAGCGTCTGCTCGCGCTCGTCATTGCCGCCGCCCAAGCCCGCGCCGCGATGTCGGCCGACCGCGTCGATTTCGTCGATGAAGATGATGCACGGCGCGTTCTTCTTCGCCTGCTCGAACATGTCGCGCACGCGGGACGCGCCGACGCCGACGAACATCTCGACGAAGTCGGAGCCCGAGATCGTGAAGAACGGCACGTTGGCTTCGCCGGCGACGGCGCGCGCGATCAGCGTCTTGCCGGTGCCCGGAGGGCCGACCAGCAACACGCCGCGCGGAATGCGTCCGCCGAGGCGCTGAAACTTGCCGGGGTCGCGCAGGAATTCGACGATCTCCTGCAAATCCTGCTTGGCCTCGTCGACGCCGGCGACGTCCTCGAACGTCACGCGGCCGTGCGCTTCGGCCAGAAGCTTGGCGCGCGACTTGCCGAAGCCGAGCGCTTTGCCGCCCGCCCCCTGCATCTGCCGCGACAGGAATATCCAGACGCCGATGAGCGCGATGAAGGGCAGCCACGACACGAGCAGCGACACGAACCACGGCACGTTGTCTGACGGCGGCCGCGCGGTGATCGCGACGCCCTTGGTGTAGAGCTTTTGCACCAGGCCCGGATCGGACGGCGCATAGGTCTGGAACGACGTGCCATTGGCGAAGGTGCCGTGAATCTCGGGACCCTGGATGACGACGTCGCGTACGCGGCCCTGATCGACCTCGGTCAGGAGCTGCGAAAAGGAGATGTCCTGGGCGGTGGTCCGTTGGCCCGGGTTCTGGAAAAGCGTGAACAGCGCCAGCAGCAGGAGGACGATGATCACCCAAAGGGCGAAATTGCGGAGATTGGCGTTCATCTAGGCGTCCTTACCCACCGCGCAGACCATGCCCGCGGCGGTCCCGTTTATGACGAATCTTTGTGGCGACGTCACGTCAACGCAATGTAGGCACCGCCCTCCCGCATGGAAAGGGCCCGATTTCCAATAATCTAGCGCCTTTTGCCGCCCCTTTGCCGGCTCACCCGGCGCGTGGTTAAGGAGCGGCTTCGCCGCGGCGGCGCTCGCTCGACGGTGACCGAGGTGCCGGTCACCGCGATCACCGCCCCGGCGAGAGTACGGCGTAAACGACCTCCCGGATCGGCCAGAACAGACGCGAGGGCGCCGGACAGCGCCTCGAGCTTGCCGAGTTCGACCGGCCCCTCGTCGCCGAGCGCGTCAACGGCGCGGCCGAGGAGCCGCAGAGCGGTTTCCGGCGTCAGGGCGGCGAATTCCACGCGCTCGAAGGCGGTCCGGCCGGGTTTCGTCTCGGCGAGGCGGTCGAAGGCCTCGGCCGCCGCGCCGGCCAACGCCGTCTCGGCGCGGGCGAGCCGCCGCGCCAAAGTCGCCAGCCGCCGCGCGTCGAGCCCTTCCCCGGCGAGACGCGGCATCAGGCCGCGCAGCCGCGCGCGCGTGAACCGCGGATCGCGGTTGGTCGGGTCATCGGCGAAGGGGATTTTCGCCGCCTCGAGCGTGGCGATCAGCCGCGATTTCGCGATGCCGAGGAACGGGCGAATGAGTTGGAGCGCGCCATCGCCACCCGGCAGCGGTGCGCTTCGCGCCATCCCCGCCAAGCCCGTCAGCCCGCTGCCGCGGCTCATGCGGATGAGCACGGTCTCGGCCTGATCGTCGAGCGTGTGCGCCGTGAGGATCGCCGCGGCTCCCGCTTTGCGCGCCGCGTCCGCCAGCAGCCGGTAGCGAGCGAGGCGCGCCGCCTGCGGCAGCCCGGTCTTCGGCTTGCGGCCGGTCCAGCGGAAGGTGCGATGCGCGATGCCGGATTTGCGCGCGAGCTTGGCCACCGCCCGCGCCTCCGCCGCTGCGTCCTCGCGCAGGCCGTGATCGACGGTGACGGCGATCAGCTTGGGACCGGATGTGCGCGATGCGCGCCAGCGCGCCGCGAGCCACAGAAGCGCGGTCGAGTCCGGACCGCCGGACACGGCCAGCACCAACGCCGGCAAGGACGACAGATCGTCGAGAAGCGAGGCCGCTTCCGCCGCCGATACCGGCTCGCTGTCGTGAGAGGCCATGGCCGTCGCCCGTCGCCGGTTCAGGCCCGGCGGCGCATCCTAGACCGTGATGCGCGCGCTAAAACAGAGCCGTCAGCAATGGACCCGCTTCTGCTCGGCCGCGACCGAGCGCTTCACGCTGGCCGACGCTTTCGGATATTTGCGGCCGACCTCGGCGAGCGTGGCGCAGGCCGCCTCCTTCTTCTTCAAGGCGGCAAGGGACTGGCCGAGACGAAGAAGCGAATCCGGCGCCTTGCCGGTGTGCTCGTACTTCGTCGACACCGCGAGGAAGGACTCGGCCGCGTCGCGATAGTGCTGCTGCTGGTAGAGCGACTCGCCCATCCAGTACTGCGCGTCCGGGATCAGCTTGTCGTCGGGATATTTGCGGATGAAGTCGCGGAAGGCCTGCGTTGCCAGGCCGTAATCCTTGTGCAGCACGTAACCGTAAGCGAGGTCGTATTCGTCCTGCGGCTTGGCCGAGGGCGGGAGCGTCGCCAGCCGCGCACCCGTCGCGCTCGGATTGCTCTGCGGCGGCGGCGGCAACTGACCGCCGGGGCCCGGCATGCCTTGCGGCTGCGGACCCGAGACGGTCGAGAGGTCGAGCGGGGCGCCGGCTTCGCGGCCGCCCGGCGCACCGACCGGCGGCATCGCACCTGCCGAGGCGGCCTCGGTGCCGAGCGCGCGCGGCGCACCCGGTGCATTGGGATGCGCGTTCGGATCGAATACGTCGGAACGCTTGTCCGCGCCCGCGTTCGGCGCCGGCTGCTGCGGCATGGTCTGCGGCATCTGCTGCGGCGCGCCCGGCCCTCGCGGCATCAGCGAGCCGACCGGCGCGCCCGGCGCCGCCTGCGGCGCGATGCCGGCGCGGCTTTGCAGTTCGCGCACCTGCGTCTGGAGCTGCTGGTTCTGGTACTGAAGCTGCTCGATCGTGCCGGTGAGCTGGCGCAGCGAGTTTTCCAAGCGGTCGAGCCGCATCGCCGAGTCGTTGCCGCCACCCTGCTGCGGCGGCGCCTGCTGCTCTCCGCCCTGATCGTCACCGCGATTGAAGATGTTCCCGAACAGGCCGGGCCTGTCCTGCGCCAGCGCGGCGCCGGCGGTGAGTGGAATCGCCAGCGCAACGAGCGCCGCGAAGCGGAGACGGTGAAAAGAGCGCATGTGACCTTGGATGCCGGTGTTCGGCCGAGTACGACCCGGGAGACCGGTAGCATAAGACGGGCTGCGTCGAAATTGTGTCGGGCGCGAAAAACCCCGTTATTGTGCGGCGGTTTGCGACGCCTTCAACGGAACGGGCGGCGCGCAAGGCGCCGCCCGAGAAGGCTTCAGGCCGCAATCCCGCTTCAGGAGCTCGCGCCGAGCACGGTGACCGCGCGGCGGTTCTGCGACCAGCAGGAGATGTCGTTACACACCGCCACCGGGCGCTCCTTGCCGTAGGAGATCGTGCGCATGCGGCTCGGCGAGACGCCGCGCGAGGCGAGATAGTCGCGGACCGCCTGGGCGCGCCGGGCGCCGAGCGCGATGTTGTATTCGCGCGTGCCGCGCTCGTCGGCGTGGCCTTCGATCGTGAACTGGCCGTATTGCGAATACTGATTAAGCCACTGCGCCTGCTTGTCGAGCGTGCCGCGCGATGTGGGCGTCAGGTCCGTCGAGTCGGTCTCGAAGAAGACGCGGTCGCCGACATTGACGACGAAATCCTGCTGGCTGCCCGGCGTCGCCATGCCGGCGGCGTTCGCCTGGGCGTTCTGGTCGGGATTGTTGGCGCAGGCCGAGATCGCCAGCGCGGCGGCGAACACCGCGGCGAATTTCGCCCCGTGCAGCATTTTCCTGAGATCGATCATACCGGTTGACTCCATTGACGCGCAGCGAAGCACGTTCACCCGTACGCACATTTCACAAAGCGCATTCCGCGTCCGGACGCGGTGCGCGACTTCGGAAATTTCTAGCAGCGCCTTCGTTAAGCGAACGTTCCATCAACCTTGATGGAACCTTGCCGGGATCGACTTAAGACGACAGGCCCCCGTAAACCGTCTGTGATGGTTAAGAGACGGTGAATTTAAGGCAGCGGCATGACGGCGCAGCAAGCCGCGGCGCGCTGTGGACGCAGCGCAACACTTTTGTGCGCGAACAAACATCGAGAAGCACCAACTACCGTTCGTCCCGGCGATCGGGATCGGTGCCAGCAAACCGTGCGGTCGCTACGACAGCAGCGGCGACCAAGCCGGGTCGGAGCCGAAGCTCGGCGTCGGCTCCTTGAGTTCGTTCCGGCCGGTGATGTCGATGGTGTAGAGATACGGACCCGGCCCGAGGTCGCGGAAGAACATGATGACGCGACCGTTCGGCGCGAAGGTCGGGCCTTCATTGTGGAAGCCGGCGGTGAGCACGCGCTCGCCCGAGCCGTCGGGCTTCAAAATGCCGATCGAGAACTGGCCGCCCGCCTGCCCGGTGAAGGAGATGTAGTCGCCGCGCGGCGACCACACCGGCGTCGAGTGCCGCCCTTCGCCAAACGAGATGCGCTGCGCCTGCCCGCCGCTCGCCGCCATAACGTAGATTTGCGAGGAGCCGCCGCGGTCGCTCTCGAAGCAAATGTACTTGCCGTCCGGCGAGTAGCACGGCGCGGTGTCGATCGCGGCCGTGTCGGTGAGCCGCGTCGTCTGCTTCGAGCGCAGATCCATCGTGAACAGATTGGCGTTGCCGCCCTGCTGCAAGCTCATGATCACGCGTTGGCCGTCCGGCGAGAAGCGCGGCGCAAATGTCATGCCGGGGAAATTGCCGACGATCTCGCGCTGGCCGGTCTCGATGTTGAGCAGATAGACGCGCGGGCCTTCCTGCCCGTATGACATGTAGGTGATTTCCTGCGTCGACGGATTGAAGCGCGGCGTCAGCACGAGGTCGTCGCCGCGCGTAATG
>DASTGR010000087.1:0-2832 GCA_035718885.1 Pseudolabrys sp. | reverse complement strand
ATCGCGCCTCGCCGCACGACGCGTCCGTCATGGCGGTTCTGCATGCGAGCTGCTTCGCCAAACCCTGGACCGATGCGACCATGGCGCAATTCATCGCCGGTCCCGATACGGTCTGCCTCATCGCCTCTAGTCTCGACAGTTCTGGGAGCTCTCCCTCAGGCTTCGTGATCGCTCGGCGCGCGGCCGACGAGGCCGAGCTCTTGACGCTCGCGGTCGCGCCCTATTGCCGCCGCGCCGGCCTCGGCAAGACGCTGCTGCAAGCAGCCATGGCCATGCTCGGCGAGGTCGGCGTGACGCAGCTGTTTCTCGAGGTCGAGGAGGGAAACGAAGCGGCCTTTTGTCTTTACCGCGCGCTCGGGGCCAAGGCCGTGGGACGCCGCCCGCGCTATTACGACAGCGGTGCCGACGCCGCGATCTTCAGTCTTGCCCTTTCGCCCCGTGCCGCCGATGATGGCTCCTCTCAGCGTGAGGCCTAGCCGCGATCCATGCCCAAGACCGCGACGAGACAAAGCCGGCTCGAGCGGCTCTGCGCCGAGAAGGGCATGCGCATGACGGGGCAGCGGCGCACCATCGCGCGCGTCCTGTCCGAGGCCGAAGACCATCCCGATGTCGAGGAAGTCTATCGCCGGGCGAGCGCGGAAGATCCGCGCATCTCACTATCAACCGTGTACCGGACGGTCCGTCTATTCGAGAACAAGGGCATCCTCGAGCGCCACGAGTTCGGCGACGAGAAGCGCGCGCGTTACGAGCCAGCGGGCCACGGCCATCATGACCACCTGATCAACGTCAAGACCGGCGAGGTCATCGAGTTCCGCAACGAGCAGATCGAACGCTTGCAGGAGAGCGTCGCGCGCGAGCTCGGCTTCCGCCTGATCGGCCATCGGCTCGAGCTGTTCGGCACCCCCATCAAGGGCCCTAAATAGGGCATTTCCGCCCACCGTTTGACTCTCTTGCGCCGCCGAGACAACGTTACCGGATCGGTTCAAAATAAAAATGAGGGGGTGGCGTAATGGGAAAGCGCATAGTCTTTGCGGCCGCGTTGGCGATGGTCACCGGCACGGCTCACGCGGAGCCCGCGGGTCCAACCGACGGGCCAAGCTATCAGCCGGTTGGCATGCGCGAGGTCTGCTCGACGACGGATTTCGGCTACGGCGAGATCCGCACCGAGTGCCGCACCGAGGCGATCGCGCCGGCCAAGGCCGATCCCGCGCTCAAGGGCATCTGCACGATCTATTATGGCCGCCGAAGCTGTTATTGACGCGTTGCCCGGCGACTAAGCGATGAGAAGCTTGCGTGCCTTCCTAGTGCTTGCGGCTTTCTTCGCCTTCACGCTGCCATTGATGCCGCTCCAGCTCCTCTTTCTCAAGACGGGCTCGCGCTACGCGCGCACCTTCCCGCATTGGTATCATCGCCAAGTCTGCCGCATCGTCGGCATCCGGCTCAATGTCGCGGGCGACGTCGCGCGCGATGAGGGCGTGCTGCTCATCGCGAACCACGTCTCGTGGCTCGACATCACCGTGCTCTCCGCGGTGGCGCCGGTCTCCTTCGTGGCGAAGCAGGAGGTGGCGTCGTGGCCGTTCGTGAGCTGGCTTGCCAAGCTTCAGCGCTCGGTCTTCGTCGACCGCACGCGGCGAAACGAGGTGGGTGACAAGGCGAACGAGATCCTCGACCGACTGCAGGCAGGCGATCATGTCGTTCTGTTCGCGGAAGGGACCTCGAGCGACGGCAACAGCGTGGTGCCGTTCAAGACCGCATTGTTCGCCGCGGCGAAGCCGGTCGGCGGGCACGCCATGGGCGACCGGGTGTTGGCGCAGACTCTCGCGCTCACCTACACCAAGCTCCACGGGTTGCCGCTTTGCCGGCGCGGACGCCCCGTGGTCGCCTGGTACGGCGACATGGACATGGCAAGCCATGCCTGGAAGCTGCTCGGGCTAGGGCCGCTCGATGCCTATATCCGCATTGGGCCGCCCGTGCCGCTCGACGAGTTTCCCGACCGCAAGGCGCTTGCGCGCTATGCCGAGGAGAAGGTCCGCAAAGACGTCGTCGAACTCCTGCGCGGACGGCCTGCTGCCGGTACCTGAGCCTAAATCGCGCGGCGTAGTCTGATCGCGTCCATCATCGATGCGGGCGCGAAGTTTCCGTTCGGCAACTGGCGAATGAGGCCGGCCTTGTTGACGCTGATGAGCGCCGCGTGCACGCCGCGCTCGGCGCCGTCACCATCGACGAAATAGCCCTCCTGCACCGCGAGCACGCACAGGTCGTCACGCGACATGGCGCCCGCTTCGTTCAGCATACGCACCAGGAAATCGGCCAGCGGCTGCTGCGGTTGGGCCTGCGGCTCTGGCTGCGGCTGTTGCATATGATGCTGCGGCTGCGGCTGGGCCTGCATGTAAGGCTGGGCATGGTGTTGGGCATGCGCCTGGCTAAGGGGCTGAGCCTGCACCGGCGTGTGCTGATGCGGCAGCGGCGAGCGGACTTGCGCGCGCGGTTGCGGCTTGGGCGCGGGCGCCGGTGTCTGAGCGGGCGTAACCGGAATGTTGGCGAGCCGACGCTGTTCCACCTCGAGCAGCCGACTAACGGCCTCGAACTCGGCCTTGAGGTCCTCGAGTCTGCTTTCGTGTTCGGTGCGAAGTTGCTCGACGAGGCTCTCGAATTGCGCCTCGGCGGTATTGATCTGCTCGTCTAGCAGATTGGCTCGGTCTTGCAGGTCATTTCGGATGTCACGCATTGCTTGCCCCTCGTTTGCATGGCTTTCAGTAACAACCGAGCGGGCTGGCAGGTTTCACGCAAGACCAGTTGAGGCCTGCCGGCCGCCGCGCTCGGCAAGTGTTC
>DASTGR010000086.1:0-5553 GCA_035718885.1 Pseudolabrys sp. | reverse complement strand
TTCTCGCCGCCTGAGAAGTCGACGGCAAACGTTCCGCCCACGGCCGATGAGAAAGCGCCGCAGCGGTCTCCCAGCCCTTTGTCGATGGACGCGGCGCGAAACTCCGTCGTCGGAGAGCTGGCCATTCTCACGAAAATCCTGCGCGCCGCGCCCGGCGAGGTCGCCTTGTGCCTGACTGCGGCGGAGGCGAAATCGGCCATCGCGACGAATCGATTGGCCGTGGTTCTGCATCTCGAAGGCGCCGAGGCGGTCGACCCCGACCTGAATTTCCTTCACGTCCTTTACGCCGCAGGCCTGCGTTCGCTCGGGCCGGTCTGGAGCCGCGACAATATCTTCGGCCACGGCGTTCCCTTCCGCTTTCCTGCCGATCCGGACATTGGCGACGGGCTGACGGAGGCCGGTGAACGGCTGATCCGCACCTGCAACGACATGAAGATCCTGATCGACCTGTCGCACATCAACGACAAGGGGTTCTGGAACGTCGCGCGGCTGTCGACGGCGCCGCTCATCGCGACGCACTCGAACGCGCACGCGCTGTGCCCCGCGTCGCGCAATCTCACCGACCGCCAGCTCGACGCGATCCGCGACAGCGGCGGAATGGTGGGCCTGAATTTCGCCACGGCGTTTCTTCGCCCCGACGGCGCGATGAAGGCCGACACGCCGGTGGATGTGATGGTGCGCCAGCTCGACTATCTCATCGAGAAGCTGGGCGAGGATCACGTGGGCATCGGTTCCGATTTCGACGGTGCCGTCGTGCCCGCGGCCATTGGGTCGGCGGCCGGACTGCCGGTGCTGTTCGATGCGCTGCGGGCGCACGGATATTCCGAGCCTCTGTTGACGAAGATCGGCGCGTCCAACTGGCTCGACGTGCTGGCGCGGACGATCGGGTGACGCGTTACCGCTTCCTCTCTTCACCTCTCCCATAGGGAGAGGTCGGCGCACGAAGTGCGCCGGGTGAGGGGTTACAAACTCACCGATTCAGGAACCCCCTCACCCTAACCCTCTCCCCGCCGGGGAGAGGGAACAAGCCGTGCATCGCGGCGCCGCTTCGCTCGAAACTTGTCTCACCCGCGCTGGAACAGCGCGAGCTTGATGCCGAAGGCGATGAAGATCGCGCCGATGGTGCCGTCGATGAAGCGCTGATAGGAGCGCGCGCCGCGCACCATGCGGGTCGCCCGCGCCGTGACGACGGCGACGATCAGGTTCCAGATCGTGCCGTTCACGTTGAAGATGACGCCGAGGACGAACAGCGCCAGCGCCTTGGACGGGGCGGTGTGGTCGACGAATTGCGGCAGGAAGGCGAGGAAGAACAGCGCCACTTTCGGATTGAACGCGTTGGTGACGAAGCCCTGGCGCAGCACGGTAGAAAAGCTCATCTCCGGCGCGATGCCCGCGGCTACGGCTTCGAGGTTTTCCCTGGCGCGCCGCGTCAGCATCATGCGCGCGCCGATGTAGACGAGATAGGCCGCGCCGCAGAACTTCACCACCGCGAATGCGGTGGCGGACGCGGCGATCAGCGCCGAAATGCCGAGCGAGGCCGCCGTGACGTGCACCATAATGCCGCAGCCCACGCCTGCGACGGCGGCGACGCCGCCGCGCAGACCGAGCTGCGTCGACCGTGCGACGATCAAGGCGGTGTCCGGGCCGGGCGTGACGTTGAGCAGCCAGCCCGCGAGGATGAAGATGAGCAGGTCGTGCGTGCCGAGCATCTTTAGTTTCTTGCGCGGTCAGCCGAGGCGGGCGCGGTCGTGCGGTGCCGCGAAGTCGAGCTGCGGCCCGAGCGGTACGATCCCGGTCGGGTTCACCTGGCGCTGGCTCCAGTAATAGTGGTGCTTGATCTGCCCGAGGTCGACCGTCTCGGCGACGCCGGGCACCTGGTAAAGGTCGCGCAGATAGTTCGACAGGTTCGGGTACTCGTAAATGTGGCGCCAGTTGCACTTGAAGTGCGAATAATAGACGGCGTCGAAGCGGATCAGCGTGCAGAAGAAACGCCAGTCGGCCTCGGTGATCTGCGACCCGGCGAGATAGCGGCGTTGCGAAAGAAGCTGCTCCATCTCGTCGAGCGTGTCGAAGAGGTTGCGGAACGCCTGTTCATAGGCTCCCTGCGAGGTGGCGAAGCCGGTGCGGTAGACGCCGTTATTGACGTTCGGATAGATCAGGTCGTTGAGGCGGTCGACCTCGGCGCGAAGCTCCGTCGGATAGAAGTCGGTGCGCACATTGGTGTGGGCGTCGAACGCCGCGTTCAACATGCGGATGATCTCGGACGATTCGTTGTTGACGATCGTCTTGCGCTCTTTGTCCCACAGCACCGGCACGCTGACCCGGCCGGTGTAGCGCGGCGCGGCGACGAGATAGACCTCGGACAGCTTGGCCTTGCCGTTGACCGCGTCGCCGGTCGAGCCGGCCGCTGTGTCGAAGGTCCAGCCGTCGCGGCCCATCTCGGGCGACACGACCGACATGGAGATGACGTTTTCGAGGGCCTTGAGCTTGCGGAAGATAACGGTGCGGTGCGCCCAGGGACAGGCGAGGGAGACGTAGAGGTGATAGCGCCCGGGCTCGGCCTTGAAACCGGCCTCGCCAGTCGGACCGGCGCTGCCGTCCGGTGTGACCCAGTTGCGGAATTGCGTCGCCGGGCGGACGAAGTGCCCGTCCTTGGTGCGCGAAACGTCGTCCTGCCACACGCCGTCGACCAGAAGTCCCATCGGTCCGCCTCTTTGCTTGTCGTCCCTTCATTTAGGATGCCGCGGTGGAGAAGGCTACCGGCAATGGACCTCCGGGCATGGGAGGTGCTAATCGGCATCCATGAACGACCTGGCGCTGACCATACGGGCGGAGATCCCCGAGGACGATGCCGCGATCGAGCGGCTGCACGAGCGCACCTTCGGCCCCGGCCGCTATGCCCGCACCGCCTTCCGCATCCGCGAGGGGCGGCGGCACCTCCTGCCGGTGTCATTCACCGCGCATATCGGCACGTTGCTGGTCGGCTCGGTGCGGCTGACGCCGGTGCGCATCGGTGAAACGCCGGCGCTGCTGCTCGGGCCGCTGACGGTCGAGCCGCCGTTCCGCTCGCACGGCATTGGCCGCAAGCTCCTGGAGCGGGCGCTCGCCGACTCCGGGAAGCAGGGCCACAAGCTCGTCTTCCTGGTCGGCGACGAGCCCTATTACGGCCGGGTGGGGTTCAAGCGCGTGCCGAAGCGGCAGGTGACGATGCCGGGTCCGGTCGACCCCGGGCGGCTGCTGGTCGCCGAGCTCGCGCCCGGCGCCTTCGAGGGCGTTTCCGGCACGGTGCTGCCGGACTGGGAAACTACCACTTCCTGAAATTGAGAGACCGGGATTCTACGGAATTGCGGCGGGCCGCGGCGCAGCCGAGGTTGGGGCATCCACCGCGACAGGGGTGCCCGATGAAAGCGTTTCCAATTCTCGTTGCCGCCGCGCTGCTGACGCTTGCGACTCCGCTGCGCGCGCAGCAGCTCGATCTCGAAGCCGTCACCTGCAAGGAATTCCAGGCGAGCGACAAGCAGACCGTGGCGATGATCAATGCCTGGCTCCAGGCCTTCTACACCGACGCCAACGCCAAGCCGGTCGTCGACTTCGACAGGATGAAGGCCGACGGCGACAAGCTCGCCGCCTACTGCGAGAAGAATCCGAGCCACGTCGTCATCATCGCGGCCGACAACGTGTTCGAGAAAAAGTAATCAGCGCCCCTCGCGGGCCCAGGTGGCGGCGAGCGATCCGATCAGCAGCAACAGGCCGATCAGCCCGGCGAACACCGGCAGCACGCCAATGCCGCGCACGACCGAGACGTCGCGCATCTTCAGGCCGATCCAGTCGTCGCCCTTGTAGACCGACGAGGTGCGCACCGGCAGGACGCGCGGCACATCGAGCCCCTTGCCGTCGTCGAGACGGCGGGCGTCGCCGCCGGTCGCCTGCGCGATCTTCTGCAACACCTCGGTGGTCGAGGTGACCTCCTGGAATTCGCGCGGATTGGCCGGACCGACATTGGCGAGCGCGGTCAGCTTGCCGTCGGTCGCGCGCCACAGGCCGAGTTCGTTGGCCGTCAAAGTCGTCTGCCACAGGCCCGGCTCCTTCGCCTGCAATTGCAGCACGCGCGACGCGCCGGTCGGGGAGGTGAGCGTCACCTCGTTGACCGTGTCCGCCATGGTCTGGCGCTCGATCGTGACGGAGCGGCCGCTGACGTTGAGCCGCAGCGCTTCCTCTTCGAGATCGGGCTGCTTCATCAGCCAGTGCGACAGTCGGCGCAAAAGATCGAGATGCGGCCCCCCGCCTTCATAGCCGCGCGCCCACAGCCAGATGTGGTCGGACAAAAGAAGCGCAACGCGGCCCTTGCCCTGCCGCGCCAGCACAAGGAGCGGCTTGCCGTCCGGACCGTCCATCACCGTGGTGCCGGACGTGCGCCGCACGTTGACGAGGCGGAACCAGCGGCTCCAGTGCGGCGGGTTGGTGTCGGCGCCCTGGAGGCCGCGCGTCACCGGATGGCGTTCGCCGGACTGCGTCAGCCGCGCGAAGAAGGGGAGTTCGGTCGTGTCGCCTGACGGCTCCGCGGGAAGAATCTCGTCGAGCGGCGTGCGCCAGATGCTGGTCGGGCTCGCATAGTCGGGGCCGGCCGCGATCATCACCGCGCCGCCGTCGCGCACGTATTTCGCGATGTTGTCGAAATAGATCATCGGCAGAACGCCCTGCCGGGCGTAGCGGTCGAAGATGATCAACTGGAATTCAGAGATCTTCTGCTGGAACAGTTCGCGCGTCGGGAAGGCGATCAGCGAGAGTTCGTTGATCGGCGTGCCGTCCTGCTTCTCCGGCGGCCGCAGGATGGTGAAGTGGACGAGGTCGACGGAGGCGTCGGACTTAAGAAGATTGCGCCATGTCCGTTCGCCGGCATGCGGCTCGCCGGACACGAGCAGCACACGCAGCTTGTCGCGCACGCCGTCGATCGAGAGGACGGCGCGGTTGTTGACTTGCGTCAGCTCGTTCGGGACGGGCGCGGCTTCGACCTCGACGATATTCTGCCCCGCATGCGGGATCGGCACCGCGACCTTTACTTCCGTGCCGACCGCGACGTTGCGCTGCTCGAGCACTTCGCCGTCGCGGCGCACGGTCACCTGCGCGGTTCCGGCATTGATGTTGTGGTCCTCGACGCGGAAGCCGATCGTCTGCTTCTGGTTGACGATGCCGAAGCGCGGCGTCTGCGTCAGCACGACGCGGCGGTCGATCTCGTCCTTGTGCCCGGTAATGAGCGCGTGCAGCGGCGCGGAAAAGCCGAGCGCGGCGGCGTCGGCCGGCAAATCGTGCACGCGGCCGTCCGTGATCATGATGGCGCCGGCGATGCGGTCGGGCGGCACGTCGGCGAGCGTGGAATTGAGCGCGGAGAACAGGCGCGTGCCGTCGTTCTCGCCATCGGCCTGTCCGGCTTCGGCGACGCGCACATCGAGCCCGGGGATGCGGCGGAGGCGATCGACCAGCGTCTTGCGCGCCTCGTCGGTCTGCTTGTTGCGGTCGCCGAAGTCCTGGCTCGGGCTCTTGTCGACGATGACG
>DASTGR010000085.1:0-10397 GCA_035718885.1 Pseudolabrys sp. | reverse complement strand
TGCTGCACGACATCCATCCGGCGACCGCGCTGGCGCTGCCGGCGCTGCTGAAGGAATTGAAGGCGCGCGGCTACAGGATCGTGCAGGCGGTGCCGGCGGGCGAGCGCCCGGCCTCGGTGCCCGAGCCGCTCATCGCCAAGGCGCCGGAGGCGCAGGGCTGGCCGCGCGTGATCAAGGCCTCCATCTCGACCGCGCACGCAACCAAGACGTCGCACGCCGCCAAGGCGAAGCCGGTGCATCACGCGCGCCGCCATCACAAGCACAAGGTGGCCGAAACGGGCGACGATGTGATCGAGAAGGCCGCGGCAAAGAAGAAGAGCAAGGCGCAGACCGCGGACAGCGGCGAGAGCTTCTTCAATATCTGGCGCTAGGCGCTCAGCGCGCCGGCACCACCGCGGTCGCCTCGATCTCGACCTTGGCGCCCTCCTCCAGCAAGCCGACCACCAGCAGCGTCATGGCCGGGAAATGCCGGCCGATGACGCGGCGATAGGCTTCGCCGATCTCGCGCTGGCGCGCGACGTAAGCCGGCTTGTCGGTGATGTACCAGTTGAGCCGCGTGATGTGCTGCGGCCCCGCGCCGCCTTCGGCCAGCACGGCGACGACGTTCGCCAGCGCCTGCTCGACCTGGGCGACGAAGTCGTCGCCGACGAGCTTCGCCTCCGCGGTCCAGCCGATCTGGCCGGCGACGTAGATCGTGCGCCCGCTTGCGGCGACGCCGTTCGAGTAGCCCTTGGCCGGCTTCCAGCCGGCCGGATGAAGAAATTGAAAATCGCTCATGCCCGGCGCAATCCCGATTTACTGTTGCCGCAGACGGAAGCGCTGGATCTTGCCGGTCGCGGTCTTCGGCAAGGCGTCGACGAAATTGACGGCGCGCGGATACTTGTACGGCGCGATCGTCGCCTTCACATGGTCCTGGAGACGTTTTGCACAGGCGGCGTCCGCGGCAACACCGGCTCTCACGACGACGTAAGCCGCGACGATCTGCCCGCGCTCGCCGTCGGCAACGCCGATCACGGCGCATTCGGCGACCTCGGCGTGCTTCAGGAGCGCCGCCTCGACCTCGGGTCCAGCAATGTTGTAGCCGGCGGAGACGATCATGTCGTCGGCGCGGGCGACGAAGTGGAAGCGCCCGTCGGCGTCCTGCATGAAGGTGTCGCCGGTGATGTTCCAGCCGTCGCGCACGTAGTTCGTCTGGCGCTTGTCGGCGAGATAGCGGCAGCCAGTCGGCCCGCGCACCGCGAGCTTGCCGAGCTCGCCGCGCGGCTGCTCCTTCATGTCGTCATCGACGATGCGCGCCTCGTAGCCGGCGACCGGACGCCCGGTCGCGCCGGCGACGGCGTCGCCGATGCGGTTGGTGATGAAGATGTGCAGCATCTCGGTCGAGCCGATGCCGTCGAGGATCGGCTTGCCGGTCTTGCGCGTCCAGTCCTCGAACACGGCGGCCGGCAAGGTCTCGCCCGCCGAGACGGCAAGGCGCAGCGAGGAGAGGTCGGCGCCCTGATCCATCGCCGCCAGCATGGCGCGATAGGCCGTCGGCGCCGTGAAGCAGATCGTCGCTTTGTAGGTCTCGATGATCTGCACCATATTGGCCGGCGTCGCGCTTTCCAGGAGCGTCGCGGTCGCGCCGAAGCGCAGCGGGAAGATGGCAAGTCCGCCGAGTCCGAAGGTGAAGGCGAGCGGCGGCGAGCCGACGAAGACGTCGTCCGGCGTCACCTTGAGCACTTCCCGCGCATAGCCGTCGGCGATCATCAGGAGATCGCGATGGAAATGCATCGTCGCCTTCGGCTCACCCGTCGTGCCCGAGGTGAAGCCGAGCAGCGCGACGTCGTCGCGGCCGGTCGGAACCGCGTCGAACTTCACCGGCTTGTCGAGGGCGATGCGGTCGAGTTCGGCGTCGTGGTTCGAGGTGCCGTCGAACGACACGACCTGCTTGAGGAACCTACTGTCCTTGGCGCAGGCGACGAGCTCGTCGGCAATGCGCGAGTCGGTCAGCGCCAGCGCGATCTCGGCCTTGTCGACGATCTTGTGCAATTCTCCGGCGCGCAGCATGGGCATGGTGTTGACCACCACCGCGCCGGCCTTGGTGGCGGCGAGCCAGGCGGCGACCAGCGCCGGATTATTGCCGGAGCGGATCAGCACGCGGTTACCCGGCTTGACGCCGTAATTCTCGATCAGCGCGTGCGCCAGCCGGTTCGACCAGTCGGCGAGTTCCTTGTAGGTGCGGCGGCGGCCATTGCCGATCAGCGCGGTGTGGTCGCCGAAGCCTTTCTCGACCATGCGGTCGGTCAGCTCGACACCGGCATTGAGCCGCTCCGGATACTGGAATTCCGGACGATCGAGCCGGATGTCCGGCCATTGATCGGCCGGCGGCAGGTTGTCGCGCGAGAAGGTGTCGACATGCGCGGACGGACCCAATGCGATCGTACGGCTCATGCGGGTGTCTCCGAGAGGACGCTGCGCGCGATGACGACCTTCTGCACGTCGGACGCGCCCTCGTAGATGCGCAGCGCGCGGATTTCGCGATACAGCGTCTCGACCGGATGGCCGGCGCGAACACCGTCGCCACCGTGCAGCTGCACGGCAGCGTCGATGACGCGCTGCGCGGCTTCGGTGGCGTAGAACTTGGCCATCGCCGCTTCCTTGGTGACGCGCGCGGCGCCCATGTCCTTGACCCAGGCGGCGCGATAGACGAGCAGCGCGGCGGCGTCGATCTCGAGCGCCATGTCGGCGAGATGTCCCTGCACCATTTGCATGTCGGCCATCGGCGCACCGAACAGTTCGCGTTTGGACGCGCGCTGGAGCGTCTCGGCCATTGCGCGCCGGGCAAAGCCGAGCGCGGCGGCGGCGACCGTGGTGCGGAAGACGTCGAGCGTCGCCATGGCGATCTTGAAACCTTCGCCCGGCTTGCCGACCATCGCGGCGGCCGGCACGCGGCAATCCTCGAAACGAAGGCGCGCCAATGGATGCGGAGCGATCACGTGCAGGCGCTCGGCGATGTGCAGGCCCGGATTGTCGCCCGCGACGATGAAGGCCGAGAGGCCGCGCGCGCCCGGCGCCTCGCCAGTGCGGGCAAATACGACATAGAGATCGGCGATGCCGCCGTTGGAGATCCAGGTCTTCTCGCCGTCGAGCACATAGTCGCCGCCGTCGCGGCGCGCGGTGGTCGCAATGTTAGCGACGTCGGACCCCGAGGCCGGCTCGGACAGCGCGAAGGCGGCAATCGCCTCGCCCTTGCGCGTCTTCGGTAGCCAGGCCGCGCGCTGCTCCGGCGTGCCGAAGAGCGAGATCGGACCGGCGCCGAGGCCCTGCATGGCGAAGGCGAAGTCGGCAAGGCCGGACTGCGCGGCCAGCGTCTCGCGCGCCAGCGCCAGAGTCCGCACGTCGAGATTTGCGTTCCCCTCGCCCGGCGCGGTGACGGAGAGAAAGCCGCCCGCGCCCATCGCCTTCACCAGCTTGCGGCAGGCGGCGTCGACGTCCTGATGATCGACATGCGCGAGGTTCACCTTCGCCCATGCGCCGATCCTGTCGGCCCATGCGCGATGGCGGTCCTCGAAGAACGGCCACTGAAGCGTTGCGCGGTCCGGCATCAGTTGCCCTCGAACGCCGGCGGCTGCTTGGCGATGAAGCCGTCATAGGCGCGGCGGAAATCCTGCGTCTGCATGCAGATCGCCTGCGCCTGCGCTTCCGCCTCGATCGCCATGTCGAGACTCATCGACCACTCCTGATTCAGCATCGTCTTGGTCATCATATGCGCGAAGGTCGGCCCTGCGGCGAGCGACTGCGCCAGCTGGATCGCCTCGGCGTCGAGCGCGTCGGGCGCGACCAGCCGGTTAAAGAAGCCCCAGCGCTCGGCCTCGTCGGCATTCATGGTGCGACCGGTGTAGAGCAATTCGGCGGCGCGTCCCTGCCCGATCACGCGCGGCAGCATGGCGCAGGCGCCCATGTCGCAGCCGGCGAGACCGACGCGAGTGAACAGAAACGCGGTCTTCGCGTTCGCCGTGCCGATGCGCATGTCGGAGAACAGCGCGATCATCGCCCCGGCACCGACGCAGACGCCGTCGACCGCGGCGATGATCGGCTGCGGGCAGGCGCGCATCGCCTTGACCAGGTCGCCGGTCATCCGTGTGAACTCGATCAGCCCCTTCATGTCGCGCTCGAACAGCGGGCCGATAATGTCGCGCACGTCGCCGCCAGAGCAGAAATTGCCGCCGTTCGAGCCGAACACGACGGCCTTCACGTCGTCGGCGCCGACGAGCTTGCGGAACGTGTCGCGCAGTTCGGCATAGGACCCGAAGGTAATCGGATTCTTGCGCTCGGGACGCTTGAGCGTGATGACGGCGACGCCGCCCGTCTCCATGCGCCAGTTGAAGTGCTCGGGCTTGAAATCGGCGAACGTCACGCGCGCGTCCCTCCATTGCGGATGCGGTCGGCCAAGCCGTCGAACTCGCCGATCAGCCGTTCGGTCTCGTCAAGGTCGAAATCCGACAAGAGCTTGTCGACCCACTCTTCGTGCGCCCTCGCGACCTCGGCGAATTGCGTGGCGCCCTTCGGCGTGAGCCGCACGACAAAGGAGCGGCGGTCCTCGGCCGGTGCCTGACGCAGCACCAACTTCTCGTTCACCAGCCGGTCGATGATGCCGGTGACATTGCCGTTCGACACCATCAGCTTGCGCGACAGCTCGGTCATGGTCATGCCGCTCTCGGCCCGCGCCAGCGCCGCCATGACGTCGAATTGCGGCAGCGTCATCTGGTACTGCACGCGCAGCCGCTCGCGCAGTTCGGCTTCGACCGCGCGCGTGCCGCGCAGCAGACGCAGCCACAGGCGCAGCCGCTGCTTGCCGGGCGGACGGGGCGCGGCGCGCGGCGCGGTTTTGGCAGCGACTGTCATACCTGTCCTCCGGCGATGGCGATGGCCTGACCGTTGACCGACTGCGCGGCGGCCGTGCACAGCCACAGCACGGTGCCGGCGACCTCCTGCGGCGTGATCAGGCGATTGTGGGCGTTGTCTTTCGCGAGCGCGGCGCGGGCGTCATCGGCCGAGCGCTTCGTCTTGGCGGTGATCGCCTCGACCGAGGTCGCCAGGAGCGGCGTATCGGTGAAGCCGGGGCACACGGCGTTGACGGTGACACCGGTCGCGGCGAGCTCGGCGGAGAGCGCGCGCGCAAGACCGAGCACGCCGTGCTTGGCGGCCACGTAAGCGGCGACGTAAGGGTAGCCCTTCAGCGCCGCGGTCGACGCGATGAAGACGAGGCGGCGGCCGCCCTCGCCCGCGCCTGCGCGGGTGAGATCGGCGAGCGCGGCGCGTGCGGTGTTGAACGAGCCGGTCAAATTGACGTCGATCATGCGCTGCCAATGCGCGCCGTCGATCCTGCCGAACGGCGCGCTCTCGGCTGCGCCGGCATTGGCAATGACAAGGTCGAGCGGGCCTTGTTGAGCACGCGCCGCAGCGACCATCGCCGCGCAATCGGCTTCGCGCGTCACGTCGGCGACGACGCTCGCGCACTTCAGCGCGCGCGCCATGGCGTCAAGCTTCGCCTTGTCGCGGCCGGCAATGGTGACGGCAGCGCCCGCATCGACGAGCGCACGGGCGATGGCGGCGCCGATGCCGGAGCCGCCGCCCGTGACCAATGCATGCCGTCCGCCGAGCACGCTCATCTAGACCTTCCCGATCGCCGGTTCGGGCCGGCTCTTGATGCGGTTGAGCTGATCGCGCCCGGACCAGTACGGCTTCGGCCACGTCACACCGGTGTAGTGCAGATCGGCGGCGGCGTGCAGCGTCCAGTACGGATTGGTCAGATGCGGCCGCGCGAGGCAGACGAGATCGGCGCGGCCGGCCATCAGGATCGAGTTGACGTGGTCGGGCTCGTAAATATTGCCGACGGCAAGCGTCGCTACTCCCGCTTCGTTGCGGATGCGGTCGGAGAACGGCGTCTGGAACATGCGGCCATAGACGGGCTTGCCTTGCGTCGAGGTCTGGCCCGCCGAGACGTCGATCAGGTCGGCGCCGTAGTCGGACAGCATGCGGGCAATCTCGACGGCGTCCTGTGGCTGGACGCCATCCGGGCCGACCCAGTCATGCGCCGAGATTCGCACCGACATCGGCTTCTCGTCCGGCCAGACTTTCCGCACCGCGCGCAGCACTTCGAGCGGAAAGCGCATGCGGTTCTCGAGCGAGCCGCCATACTCATCCGTGCGCTTGTTGGAGAGCGGCGTAATGAAGGACGACATCAGGTAGCCGTGCGCGTAGTGCAGCTCCAGCCAGTCGAAGCCGATGCGGGAAGCCCTCTCGGCCGAATGCACGAACTGGTCTCGGATCGCGTCCATGTCGGCGCGCGAGAGCTCGCGTGGCATCTGGTTCTGCGGCGACCACGGCACGGCCGACGCGCCGACGATCTCCCAATTGTCCTTTGGCAGCGGCGCGTCGGATGCTTCCCAGCCGAGCTGGGTCGACCCCTTCGGCCCGGAATGGCCGAGTTGGATCGCCATCTTGGCGTCGGTCTCGGCATGGACGAAGTCGACAAGCCGCTTCCATGCGCGTTCGTGCGCATCGGTGTAGAGGCCGGTGCATCCGGGGGAAATGCGCCCTTCCGCCGAGATGCACGTCATCTCGGTGAAGACGAGACCGGCGCCGCCCTTGGCACGCTCGGCATAATGCACGAAGTGCCAGTCGTTCGGCGTGCCGTCGGCGGCCTTGTACTGCGCCATCGGCGAGACGCAGACGCGGTTGGCCAGTTCTAGGCCGCGCACACGCAGCGGCACGAACATTGGCGGGCGCGCCGCCTTGGGCTTGGCGCCGGTGGCGCGTTCGTCAAACCACTTCTCCGCGCCGGCAAGCCACTGCGGATCGCGCTCGCGGAGATTCTCGTGGCCGATGCGCTGCGAGCGCGTGAGCAGCGAGTAATTGAACTGCACCGGATCGAGGTGGAGATAGCGCTCGACGTTCTCGAACCATTCGGTCGAGTTGCGCGCCGAGTTTTGAAGCCGCAGCACTTCGAGGCGCCGCTCGCTCTCGTAGCGGGCGAAGGCCTTCTCCAGGGTCGGTTCCGAGCAGACATAGTTCGCGAGCGCGATCGCGCTTTCCAGCGCCAGCTTCGAGCCCGAACCGACCGAAAAGTGCGCGGTCGCGGCGGCGTCGCCCAGCAGCACGATGTTCTTGTGGCTCCAGCGCTCGCACAGGACGCGATTGAAATTGAGCCAGGCCGAGCCGCGCAAGTGCTTCGCGTTCGACATCAGGGCGTTGCCGCCGAGATTTTTGGCGAAGACGCGCTCGCACGTCGCGATGGTCTCGTCGAGCGACATGCGGTCGAAGCCGAACTTGCGCCAGGTTTCCTCGGTGCACTCGACGATGAAAGTCGCGGTGTCGGCGTCGAACTGGTAGGCATGCACCCAGATCCAGCCGAATTCCGTCTCTTCGAAGATGAAGGTAAACGCCTCGTCGAACTTCTGGTGCGTGCCAAGCCAGATGTATTTGCAGGCGCGCACGTCGATGTCGGGCTTGAACACGTCGGCATGCGCGGTGCGCGCCTTCGAATTCACGCCGTCGGCGGCGACGACGAGATCGTAATGCGCAGCATAAGCGTCGACAGGCTCCGCCTCGGTCTCGAATCTGATCTTCACGCCGAGCTCGCGGGCGCGGCGCTGGAGGATCCTGAGCAGCCTCTTGCGTCCGATGCCGCAGAAGCCGTGTCCGCCAGAGGTCTGCACCGTGCCGCGATAATGAACGGCGATGTCGTCCCAGTAGGCGAAATTGTTGCGGATCGTCTCGGCGCTGACGGGGTCGTTGCGGGCGAGATTGTCCAGCGTCTCGTCCGAGAGCACGACGCCCCAGCCGAACGTGTCGTCCGGCTTGTTGCGCTCGATGACCGTGACCTCGTGGGCCGGATCGCGCGCTTTCAGCGAGATCGCGAAATTCAGCCCGCCCGGCCCGCCTCCGAGAACTGCCGCCCGCATGACGTGTCGACTCCACTGATCGTGCGAGGCCAGCATGCCAAATCCCCGGCACTATTACAAACATAAATATTTTATACTTAAAATAACTGCCGACCTGCCCAGATTGCGGGGGATTGTAATGGCCGGTGCAAAACTCTCCCGTTGAAACACTTGTATCATCCGGCTAGCCTTGGCGGCGATGAACCTGCCCTCCTTCAACGGCCGGCTCCGATCCGGCTTCGACGGACTGTCGCCACAACTGCGCGAGGCGGCGCGTTGGGTCATCGACCATCCGGCCGATGTCGCGCTGCTGTCGACGCGCGAACAGGCGCGCCGCGCCGGCGTCACCCCGGCGACCATGACGCGACTGGCGCAGCATTTCGGCCTGCCCGGCTATGACCGCGTGCGGCAGCTTCATGCCGATGCCGTACGGCGGCGGCCGGACAGCTACCGCGGCCGTGCCGAAGAACTGCTGGTGCGGCGTGACCGCGAAGGCGACGCCGCCCTGGTGCAGGATGTCTTCGCGGCGCTGACGCAGCACTTCCACGACCTGACCTCGGCAGCCGCCATCACGCGTTTCACTGCCGCCGCCGACATCGTCGCCAAGGCCGCGCATGTGTTCTGCCTGGGTCTGCGCTCCAGCTACGCCATCGCCTACATTTTCCACTACGTGCGCTCGCTGTTCGGCGCCAATTCCGTGCTGGTCGACGGCTCCGGCGCGGTCGGCGTCGACGTCATGCGCGACATCGGCAAGAGCGACGTGCTGCTGGCGATCTCGGTGAAGCCCTATGTGCGGCACACGATCGACGCGGCCGAATTCGCGCGCGAGCGCGGCGCGCGCATCGTCGCGGTGACCGACAGCGAGATGTCGCCCTTGGCGCGGCTTGCCGACGTGACCCTTATCGTGCGCACCGAGACCCCGTCCTTCTTCCACACCATGGCGCCTGCTTTCGCGGCGGTCGAATGCCTGGCCGCGCTGGTCGCGGCGCGGCGCGGGCCCGAAGCGCTGGCCGCGCTCGAAGCGAGCGAGCGTCAGCTCGCCGCCTTCGGCACCTATGTTCTCCCGCATTCGAAAGGACGACGTCAGCTATGACGCATGTGCTGCACCGGACCATTGGCCACCAATACCCGACGGCCGTGTCGGGCAAGGGCCTCATCATCCGCGACCAGACCGGCAAGGAGTACATCGACGCCTCAGGCGGCGCTGCGGTCTCATGCGTCGGCCATTCGCATCCGGACGTACTCGATGCCATGCGCGCGCAGATCGACACGCTCGAATACGCGCACACCAGCTTTTTCACCACGCAGGTCGCCGAGGAACTGGCCGACGATCTCGCCGCCCATGCGCCGGCGGGCCTCGATCACGTGTTCTATGTCAGCGGCGGCTCCGAGGCGATCGAGGCCGCGCTCAAGCTGGCGCGACAATATTTCGTCGAGATCGGCCAGCCGCAGCGCCGTCATCTCATCGCGCGGCGGCAGAGCTATCACGGCATCACCGCCGGCGCGCTCGCCGTCGGCGGCCGCGCCTGGCAGCGCAAGGCGTTCGCGCCTTTGTTGATCGAGACGCATCACGTTTCGCCGGTCTACGAATACCGCGAAAAGCTTTCGGGCGAGTCGCCGGAGGCCTATGGCGAGCGGCTGGCGCATGAGCTCGAGGACAAGATCAACGAACTTGGCGGCGAGAACGTCATCGCGTTCATTGCGGAGCCGGTGGTCGGCGCGACCATGGGCGCGGTTCCGTCGGTGCCCGGCTACTTCAAGCGCGTGCGCGAGATCTGCGACCGCAACGGCATCCTGCTCATCCTCGACGAAGTCATGTGCGGCATGGGCCGCACCGGCACGTTGCACGCGTGCGAGCAGGACGGCGTCTCACCGGACCTGATGGCGATCGCCAAGGGGCTCGGCGGCGGCTATGCGCCGATCGGCGCGCTTCTCTTGCAGGGCAAGATCTTCAAAGCGCTCGCCGACGGCTCGGGCTCGTTCCAGCACAGCCACACTTATACTGGCCATCCGCTGGCCTGCGCCGCCGCGCTCGCCGTGCAGCGCGTCATCCGCCGCGACAATTTGCTTGTGAACGTGCGCGATCAAGGCGCGCGGCTGTCGCGTCGTCTCAACGAACGCTTCGGCAATCATCCCTTTGTCGGGGATGTGCGCGGCCGCGGGCTGTTCCAGGGAATCGAGATCGTCGCCGATCGCAGCACCAAGGAACCGTTCGATCCGGCCAAGAAGATTCACGCGCGCATCAAGAAGGAGGCGATGGCGCGCGGCCTCATGGTTTATCCGATGGGTGGCACGGTCGACAGCCTGCGCGGCGATCACGTGCTGCTGGCGCCACCCTTCATTCTCGACGCTGCGGCGGTCGACACGATCGTCGAGCGATTGGGCGAAGCCGTCGATGCGGCGGTGAGCGCATGATCGATTGATCGAGCGCGCAAATCGGGAATATCACGACAAAGAATGGGTTCTCAC
>DASTGR010000084.1:0-22754 GCA_035718885.1 Pseudolabrys sp. | reverse complement strand
GACAAGCGCCTCAACGTGACGCGCAAGCCGACCGCGGCAGCGTAAGCAGCGCCCGAGCCGTCATGGCCGGGCTTGTCCCGGCCATCCACGCCTTGCGTGTTGCCGAAGCTCAAGGACGTGGATGCCCGGCACAAAGCCGGGCATGACGAGGGAAAGGTCTCACACCGAAATGACCCGCCCCCTCTCCCTCGAACACCTGACGATGATCGACGCCTCGCCGGTCGAATTGATCGACGCGGCGGCCGCGGGTCGCTTCGACATGGTCGGCCTGCGCGTCGTACCGCCGCAGCCGCCGAACCTGCTGATGCCCGGCTTCGACGATCCGCGCTTCGTCCGCGAGATCAAGAACCATTCCCAGGACACCGGCGTCGCCGTCGGCATGATCGAAGCGATCTGGCTCGCGCCTGAAACCGACCCGCGCGAAATCGAGCGCGCGCTGGCGATCGGTGGCGAACTCGGCGCGCAATATGCGCTGATCTGCGGCAACGATTCCGACGAGTCGCGCACGATCGACAATCTCGGCCGCATCGCGCGCGCTGCGCGCGGCTACGGCCTTGAGATCGCGTTCGAGTTCATGTCCTTCGTGGCCGTGAGCCATGTCGACCATGCGCTGCGCGTCGCGCGCGCGAGCGGCGAGGACAATGTGCGGCTGCTGGTCGACGCGCTGCATCTGTCCCGCACCGGTGCTGATCTCGCCGCGCTCGCGCCGATGGACGGCGCAGCCGTATCCTATGTGCACCTGTGCGACGGCGCCGCCGCCGTGCCGGAAGACGAAGCCGCGCGGCGCAACGAGGCGCGCACCGGGCGCTTCTATCCGGGCGAAGGCGAACTGCCGCTCGACAAATTCCTTGCTGCCATGCCGGCCGACGCGCGGCTCGGGCTCGAAGCGCCATGCCGGACCTATGCCCATCTGCCGATCGTGGAGCGCGGCCGGATCGCCGGCCGCATCACCCGCGACTGGCTGGCGCGGCAGGCCTAGCCGAAGCTCACGCCTGCGCGAGCGAGGCCACGCGCCCGCGCCCCGTCGTGCGGCCGTTGGCGCGCCGCTCGAGCGTGCCCTTCGCCAGCGTGAACGCGACGCACTCCTGGATGTGCCGGACGAGCACCTCCTTGGCGGTGCGCACGTCGCGCGTGAGGGCGCACTCGAGGAGCGAGCGATGCTCGCGCGCCGTGATCTCGCCGCGGAACACCACCGCGATGATCAGGTAGCGCAGATATTTGTCGAACACCGCCGAATGCGTGTCGAGCAGCACCTTCGAGCCGCAAGCCGACAGCAGCGCGTGATGGAATTCGAAGTCGTAGCGCTTCCAGGCGTCCGGCGCGGCGCGGTTGCCGTCGAGCATCCGCGTCTCGACCAGCGACAGCTTGTGGTGCGCCGCCACGACGCGGCCTTCCCATTCCATGTCGCCGGCCGCGAACGAGTCCTCGAGCGCGTGGCTTTCCAGGAGCTCGCGCAGGTTCGCCACTTCCTTGAAGTTCTGGACCGAGGTCGGCGCCACCTCGAAGCCGCGCGCGCCCTCGGCGACGATGAGCCCTTCCGAGGTCAGACGGTTGAGGATCTCGCGCAGCGTGCTGATGCTGACGCCATAGGTCTCCTTCAGACCATCGAGTTTGAGCCGCTGCGACGGTTCGAGCTGGCCGCCGATGATGTCGCCGCGAATCCGGCGATAAGCCTTCTCGCCAGCCGTTTCCCCAATACTCCGATGATCGTCAGCCCACATCCATCACCTGATGATCGCACTTAAATCCGATGATCTTATTTTTGACCATTGAAAACACAATCGCAAGAGGGAATAGTTTTCGCTAAGAGAGGCCACAAGAACCACCCCCGGGAGGACTGCCAATGACGATGACCTACTCACGCCGCCACGTTCTGGCGACCGGCGCCTCGATGCTGGCGGCCGCGGCGCTCGTGCCGACCGGCGCCCGCGCCGCGACCAAGCTGCGCTTCAGCTGCGCCTTCCCCGAAACCGACCTGCGGGCGCAGGCCTACAAGGAATTTGCCGCGGCGATCAAAGACGAGTTCGACTTCGAGCCCTACTGGAGCAACACGCTGTTCAAGCAGGGCGCCGAGCTCGTCGCCCTTCAGCGCGACAACCTCGATCTGTGCAATCTCGCGCCGGCCGACATCTCCAAGCAGGTCCCCGCCTGGTCGCTGCTCACCTCGGCGTTCCTGTTCCGCGACGCCGACCACATGACGAAGACGTTCAAGAGCGACATCGGCAAGAACTTCATCAAGATGGCCAAGGACCAGCTCGGCATCCAGGTGATCACGCCGGTCTATTTCGGCTCGCGCAGCGTCAACCTGAAGCCGGCGAAGGAGATCAAGACTCCCGCCGACATGGCCGGCATCAAGCTGCGCATGCCGCCGGGCGAGTTCTGGCAGTTCCTCGGCGAGTCCCTCGGCGCCAACCCGACGCCGGTCGCCTTTGCCGAGCTCTATACGGCCTTGCAGGCGGGCACCGTGGACGGGCAGGACAACCCTGTCGTCTCGTCCAAGCTCATGAAGTTCGACGAGGTGACGTCGCAGTTCGTGCTGACCAAGCACGTCATCGCCTACGACGTGATGGTGATCCGCTCCAAGATCTGGGACGCCATGAGCCCGGCGCAGCAGGCCAAATTCCAGGCGGCTGCCGACAAGATGTCGGCGGAGAACATCAAGCGCTACGACTCGCAGGAGGCCGAGGCGATCGAGTACTTCAAGAAGGAAGGCAAGAAGGTCTATGCGCCGGACGTCGCCTCCTTCCGGACCTTCGCCCAGAAGAAGTACGTCGACAAATACGGCAAGGACTGGCCGAAGGGCGCGCTCGAGGCGATCAACGCCATCAAGTAAGGCTGGCCGATTGCCTCGCGGGACCGGCTGGCGCTCGTCAGCCGGTCCCCCGCCCCTGTAGCCTCGCTCCGACACGCCCCGCCCGGGAGAGCGCCGATGTATCCCCCACTCATCGCCGCCGCGCGCTGGCTCAGGCGTCGCGCCGAGAATGTCGCCGTCGGCTTGCTGGCGGTGATGTTCGGCACATTCATTCTGCAGATCGTGTTCCGTTACCTGCTCGACGCGCCGCTCGGCTGGTCGGAAGAGCTCATCATCGCGACCTGGCTGTGGACGGTGCTGTGGGGCGCGGCCTTCACGCTCAGCGAGTCGGAAGAGATCCGCTTCGACATCCTGTACTCGCAGATCCCGGAGCGGACGCGGCGCATCTTCACCGTCATCACCGGGCTTGCGCTGGTGGCGCTCTACGGAATCTCGCTGCCGGCGGCCTACGGCTACGTCAGCTTCATGAAGGTCGAGCACTCCGCCTATCTGCGCGTGCCGCTCAACTGGATGTACTCCGTCTTCATCATCTTCATGGTCGCCTGCATGGGCCGCTACGCCTGGCTCACCTGGCGCGCCATCCGCGGCGACAAATCGCCCGAGACCGATCCGGCGATGCTCGGGGACTGACCATGATCGTCTCCGCCTTCGCCCTCTGCATCATCAGCATCGTGCTCCTCGGCGCGCTCGGCCTGCCGATCGGCCACGCGATGATCGTCTCGTCGATCTTCTATCTGCTGCTCAAGGGCATGGACCTCGGCACTGCCGCCGAGCAGATATTGAACGGCCTGTTCAACAGCTACGTGCTGCTCGCCATCCCGCTGTTCATCCTCGCCGCCGACCTGATGAACATCGGCAGCCTCACCGACCGGCTCCTGCGGTTCTGCCTGGTGCTGGTCGGCCGCTTCCGCGGAGGCCTCGGTCACGTCAACGTCGTCTCCAACATGATCTTCGCCGGCATGTCCGGCTCGGCCATCGCCGACGCGGTCGGCATCGGCCGCATCATCATCGGCATGATGACCAAGGAGAACCGGTACCCGGTCGCCTATGCGGCGGCGATCACCGCCTCCGCCGCCATCATCGGGCCCATCATCCCACCGTCGATCCCGATGGTCGTGTACGCGCTCGTGTCGGACACCTCGATCGGCTATCTGTTCCTCGGCGGCTTCGTACCCGGCATTCTGCTCGGTGTCGGCTTCATGATCATGAACTCGATCATCGCGCGGCGGCGGAATTATCCGGTCGAGCCGCCGATCCCGCTCAAGGAAATGCCGCGCATCACGCTGCGCGCCTTCCCGGCGCTAATGCTGCCGGTGATCCTGTTGTTCGGCATCTATGGCGGCGTCATGACGCCGACCGAGGGCGCCGCGGCGGCCGCCTTCTACGCGCTGTTCGCCTCGACCGTGCTTTATCGCGCGGTCACCTGGAAACAACTCTATGAAGCCATCCTGACCAGCAGCAAGGCGACGACCTCGATCGGCATGCTGATCGCGGGGGCCATGATCTTCAACTACGTGGTGACGATCGAGAACATTCCGGCCTCGCTGGCGCGCATGATGCAGGGCCACGACATGAGCGCGCCGGTGTTTCTGCTGGTCGTGAACATCCTGCTCCTGATACTGGGCTGCCTGCTTGAGGGCACGACGATCCTCCTCATCATCGTCCCGATCTTCATCCCGACGGCGAAGGCGCTCGGCATCGACCTCGTCCATTTCGGCGTCGTGGTCGTGGTCAACATCATGATCGGCTTGCTGACGCCGCCCTATGGACTATTGCTGTTCGTCCTTGCGAATATGACGAAACAGCCGCTCGGGCGCATCGTGCGCGAGGCGGCGCCGTTCATTCTGATGTCGCTGGTCGTACTCGCAATCATCACCGCCATTCCCGATGCCGTGCTGTGGCTGCCGCGGCTGTTCGGCTACAAGGGCTGAAAACATGAAAGACGCGATCTACGTCCTCAACGGACCCAACCTCAACCGCCTCGGAAAGCGCGAGCCGGAGATTTACGGCCGCACGACTTTGGCCGAGGTCGAGGCGATGTGCCGCAAGGAAGCCGGCGACCGGCCCCTCGTCTTTCACCAGACCAACAGCGAAGCGCAGATGATCGACTGGATTCACGAGGCGACCGACGGCGGCGGCGCCGGCATCGTCATCAATCCGGCCGGATGGACCTTCACCTCGATCGCGCGGATGGACGCGCTGAAGATGTTCTCCGGCCCGATCATCGAGCTGCATATCTCCAACATCCACCGGCGCGAGAGTCTCTATCACAACTCGCTGGTGTCGAAGGTCGCGACCTCTGTCATCGCCGGCCTCGGCGCGAACGGCTATCGCGTCGCCGTCGCCGCGGTGAAGGAGATGCTGGCGAAGAAGTAGCGTTAGCTCTGCACCGAGAAGCCGCCGTCGACCGGGATCGCCGCGCCGGTCACGAAGTCGGACGCGCGCGAGGCGAGGAACACGGCGATGCCAGCGAAGTCGTCGGGCGAGCCCCAGCGCCCGGCCGGCGTGCGCGCCAGGACGCGTTCGTTCAGCCCGGCAACCTGTTCGCGCGCCTTGATCGTCAGTTCGGTGTCGATCCAGCCAGGCAGGATGGAATTGACCTGGATGTTGTCCTTCGCCCAGGCAGTCGCCATGGCGCGCGCCATCTGCACGATGGCGCCCTTGCTCGCGGCGTAAGGCGCCGCATAGGGCGCGGCGAAGATGGTCATCATCGAACCGATGTTGATGATCTTGCCGCCGCCTTGCGCCTTCATGTGCGGATAGGCCGCCTGCGAGCAGACGAAGGCACTCGTCAGATTGGTGTTCATGACGTGATGCCAGTCGGCCGCGGTCAAATCCTGAGGCTGCTTGCGCACCGACGTGCCGGCATTATTGACCAGGATGTCGAGCCGACCGAAGCGCTGCGCCGTGTCGTCGACAGCGCGGCGGCAGGATGCTTCGTCGAGCACGTCGAGTTCGACGAAGTCGGCCGTGCCGCCGAAGGCGCGGAGCGCCGCGAGCGCCTTGTCCGCCTTCGCCTTGTTGCGGCCGGCGATCACCACCGTCGCGCCCGCTTCCGCCATGCCTTTGGCCATGCCAAGCCCGATGCCGCCATTGCCGCCGGTGAGGAAGGCGACGCGCTGGGCGAGGTCGAAGTTCGGCATTGGCGCACTCCTAAAGCTTTACGCGCGGGCGATCACGCCACCGGTCATCGGTCGCGGCGCGCCGGTCGTCTTGGGAAACGTGATCGGCAGGCCGTTCAGGGCGCGCACTGCAAGATAGGCGAAGGCCTGCGCCTCAAGCGAGTCCGAAGCCCAACCGATGGCGTGCGCGGTCTCGACCGTAGCGGGCGCAAGGCGCTCGGCCAGCATGCGCATCAGGGTCGGATTGCGCGCGCCGCCGCCGGCGACGATGAAGCTCTTCGGCGCTTCGGGCAGCAGCGGCACGATGCGCGCGACCGATGCCGCGGTCAGCGCCGACAGGGTGGCGGCGCCGTCGGCGACGGAGAAATCCGGCAGACCGATATTGGCAAAGGCGAAGGCGTTGCGGTCGAGCGACTTCGGATAAGGCTGGGCGAAGAAGTCGTGCGTTAAGACGCGGGCGACGAAGTCGTCGTGCACGCGGCCGCGCGCCGCCTGATCGCCGTCGCGGTCGAGCGGTTCGCCGGTGCGGGCGCGCATGAAGTCGTCGATGAGCGCGTTGCCGGGCCCGGTGTCGCAGGCGATCGGATCGCCACCGTCGACCCAGGTGATGTTGGCGACGCCGCCGACATTGAGCACGGCGATCGGATGCGGATGATCGAGCGTGCGCGCTAGCGCCTGGTGGAACACCGGCACCAGCGGCGCCCCCTGCCCGCCCGCGGCGACATCGGCGGCACGGAAATCGTAAGCCACCGTCATACCGAGGCGCTTGGCCAGCCCCTCGCCGTCACCGATCTGCACGGAGAGCCGCTCACCCGGCCGGTGCAACACGGTCTGGCCGTGGAAGCCGACCACCGCGACATCGGTGCGCGCAATACCGGTGTCGCGCAGGAAGGTCTCGACCGTCTCGGCATGCACCGACGTGACGAAGGCTTCGGCCTCCGCAAGCACGCCCGGACGCTGGTCGCGTACGGTCAGGCTCGCGCCCTCGGCGAGCGCGCGGCGCAGAAGCGTACGTTCCTGTTCGGTATAGGGGCGGTAGCCGGTCGGGCCGAAGGCCGCGACGCGTTCCCCGTCGGTTTCCAGGAGCGCAATGTCCACGCCGTCGAGCGAAGTCCCGCTCATCAGGCCGATTGCCCGCACCAACGCCAACGCCCCAGTTCCCCGTCGGTTGAATCCCGTGCCGGACCTGTTACACCACCCCGCCCGAAGATGCGACAGGCTGAAGCAGTCCGATGAGCGCCTATAAGTCCGAATTCCTTAACGTTCTGGCCGCGCGCGGCTTCATCCACCAGGTCTCCGAACCGGAGGCGCTGGACGCGCTCGCCGCCAAGGGCACCATCACCGCCTATATCGGTTTCGACTGCACCGCGGCCTCGCTGCATGTCGGCTCGCTGCTGCCGATCATGATGCTCTATTGGCTCCAGCAGACCGGCCACCGTCCGATCGCGCTGATGGGCGGCGGTACGACGCGCGTCGGCGACCCAAGCGGCAAAGACGAGAGCCGCCGTATCCTTACCGACGAGATGATCAACCAGAACCTCGCCGGCATCCGTGCCATCTTCTCCAAATTTCTGAAGTTCGAGAGCGACGGCGGAACCGCCGTGATGGCCAACAATGCCGACTGGCTGAACACGCTCAACTACATCGACTTCCTGCGCGACGTCGGCCGGCACTTCTCCGTGAACAGGATGCTGTCCTTCGACTCGGTCAAGCTGCGGCTCGAGCGGCAGCACGAATTGTCGTTCCTGGAATTCAACTACATGATCCTCCAGGCCTACGACTTCGTCGAATTGAACAAACGGCTGGGCTGCGTGCTCCAGATGGGCGGCTCCGACCAGTGGGGCAACATCGTCAACGGCATCGATCTCGGCCGGCGCATGAACAACGCGCAAATGTTCGCGCTGACCTCGCCGCTGATCACCACCGCCTCCGGAGCCAAGATGGGCAAGACTGCCGCTGGCGCGGTCTGGCTCAATTCCGACCTTCTGAGCCCGTACGACTACTGGCAGTTCTGGCGCAACACCGAGGACGGCGACGTTGGCCGGTTCCTCAAACTGTTCACCGTGCTGCCGCTCGACGAGATCGCAAGGTTGACCGCGCTTCAGGGCGCCGAGATCAACGAGGCCAAGAAGGTGCTGGCGACGGAAGCGACCGCGCTGGTACATGGCCGCGCGGCGGCGGACGCTGCCGCCGAGACCGCGCGCAAGACCTTCGAAGAAGGCGCGCTGGCTTCCTCGCTGCCGACCGTCGAGATCCCGCGCGCCGAACTCGAGAAGGGCCTTGGCGTGTTGAATGCCTTTGCCGAGAAGACGGCGCTGGTGTCGTCGAACGGCGAAGCGCGCCGACAGATCAAGGCCGGCGGCCTGCGCGTCAACGATGCCGCGGTGTCGGACGAGAAGATGACGCTGGGATTGAGCAATCTCACGCCCGAAGGCGTGATCAAGCTCTCGCTCGGCAAGAAGAAGCACGTGCTCTTGAAGCCGGTCTAACCCTCATGGTGAGGAGCGCGGCGCAGCCGCGCGTCTCGAACCATGAGGCCGAGGCGACGCCTCATCCTTCGTGACGCCGCGCTTCGTGCGGCTCCTCAGGATGAGGCTCACCGTGTCGGCGGCACAAAATTCCGGTCGAAGCTTCCCGGCGACGGGATGAACTTGCGCAACAGGCCCGGCGTGATCGCCGTCACCGGATTGACCGTGATGCGCGGCGCCGATGGCGGGCCGACGGCCTCGTAGGTGATGCCGAGCAGGCCCTCATTGCTGCCGCCGCCGAGGAAGAGCCCGACGATCGGGATCTGCCCGAACATGTTGTTGAGCCCGTAGAACGGCACGAAGGTGCCGCGCAGGTGCACGTCGTTCTTGGCGTAGTCGATCTGGCCCTCGATGGTCGCGCCGACCACCGGCCCGCGCACGACGCCGTCGCGCACCGCCATCCGGCCGGTGAAGCGCGTGAAATCGACGCGCGCCTCGGAGAACTCGACCGCGTTGGCGTTGGCGCCCGGCGCATTCGATACGACGCGCGCCAAGGTCGGCTCGTTGCGCACGACGAAGTTGCGCACGAACACGGTGCCGATCTGCGGCGCGGCGTCCTGTGTCGGCGGATCGACCGCGACCCAGATTTGCCCGCCATACATGCGCGGATACATGTCGATCAGGCGCAGCAGCGCGCCGGCGTCGGACGTCTCCAGATAGATGACCGGATGGCTGTCGCGCGCGCGCACGCGCATGTCGCCGATGAGCGGAGTGTCGCGCCCGATCTTGGCATTGAGATTGAACGTGCGGATGTGGCCGTTGCGGCGCGACACCGTCAGGTCGAGTCCGCGCAATGTCTCGCCGTTGTGACCGGCGACCGTGCCGATCTTCACATCGACGTCGATGTCGGATTGCTTCTTGCGGCCCGGATCGGTGGTGTTGGCCAGCGACGATTGCAGGAATCCGCGCCCGTCATAGACGTCGCCGCGCATGACCACCTTGAGCACGCCGTCATTGTTGCGGTCGGCCTTGAGCGAGAGCTTGTCGCCATCCGAGAAGGCGAAGGTCGGAAAGTTCGCTGACGTGATATTGCCGGAGGGATCGAGTTCGACCGAGCCCTGGACATTGGCGCCGTCGCCGCTGATGACGAGATCGTCGAACTGCGTTCCCTTCGCCGACTTGACGAACGTGAACGTCGCGCGCGCGGGCTTGCCGGCCGACTTGTCCCAGCCCGGCAGCAGGTTGTCGATCTTGACCGGCGTCAGGTCCGCTTCCACGGCCATGCGCTGGTCGGGGTCGTCGCCGCCGATGCGGGCCGTCAGCTTGACCGGTATGGAGCCGACGACTGCGTTGCCGACGTCGAGTCCGAGGCGGTGCCGCGCCGGCTCGTCGAGGCGCGCAGCGACGTGCAGCTCGGAGTCGGTGTCGCCCTTTCGACGTACGAGCTGGACGGTCGCCGGAGTGCCGTTGATGCGCGCGTCGCCGCTGATCTGGTAGCCGTCGCTGGACGCGCTCGCCTTGAGCGAAGCCGCCTCGATCTTCTGTCCAAGCAAACCCTTGTCGGCGCCGAAATTGGTGATGTCGGCGGTGATGCCATAGGTGAAGGCGTCGGCCGGCACGTCCTTGCCGAGCGGAAAATCGAGGTTGACCAGCGCGCTGACCGCGCCGCGCGTGCTCGCCGGGTCGAGCGGCAACCCGACCTTGTCGCGCAAACCATCGCTCTGGAGAAGCGCGGCCGCCGCCGGCAGCGTGCCGTCGATGCGGAAGCTCACATGCGTCGGCGAGGGTTTGGGATGTGTGTCCGGCACCTGAAATACGCCGCCGGCAATGTTGAGGCGGCGGCCCGGCGCGACGTCGACGGTGCCGCGGCCGAGATTGACGGTGGCGTTGCGCCCGGTCACGTGGATCGCGAGGTCGGCGTCGCGGATCGCCGGCAGCGTGTCGAGCGGCCTGATCGCGGTGCCGCTCGTCTCGATGTCGACCGACAGGCCGTCCTCGGCCATGGGCGAGCCGCCCGGATTGAAATCGGACAGCGGCGCGTTGCCGGCGACGACGACGCGCTCGACAGTGCCGCCGCTCACATGGTCGGCGGCCCAGCGGCGAACGTTGGGCGCGATGAAGGCGGGCCACAGGCGCTTGAGCGCCCAGGTCGGCATGCGGTTGCCGGCGACGCCGAAGGCGAGCCGCTGCTTGTCGGACGACAAGTCGAGGCTGCCGGAAAACGCGACGCCGAAATTGTGCGTGGCGCGCGTATCGATGCGGCGCACGTCGGCCTGGACCAGATCGATGCGCCGTTTCACCGGATCGATGCTCAGCTTCAGGTTGGCGCGGTTGAGCGCGAGCGTCTCCTCGTCGGATCCGGCCGGCGGCCCGAGGATGATCGGGTCGATCACAGGATCGTCGCGCTGCATCGACACCGTCCAGGCCGTGCTGTTGCCGGCCGGCGCCTCGGCGATCGCGCGCATGGTGAATTGGTTGCCGCTGGCCTGCACCTGGAACGGCACCAGCAGCATTCCGCGCGTCGCGTCCCAGGAGAAGCGCACGTCGGCACGGTCGATGTGCATGCCGAAATTCGGGTCCAGCCGGTCGACGATGTCGCCGGCCTCCGCGAGCACCTCGCCGTTCACGCGCCGCGGCTTGCCGTCCGCGCCGATCTCGGCGCGCACGCTTGCCGACACCGGCAAATCCGCTTCGATGCCGCCTTCGTTGAGCCTGAGCGCCAGCATGATGTCGCGCGTCGACACCTTGCGCGCCTCGATGCCGACGGCGCGCACCCCGCCTTCCAGCGGGCGCATCGCCGCATTGATGAACCAGGGCCGCGACTTCGCATCCGATTCGAGTTTGAACATGATGCCGCCCTGCGCCGGGCGCATCAGGCTGGCGTTGATGCGGTCGAAGGTCCAGCGCTTGCCGTCACGCTGGTCCTCGACGACAAGCCCGCCGTCCTTCAGGCCGAGTTCGCGCAGATCGTGACCGTCGAGACCGGTCTCGCCGATCTTGTCGAGCCAGGCGAGCGCGCCGGCGAGATCCTCGAAGCTTCCGCCGCGCGCCTCCGATGGCGACTTGCCGCTGCCCGCCGGCGGCGACGCCGGCGCCTGCGCGGTCGCGATGGGCCGCTTGTCCGCGCCGGCGAAAACAGTGACGCGGCCGTCCTTCTCGATGCGGATGGACAATTCGGCACCGACGAGGTTGAGGCTCTCGGCAACGAGGCGGCCGGACAAAAGAGAGCCGCCGGACAGCCCGACCTCGGCCTTCGGCGCGCTCGCGACGACGGTGCCGTCGTGGTCGCGTACGACGATGTCACGGAGCCGAAGCGTGGGCCGCCCGTTCTCGTCGCGCTCGATCTGCGTGCCCCCGACCGAGACGGAATGATCGCCGCCGAAATTCTCCTCCATGGCCTTCTTGAGCCATGGCGTCGCCATGTCGAGTTCGATCGGTCCGTTGGAGAGGCGCCACCACAGGCCGACCACAGCCAGCACCGCCACGGAGAGGGTCACGCCGGAGCCAATGGCGATGCGCCAGATCCATTTGCGATGCAGGAACCGCCATGACAGCCGACGCAGGCGCTTCGCCCGGCGCAGGAGCGCTGCGCCGAGATGATGCGCGACGCGACGTGCCCTGTGCCTATGCTTGTGCGCGGTGTCTTTCATGCCGTCTGCGCGCCCCTCCCCGGGCGCACTATCGCCCGCCAGTGTCCCGACCAGCGCGCGACACGGTCTATCGGCTGAGCGTCATGGAACCCGTTGCGCCCCTCCGACGCAAATGGCATCAGCGACATTGACCGGCCGAAAACGACGAAAGGAAGGCGAATGGACCGTGAACCCGGACCCGGCGACAAGGCGCCGGCTTTCGCGCTGCCGCGCGACGGCGGCGGCAAGGTCTCGCTGAAGGACTTCAAGGGCCGCAATCTCGTCCTCTATTTCTATCCAAAGGCCGACACCCCCGGCTGCACCCGCGAGGCGGTCGCCTTCAGCAAGCTCAAGGCCGCCTTCGCCAGAGCCGGCACAGACGTTCTCGGCGTTTCCGCCGATCCGGTGACGGCTCAGGACAAGTTCAAGGCCAAGCACAAGCTTTCCATCGCGCTCGGCTCCGACGAAACCAAGGCAATGCTCGAAGCGTACGGGGCCTGGGGCGAAAAATCGATGTACGGGCGCAAGTTCATGGGCGTCATCCGCAAGACCTTCCTGATCGACGGCGCCGCGCGCGTCCTGCGCGTCTGGCCCAAGGTCCGGGTCGAGGGCCACGCCGAGGAGGTGCTCGAAACCGTCCGTGCACTATAAGTGCAGGCGGCTCTAGCCGAATCGGTCATGTCCCGATTCGCATTACCTGTTCCTTAACCATATCCGGGCGATATCGGCGCGTTGTTTCCCGCGTGGAGCGTCGATGTCGCACCCCTCTCCTTCGGCCCCGTCGCGTGCGGCCGCCCCCCGTCCCCACACGGCTGCCTCGGTCTCCCGCTCCTTGAGCCGTCCCCAGCGCAACGGCGACTACACGCTGGTGCACGCCGGGCGGCAGGTGCGCATCGGTCCGGTCGCTTTCTGGATCGTCGTCGGCACGGCGGTGGTGATGGGCGTCTGGACGATCGGCACCGGCACCTATTTCGCGTTCCGAGACAGCGTCCTCGCCCACCTGATGGGGCGCCAGGCGCAGATGCAGTACGCCTACGAGGACCGCATCGCGGAATTGCGGGCGCAGGTCGACCGCATCATGAGCCGGCAGTTGCTCGACCAGGAGCAGTTCGAGCAAAAGCTCAACGGGCTGATCAAGCGCCAGGCCATGCTCGAGAGCCGCACCTCGGCGCTGTCGGGCGACACGATCACCACCGGCGGCATTCGCGGCACGCGCGCCGCCTCGGATCCGGCGAAGCCGAAGGCTTCCCCGATCAGCGACACCGTCATCTTCGTCGCGCCGCCCGACCGCGAGGCGCGGCTTGAATCGCGCAGCGTCGTGGCGTCCGCCAGCCATCCGCTCCAATCGATGAAGGGCGGCGGACTGGAGGGCGTGCTCGCCCGCATTTCGTCGGCGATGGATCGCGTCGAAAAGCGCCAGACCCTCGTGCTGGCGCAGATGGAAGAACACGCCGACGGCAAGGTGCGCCGCATGCGCGACGTCCTCGACGATCTCGGCGTCAATGTGAGCAAGACGCATCCGCGCGGCGTCGGGGGGCCGTTCGTACCCCTGAAGGCGCCGGGCGCCGGCGCGAGCGACTTCGACCGCCAACTCTACCGCATCAATCTCGCGCGCGCCGACGCCGATCGCCTTCAACAGGCGCTCGTGGCCGTCCCCGTGCGCAAGCCGGTCGCCGGCGAAGTCGACATGAGCTCGGCCTTCGGCGTGCGCATGGACCCGTTCCTGCACCGCCCGGCCATGCATACGGGTCTCGACATGCGCGGCGACGTCGGCGATGCGGTGCACGTCACCGCCGCCGGGCGCGTCACCATTGCCGGCCGCGAAGGCGGCTATGGCAACATGATCGAGGTCAATCACGGCAACGGCTTCGCCACACGTTACGGTCATCTCTCGGAGATCGACGTGAAGGTGGGCCAGACGGTCCATATCGGCCAGGTGATCGGCAAGGTCGGCTCGACCGGCCGCTCGACCGGACCGCATCTCCATTACGAAACGCGCATCGACGGCGAGGCGGTCGACCCCCAGAAATTCCTGCGGGCGGGCGTGCGCCTCGGCGGCCTGATCTAGCCTCCCCCTCCAAGGTTGCCTTTACGGCCGCGCTGGCCCAAAAGGCAGTGCATCCGGAACGGATTCAAAGGGGACGCATGCGGATCGGACCGCGCCATCCGCGCCTGGCGGCCGCAGGTTTCAAGCTCGCGAAAGCTCTGTTCGAGCCGATCTACGCACGGCGCAACATCCACGGCGCCGGCGGCGAGACCGCAAAGCACATCATCGCCGGCATCCGCAGCAAGATCGAGCGCGGCGAGACCGCCCATCTCGCCGGCGTCTCGGCCGCGGGCATGCACAATTCCGGCGTCGCCCTCGTCGAGGTGACGCGCGAGAGCGGCCCCCGGCTCCTTCTCAACAATGAGGAGGAGCGCTTCTCCGGCAACAAGCACACGACCGAATATCCGCGCCAGTCGATCGCGGCGATGGGCGAAGCGCTCGCGCAGCGCGGCCTGTCATACGCCGACATCGACGGCTGGTTCGGCGCCTGGGACAGCGCCACCTTCAACGCCACGCTGGTGCGCAGCGTGCTCGAGGAATTCCCCGGCACCTGGCGCATGCTGACGAACGAGCCGACGCCGGTGTTCTCGCTGCGCGATCTCGACCGCGGCATGCGGGCCGCGCGGCGCATCGGCGAACAGATCGGCGGCGTGCCCGTGCCCGTGATCGCGACGGCCCATCACGACAATCACGCCTGGTACTCCTACGCCGCGTCACCGTTCGCCCGCGAGGGCAAACCCGTGCTGGTCGCGGTGTTCGACGGCGTCGGCGACATGGGTTCGATCTCGTTCTACGTCTGCGAGAGTGCGCGCATGCAGCGCCTGTTCTGCAACGACAGCGTCGCCGACTCGCTGGGCATCTTCTATTCGATGATCTCCTCGACGCAGGGCGGCTGGACCTGGCTCTCGAGCGAGGGTCGCTACATGGGCGCCACCGCCTACGGCAACAACGACCGCGCCAGCAATGCCTATTACAAGGCGCTCAAGCCGATCCTCGTGCTCGGCGACAACGGCGCTGTGCATATCGATCGCGACCTCGCCAACTGGCAGTGCGACATCCTGCACAAACCGTACAAGTCGGGGCTGATCCGGATTCTCGGTGAGCCGATCGCGACGAAGGACATGTGGAATCCGGACGCCGTGCTGCGTGTCGAGGACATCGCGCACAAGGAGGCGACGCGCGAGCGCCTCGACAAGGCGGCGGCGACGCAGATGGTGTTCGAGGACGCGCTGATGCACGTGCTCGCCCACTGGATCAGGACGACGGGCTGCGAGCGCCTCGTCTTGACCGGCGGCATCGGCCTGAACGCGCTTGGCAATATGCGCGTGCTCGAGCACTTCGACGACAGCTGGTTTCGTCGCGAGATGGGACGCGCCGGACGGCTGCATCTCTGGGTGCCGCCGACTCCGAACGACACGGGTGTCACCATCGGCGCGGCCTATATGGGTGCGTACCTCGCCGGCCACGGAATTGGCGCACCGGCCGAGCACGCGTTCTATTGCGGTCTGCCGCCGGCCGATGCCGACATCCGCTCCGCCTTCGCCGATCGGCCCGACGTCGACTGCCTGGCCTTGAAGCCTTGCGACAGCGAGGCGGCGCGCAACGCTTACGCCGATTTCATGGCGTTCATGACGGCGCAGGACGCGATCTTCGCGCTCTACCAGGGCGCCGCCGAGACCGGCCCGCGCGCGCTCGGCCACCGCTCGATCCTCGCCAATCCGTGCAATCCGAAAACGCGCGAAAACCTCAACGCGCGGGTGAAATACCGCGAGGCGATCCGGCCGCTGGCGCCGATGGCGACGGTGGAAGCGGCCCAGCAGTTTTTTCAATTGTCGGACGGCGCCAGCGACGCCGCCTACAATGCCTATAACTACATGGTGCTGACGGCGCACGCGACCCCGGAGGCGCATGCGCGCATCCCGTCCGTGGTGCACGCCGACGGCACCGGCCGCATCCAGATCGTGCGCCAGGCGGCCGATCCCCTCACCCACGCCTATCTCAAGGCGCTCGGCCGACGCATCGGTGTCGAGGTCGCGGTCAACACCTCGTTCAATGTCGCCGGGCCGATTGCGCAGACCCCCGCGCAGGCCCTCGACACGCTCAAACGTTCGCAGGGGCTCGACGCGGTGCTGATGTTCGCGGACGAAGGCCCCGTCTACGCCGCGCTGCATAAGGGCGTCGGCGGCGAAGGCGGCGCCCGTTTCCGCGCCTGGCTCGAAGCCTGGCAGCGCGAGAGCGGGCTCAGGCTCGAAGCCTAGCCCGCGGCCGTCACGCCGTCCGCGGCCGTGTCGTATTCCGCCGAGATATCGACGCCGGTGTAGTCCGGCATCAGCGCGGTCGCCACGAGGCTGATCACCGCACAGGCGGCGATGTAGATCGAGATCGCGTAGCCCGAGTGATAGGTCGCAAACAGCCATGTGGCGATCAAGGGCGCGGGGCCGCCCGCGATCACAGACGCGAGCTGATAGCCCATCGAAGCGCCGCTGTAGCGCAGTCGCGGCGTGAAGGCTTCGGCGATCAGCGCTGCCTGCGGCCCGTACTGGATGTCGTGCGGGATCAGCGACAGCACGATGGCGATGAACACCGCCGACGGTACCGCCGTGTCGATCATGCCGAAATAAAGGAATCCGAACAGGCCGGTCGCCACCACGCCGATCAGGTACATCGTCTTGCGGCCGATGCGATCCGAGATGTGTCCCGACAGCGGGATGGTGACGAAGGAGACGACCGAGCCGACCAGCACCGCGGTCAGGATCAGGTCGCGCGACATTTTCAATGTGCCGGTCGCATAGGCGAAGACGAAGGCCGTGAAGATGTAGAACGGCGCCTGCTCGGACATGCGTGCGAAGGCCGAAAGGATGATCTCCTTCGGATGCTTGCGCCACACTTCGATGACCGGCGTCTTCTCCGTCCTTTCGCTGTCGAGCAGCTTCTGGAACACCGGCGTCTCGAGGATGCCGAGCCGGATCCACAGGCCGATGCCGACCAGAACGATCGACAACGCGAAGGGAAGCCGCCAGCCCCAGACCTGGAATTGGTCGCCGGCGATCCAGCTGAACACGAGCACGGCGAGATTGGCGAGAAACAGCCCGCACGGTACGCCGAACTGCGGCCACGAGGCCATGAGCCCGCGCTCGTTATGGGTGCGCGACCATTCCATCGCGAGCAGCACCGAGCCGCCCCACTCGCCGCCGACACCGATGCCCTGAATCATGCGCAGCACGGTCAAAATCACCGCGCCCCAGATGCCGATCGAGGAATAGGTCGGCACGAAGGCGATGAGGAAGGTGGCGAGCCCCATGCACAAAAGCGTGGCGATGAGCGTCGCCTTACGCCCGATGCGGTCCCCGTAATGGCCGAAGATCGCCGCCCCGATGGGCCGGCCGATGAAGCCGATGAAATAAGTGCCGAAGGCCGAGAGCGTCGCGGTCAGCGCGTCCTCATGCGGAAAGAACAGCTTGCCGAAGATGAGGCCCGCCGCCGTGCCATAGAGGAAAAAATCGTACCACTCGATGGCCGTGCCGATGGTCGAGGCGATGACCGCCCGGCGCAATTGCGCATCGTGCGCGGACTGGGACAGCGGGGCTGTGACTGTGGTCGGGGCCATGGGCGCCTCCTCGGGCAGGATGGCGGCGCAGGCGTCTGGCGGCTTGCGTCCAAGGCTGAAACCGAATTGAAGCTCTCCGAGTTCCCGGGGCGCCGGAAGCATTCCCGGACCGCCGTTTCACGACGCGAAACGGACGGCGATTTCCGGCAATGGACCCGGCCGAGCCGCTACGACAGGCTATGCCGTCGTCAAAAGAGCCAGCGAGCGAGACCATGCAGCAAGCCGCCCCGACCGCAGACAATGCCCGCAAGGAGGACGTCGCTGCCCTTCTCGTCGGCGCCGTCGACCTGCACTGCCACAGCGGCCCGGCGGCGATGCCGCGCATCCTCGACCACCACGAGGCGCTGATGGACTGCGCCGCAGCCCGCTTCCGCGCGCTGGTCTACAAGGACCACTTCTATCTCGGCACGCCGCACGCGATCCTGTTGGAGAAGCTCTTCCCCGAGACCGGCGTACGCCTGTTCTCCGGGATCGCGCTCAACAACGCCTCCGGCGGCATCAACCCCCACGCCGTGAACCACGCCGCAATGATCGGCGCCAAGATCGTGTGGATGCCGACGCTGTCGGCCGAGAACCACATCGCGCAGGCCGCGGGGCAGGCCAAGACTTTCCCGAAGACGACGAAGAAAATGCTCGATCCGGTCGGGCTCTCGGCGCTCGATGCCAACGGCAAGCTCAGCGACGCGTCGAAACAGGTGCTCGACGCCATCGCGGAGGCCGACATCATCCTCGCCGGCGGCCACCTGCCCGCGTCCGAATTGCTCATCCTGTTCGAGGAAGCCGGCCGCCGTGGCGTCAAGAAGATGATCGTCAATCACCCGACCTACATCGTCGGCTGCACCGACGACGACATCCGCGACCTCGTCAAGCTCGGTGCCTACATGGAGCACTCGATCTGCATGTTCGTCGAAGGCCGCTCGAAGAAATACGGGCCCGACAAGCTCGCGCACCTGATCGAAGTCGCCGGCGTCGACCGCACGCTGCTGTGCTCCGACCTCGGCCTCGTCGGCTCGCCGCGCCCGGTCGACGGCTATCGCGAGATCGTCTCGACGCTGCTCGATTTGCAGATGCCGGCGGCCGACATCCGCAAGATGATCAGTTCGAACGCCGCGCACCTGCTCAATCTGGACGCGCCGGCGCAGCCGAACTGACGCTTCAATAATAAATCAGCGCGGCCGGATCAACCGGCCCGGAACACATCAGGGAGGAGCCGATGCGCCTTTTGCGCAGACTTTGCATGCTCGCAGCATTCGCCGCTGCCGTCGCCCTGGCCGCGCCGGGCATGGCGCAGGCCGAGGACTGGCCGACGCGGCCGATCACGATGATCGTGCCGTTCCCGGCCGGCGGCTCGGCCGACGCCGTGGCGCGCCTCGTCGCGATGGAAATGAGCGACAAGCTCAAGCAGCAGGTCGTGGTCGAGAACCGCGCCGGCGCCGGCGGCAATATCGGCGGCGCCGCGGTCGCGCGCGCCAAGCCCGACGGCTACACGCTCCTGTTCGCGACGCCCGGGCCCGGCGCCAACAACAAGCTTCTTTACACCAACATGACCTACGACCCGGAAAAGGACTTCACGCCGATCGTCGAGGTCGCCGATTCACCGCTCATCATGGCGGCCTCGCTCAATACACCGGTGAAGTCGATCCCCGATCTCATCGCCTATGCCAAGCTCAATCCCGGCAAGCTCAATGTCGGCGTTCCCGGCAACGGCACGCTCGGCCATTTCGCGGTGGCGCTGCTCGAGCGCCAGGCCGGCATCAAGGTGACCATCATCCCCTATAAGGGCTCGACGCCGCTGATCACCGACGTCCTCGGCAATCAGATCAACGTCGCGTCCGATTTCATCACAGCCTATGTGCCGCACGTGAAGGCGCGCACGATGACGCCGCTCGCGGTGCTGGCGCCCGAGCGCAGCCCGCTGCTGCCCGACGTGCCGACGGCGAACGAGAGTGGCTTCACCGGCTTCGACGCGGTCGCCTGGTTCGCCGTGCTCGGACCGGCCGGCATGCCGGCGCCGATCGTGACGAAGATCAACGGCATCGTGAACGATTATCTGAAAACGAGCGCCGTGAAGGACAAGTTCGTGCCGCTCGGCCTGCGGCCCGTCGGCGGCACCCCCGAGCACATGGGCAAGGTCATCCACGACGAGATCGCCAAATGGCGGCCGATCGTCGAGGCGGCGAATATCAAATTGAACTAGGAGCGGCGCGGCGTCGCATCCGAACACAAATAGGTGTCGCCACCCGGCTTGTCCCGATGGCCCCGCTTAGGGAGACACCGTGCCCGCCTGGTCGGGATGGCCGGGACAAGCCCGGCCATGACAGTCACATGATGTGACGCCCTACTCCACGTCCTCGACCTGGCCCGGGCCGCCACCGAACGCCTTCTGCGCCAGCGCCGCCTGCATGAACTCGTCGAGATCGCCGTCGAGCACGCCGGCGGTGTTCGAGGTCGACACGCCGGTGCGTAAATCCTTGACCATCTGGTAGGGCTGCAAGACGTAGGAGCGGATCTGGTGTCCCCAGCCGATGTCGGTCTTGGCGGCCTGATCGGCCTCGGCCTTCGCTTCGCGCTTCTTGACCTCTATCTCGAACAGCTTGGCGCGCAGCATGTCCCAGGCCATGGCGCGGTTCCTGTGCTGCGAGCGGTCCTGCTGGCACTTCACCACGACGCCGGTCGGCTCGTGGATGAGGCGCACCGCGGACTCCGTCTTGTTGACGTGCTGGCCGCCAGCGCCGCCCGAGCGCATCACTTCCATGCGCACGTCGCTCTCGTTGATCTCGATCTTGATGCGGTCGTCGACCACCGGGAAGACGACGACGCTGGCGAAGGAGGTGTGCCGGCGCGCGTTCGAGTCGAACGGCGAGATGCGCACGAGGCGGTGCACGCCGTTCTCGCTCTTGAGCCAGCCATAGGCGTTGTGGCCCTTGATCTGCACGGTCGCCGACTTGATGCCGGCGCCCTCGCCTTCGCTCTCTTCCAGCCAGTCGACCTTGTAGCCGTGCTGCTCGGCCCAGCGCACGTACATGCGCAGGAGCATGCCGGCCCAGTCATTGCTCTCGGTACCGCCGGCGCCGGCGTGCACTTCGAGGAAGCAGTCATTGGCGTCGGCTTCGCCCGACAGAAGCGCCTCGAGCTCGCGGCGGCCGACCTCGGCCTTGAGCTTCTTGAGCTCGGCTTCGGCCTCGGCGATCGTGCCCTCGTCCTTCTCGGCCTCGCCAAGCTCGATCAGGGTGAGATTGTCCTCGAGCGTCTGGTCGATACGCTTCAGGGAGCCGAGCTGGTCGTCGAGCGCGTCGCGCTCGCGCATGGCGCGCTGGGCGCGCTGCGCGTCGTTCCAGAATTCGGGGTTCTCGGACTCTTTGTTCAGCTCGGCCAGACGTTGCTGCGCGACATCGACGTCAAAGATGCCTCCTCAGCAGCCGCACCGACTGCTTGATTTCTTCGACCAGATTGACCGTTTCCGCGCGCATGTCTGTCCCGAGGCCGCGATCCGCGGCAATTCATGAGTCTTGCTTGAACCGGGGATGTAACGTTGCGCGGGGCCCCGCGCAACCCGATTGCGTTAGTAGAGTCCGCCCGTGCCAGACCGCACCGCGCGATCGGCGTCGGGCGACACGCCGACGCCCCAGGCGCGGCCGCCGCCGCCCTGCTGCTGCCCGGGGATGATGCCCGGGCTGCCGCCGCCGTCCGCGGGTCCGCTGTAGCCGACCACCGAATAGGCGTCGGGCGGCGCAGTGCCGGGCTTGAACGCCTCGAGGATGACCTTCTGGTCGCCGGGGGCGGCCCGCGCGCCGGTCTTCAAGTTGACGCGCACGAGCTTGATGCCCGGCGGCACGCGGAACGGCACGGCCGGCTTGTCGGCGAGCGCGACCTTCATGAAGTCCTTGACGATCGGCGCTGCGACATGGCCGCCGGTCATGCCGCGGCCGAGCGTCTTGGGCTTGTCGAAGCCGACATAGACGCCGACGACAACATCAGGGGTAAAGCCGATGAACCAGGCGTCCTTGTAGTCGTTGGTGGTGCCGGTCTTGCCGGCCACCGGCTTGCCGACTTCCTTCTGAAAGCCGACGCCGCCGGCGGTGCCGCGCAGCACCACGCCTTCCATCATCGAGGTGATCTGATAGGCGGTCATCGGGTCGATGACCTGCTCGCGCCGATCGATCAGCGAGGGCTCGGGCTGGTTGTCCCACTTCTTCTGGTCGCAGCCGATGCACTCGCGCTTGTCGTGGCGGTAGACGGTGTGGCCGTAGCGGTCCTGGATGCGGTCGATGAGCGTCGGCGTGATCTTGCGGCCGCCATTGTCGATCATGCCGTAAGCCGTGACCATCCGCAGCAGTGTCGTCTCGCCCGCGCCGAGCGCGAACGACAGATAAGGCGGCAGGTTGTCGTAGACGCCGAAGCGGCGCGCATAGTCGGCGATCATCGGCATGCCGACGTCCTGCGCCAGCCGCACCGTCATGACGTTGCGCGAATGCTCGATGCCGAAGCGCAGCGTCGACGGCCCGAAGAAGTCGCCTTCGTAGTTCTCAGGCTTCCACACGCCGAGCCCCGGACCCTGGTCGATCTCGAGCGGCGCGTCGAGCACCAACGAGGACGGGGTGTAGCCATTGTCGAGCGCGGCGGAATAGACGATCGGCTTGAACGAGGAGCCGGGCTGACGCAGCGCCTGCGTCGCGCGGTTGAACTGGCTCTGGTCGTAGGAGAAGCCGCCGACCATGGCCAGCACGCGGCCGGTCTGCGGATCCTCGACCACCATGGCGCCGGAGACTTCCGGCACCTGCTGGAGCCGGTACTGGCCGTCGGTCTTCTCCAGCGGCGAGACATAGACGACGTCGCCGGGCTCGACGACCTGACTCACCTTCGTCGGCGCGCGGCCCTTCTGCTTGGCCCACTTCACGCCCTCGAGCGGCAGGATGCCGATGGTGCGCTCCTTGGACACTTGCCCGCCCGGCTCGCGGCCGGGCTGGAGGCCGATGCGCGCGGAATGATCGCTGACCTCGAGCACCACGGCGAGCCGCCAGGGCTGCACGTCCTCGAGCGCCTTCACGCCGGCGAGTTTGACACCCCAG
>DASTGR010000083.1:0-2002 GCA_035718885.1 Pseudolabrys sp. | reverse complement strand
TCGCGCAGCAGCGTGGCGATACGCGTCGCGTTCCAAAGGCCGCCGCAGCGCGCCACCTTCATGGCGATGCCGTCGAACATGTCGAGCGCGATGAACTCCTCGACTTCCGCCGGCGCGACGATGCCCTCGTCCATCAGGATCGGCAGCGCGCCCTGACGCTTGAGCGCCTGATAATCGCGCAGGCGGTTCGGCGGCATCGGCGATTCCAAAGCCTTGAGGCCGAGATCGGCGAATTTCGGCGCCATCGCGCGCGCGGTGTCGAGATCGTAGCTGGTATTGGCGTCGCACCAGTGGAAGCCGTCCGGCGAGAACGACGTCACCAGCCGCACCAGCTCGACATCGTAGGTTGTGCTCTGCGGGTAACCGACCTTGACGTTGAAATGGGAATAGCCGAGCGCGCGGCCTTGATCGAGCAGCGGCTCGGCGCCGGCGAGCGTCGGCGCGTTGATGGTCCAGCTCAAACGGATGCGGTCGGTCCTGGCGCCGCCGAGCAGCGCCGTCACCGGCTTCTTGGCCTGCTTGCCCCAGAGGTCGTAGCAGGCGAGATCGATCGCCGCCTTGGCGAGCGGCTGGCCCACCGAGAAGGACGGCCGGATCGCGCGCTCCATGCGCGCGTGGACGTCGGCGATGTCGCCCGGATCGGCGCCGAGCACGACCGGCGCGAGGTAATGGCGCAGCGTGGTCTCGACGGATTCGACGGTCTCGTAGGTCCAGGTCTCGACCGGCACCGACTGGCCGAAGCCCTCGACGCCGTTCTCGTCGACGAGGCGCAGCACGATGGTCGGCCGCGCGGCGCCCTTGAAGAACTTGAACTCGCCGACCAGCGGATAGTCGACGCGCGCAATATCGACGCTGACGATACGGGCCATTCGCCAAGAGCCTCGGGGTCGATTCCTCGGGGTCCCCCCTGTTTTTCAGCGTCGCGGGAGGTTGCCAGCGAGTTTAACTATCTGGTTAGATCGGGGAAGCGAAAAATTCGGCCGCGCCTGTGACGCCCGCTGCGAATGGCGTAAAAGACGTGTAAGGCCAATGACATGCAAGGGGGGAGACGTGGCCGGCGGGAACGCTCCGAGCTTCCGCGTGTGCGAGGTGCGGCTTTATGAGCGGCCGGTGCGCCTGCGCATGCCGTTCCGCTTCGGCGTCGTCACATTGCGCGAGGCGCCGCAGGGCTTCGTGCGCGCCCGCATCGAAGACGCGCAGGGCCGTAGCGCCTGGGGGGCGAGCGCGGAACTTCTGGCCCCGAAGTGGTTCGACAAAAATCTCGCGCTGACGAACGAGGACAATTTCGAGCAGTTGCGGCTGGCGCTGCACCTGGCGGCAGAAGCCTATACCGGCGACGGGACGCCGCGCACGGCCTTCGGCCATTTCGCCGCGCACTATGCCGCGTTGATCGCAGCCGGCGCGACGCGCGGGCTGAACAAGCTCACAGCGAATTTCGGCCCGGCGCAGATCGACCGCGCCGTACTCGACGCGCTGTGCCGGATGGAGGGCGTGTCGTTCTATGACGCGATGCGCGGCAACCTTGCGGGCATCGATGCGTCTCTGCTGCCCGACACGAGCGATCTCACCGGCTTCGACGTGCCGCGCTTCCTGAGCGGCCTCGCGCCGGCGGCAAGCGTCGCCGCGCGGCACACGGTCGGGCTTGTCGACGTCATCGCCGGCCATCCGCGCCAGGTGAACGACGGCCTGCCGGAATCGCTCGAAGAGGTCGTCGCGGCTTACGGGCACACCCATTTCAAGCTCAAGGTCAGCGGCGATGTCGACGCCGATCTGGCGCGGCTTTCCGAGATCGCCGCGGTGCTCGACAGGATCGACACGCCCTACGCCGCCTCGCTCGACGGCAACGAGCAGTACAACGATCTCGCCGCGCTCCAGACTTTGTGGCGCAGGATGACGGAGACGCCGGCGCTGAAGAGGCTGGTCGACAGCATTTCCTTCATCGAGCAGCCGATCACCCGCGCGCATGCGCTCGACGCCGACGTCTCGGCCCTGTCGGCAATCA
>DASTGR010000082.1:0-4685 GCA_035718885.1 Pseudolabrys sp. | reverse complement strand
TGCTGCTCATCATCTCGTCGGTGCTGGTGCCAGGCTTCTTCGTGCTGCTCGGCATCTTGCTGCTGTTCTCCTGGGTGTCGCTGGTGCACCTCGTGCGCGCCGAATTCCTGCGCGGCCGCAATTTCGAATACATCCAGGCGGCGCGCGCGCTCGGCGTGTCGAACGCGGTCATCATCTTCCGCCATCTCCTGCCGAACGCGATGGTGGCGACGATGACGTTCCTGCCGTTCATCCTGTCGTCCTCGGTGATGACCTTGACCGCGCTCGACTTCCTCGGCTTCGGCCTGCCGCCCGGCTCGCCGTCGCTCGGCGAGCTCTTGAGCCAGGGCAAGGCCAATGTGCAGGCGCCGTGGCTCGGCCTCACCGGCTTCTTCTCCATCGCCATCATGCTGTCGCTCCTGATCTTCATCGGCGAGGCGGTGCGCGACGCCTTCGATCCGCGAAAGACATTCAGATGAGGAAGGTTTGCCGATGAGCGAGCCGCTTCTCTCCATCCGCGATCTGTCCGTCGCCTTCGGCCAGGGCGCGCGCGAGGTGCTTGCGGTCGACCGCGTCTCCTTCGACATCGGCAAGGGCGAGACCGTGGCGCTGGTCGGCGAATCCGGCTCGGGCAAGTCGGTGACGGCTCTGTCGGTGATGAAGCTCCTGCCATACCCTGCGGCGCATCATCCCTCGGGCGCGATTACCTTCAAGGGCCAGTCGCTCCTGACCATGCCGGAGCGCGACATTCGGCGCGTGCGCGGCAACGACATCACCATCATCTTCCAGGAGCCGATGACCTCGCTCAATCCGCTGCACACGATCGAGAAGCAGCTCAGCGAGGTCCTGCTCCTGCATCGCGGCATGACCGGCGAGGCGGCGCGCGCGCGGATCATCTCGCTGCTCGATCAGGTCGGCATTCCCGATCCGGCGGGACGGCTCGGCTCCTATCCGCATCAGTTGTCCGGCGGCCAGCGCCAGCGCGTCATGATCGCCATGGCGCTCGCAAACGAGCCGGACCTCCTCATCGCCGACGAGCCGACGACCGCGCTCGACGTCACTGTGCAGGCGCAGATCCTCAAGCTCCTGAAGGACACGCAAATCCGCCTCGGCATGTCGATGCTGTTCATCACCCATGACCTTGGAATCGTGCGCAAGCTCGCCGACAAGGTCTGCGTCATGAACCACGGCAAGATCGTCGAGGCCGGGGCGGTCGAGCGCGTCTTCACCGCGCCGGAGCACGCCTACACCAAGGCGCTGCTGGCGGCCGAGCCGAAGCCCGATCCGGCGCCGCCGCGCCCGGACGCGCCGCTGGTGATCAAGACCGACGATCTCAAGGTCTGGTTTCCGATCAAGCGCGGCGTCATGCGCAAGACTGTCGGTCACATCAAGGCGGTCGACGGTATCTCCATGGAATTGCGCAAGGGCGAGACGCTCGGTGTCGTCGGCGAGTCCGGCTCCGGCAAGACCACGCTCGGCCTCGCCATTCTGCGCCTCATCTCGTCGAACGGACCGATCGTGTACATGGGACACACGATCCAGGGTCTGAAGTTCAAGGAGATGCGGCCCTATCGCCGCGACATGCAGATCGTGTTCCAGGATCCGTACGGCTCGCTCTCGCCACGCATGTCGGTCGCCGACATCGTCGAGGAGGGCCTGCGTGTACATCATCCGAAGCTCAGCGAGGAGGAGCGCGGGCAGCGCGTCGTGACGGCGCTGACCGAGGTCGGCCTCGACTCCGAAACGCGCTACCGCTATCCGCACGAATTCTCCGGCGGGCAGCGCCAGCGTATCGCGCTCGCCCGTGCGCTGGTGCTGGAGCCGACCTTCATCGTGCTCGACGAGCCGACTTCGGCACTCGACATGCTGATCCAGGCGCAGATGGTCGATCTTTTGCGCGACCTCCAGAAAAAACGCGACCTCACCTACATGTTCATCTCGCACGACCTGCGGGTGGTCGCGGCGCTCGCGAGCCGGCTCATCGTCCTGCGCCACGGCAAGATGGTGGAAGAGGGCGCGGCGGCCGACCTGTTCAAGGCGCCGAAGACCGATTACACGCGCGCGCTGTTCGCCGCCGCCTTCAATCTGGAGACCGCGCCTTCCGGCGTCGTGTCGCAATGAGCGCGCTCCTCGTCGCGGTCGAGGGCGCGCTCGCCCCCGCATGGGCGAAGGCGTTTCATGCACAGCCCGGCGTGGACGTCCGCATCTGGCCGGATGCCATCGGCGATCCGAAGGACATCACGGTTGCCTGCGTCTGGCGCGCGCCGCACGGGCTGCTGGCCACGCTCCCGAACCTGAAACTGATTGTGAACCTCGGCGCCGGCGCGGACTACCTGCTCGCCGATCCGTCATTGCCGAACGTCCCGATCGTGCGCGCCGCCGATCCCGACCTCAGCATGCGTGTCACCGAATACGTCGTGCTGCACACCTTGCGTTATCACCGTCGCCAGCCGCTCTACGACGCGCAGCAGCGCGCGCGCGTCTGGAAGGAGCATCATCAGCCGGCGGCGAGCGAGGTGAATGTCGGCGTCATGGGGCTCGGCGTCATCGGCGCGGAAGCCGCGCGCGTGCTGGCGCGCATCGGCTTCAAGGCCGCCGGCTGGAGTGCGAGCGCCAAGAGCATTGACGGCGTCGGCACCTTCTACGGCGCGGCCGGGCTCGATCCATTCCTCGCCCGCACGGAAATCCTGGTCTGCCTGCTGCCGCTGACCGACGCGACGAGGGGCATCCTCAACCGCGGAACCTTGCGCAAGCTCAGGCGCGACGGCGCCGCCGGCGGCGCCTTCCTGATCAATGCCGGCCGCGGGCCGTTGCAGATCGACGACGACATCCTCGCCGCACTCGACGATGGCACGCTCGAAGGCGTCACGCTCGACGTCTTCCCTCAGGAGCCGCTGCCGCCCGAGAGTCCGATGTGGGGGCATCCGAAGGTCACGGTCACGCCGCACAATGCCGGCGACATCCTGCCCGATCTGCTCGCCGCGCAAGTCATGCGGCAGATCGAACGGCTCGAACGCGGCGAGCCGCTGGACAATCTGGTCGATCGCCGGCGCGGCTACTAGCGGAGAGCAGCATGGACGAGATTGCCGACCGCGCCGCGGACGTGACGCTTCAGGAGCCCGAACTCCTGGCCAAAGGTTTCCGGGCGTACCGACGCTACAGGCTGGCGATCACCGGCGAGGACGGCGCCAAAATCGAGCAGACACGCGATGTCGTCGATGGCGGCAAAGTCGTCGCCGTGCTGCCGGTCGACCTCGCGCGCGACGAGATCGTGCTCATCCGGCAGTTCCGGCTGCCGGCGCATCTGCGCAACCGCAAAGGCGACCTCGTCGAGATCGTCGCCGGCCGCGTCGAGCCGGGCGAGGTGCCCGCCGCAGCGGCGCGGCGCGAATGCGCCGAGGAAATCGGCGTTGCGCCGACGGGCCTTGCCGAGTTGTTCAGCTATCTCACCACGCCGGGGCTGACCGACGAGGAGGTCACCGTCTTCCTCGCCGCGATCGACGCATCGCAGGTGCCGGAGCGTACGCAGACCGGCGGCGAGATGATCCGAACGCTGCGTGTGCCCATCGATGCCGCGCTCGATGCGATCGCGCGCAACACGATCCGCAACGGGCCGGCGATCATGGCGCTGCAATGGCTGGCGCTGAACCGGGCGCGGCTCGGCGCGCTGCTGCGCGCCTAGCCGTCACTCATTCGTGATTCGCGATTGATCCGGCCACCCGGCATGAGGGCGAATCCGCCCCGGAAACGAGCCCTCATGTCCATCGTCGCGCGCCTTCTTGCCGTTGCCGTTCTTCTCGCCGTGCCCGTCGCCGCGCTGGCCGACGAAGGCTACTACCCGATCAAGGCCGACGACGGCGAGACCATCGCCAATCACCGCGTGCCGGTCGAGATCGAGAGCCAGGTCGAGCAGGCGCCCGGCATCGTCGTTGTCGGCAATCCGCAAGGCGACGTGACGCTGATCGAGTTCTACGACGTCAACTGTCCGTTCTGCCGCGCCGCCTCGCCCGAAATCGAGGCGCTGGTCAAGACCAACAAGGAGTTGCGGCTGGTGCTGGTGCCGTTCCCGGTGCTCGGCATTCCTTCGATCCAGGGCACGCGCGTCGAGCTCGCCGTGGCGAAGCTGACTTCGGCGGCGAATTTCTACAAATTCCACCGCATGCTCGATGACAGCCGCGGGGTGGTCGACGGCAGCAAGGCGCTCGCCGCCGCGAAGGCGATCGGTCTCGACCAGAAAAAGGTGCTGGAGGCCGCCAACGACGACAAGCTCGCCGACGTCATGAAGGCGCATCTCAAGCTCGGCGACGCGCTCGCGATCGAGGCGACACCCGGCTTCGTCATCAAGGGCGTGGCGCTGGTCGGCTATCCCGGCCCGAAGGCGATGGCCGGGATCATCGCGTCGGTCGAGAAGTGCGGCGCGGTGGTGTGCGAGTGAGGCATCGCCGCGCACTTGCTTCACCTCTCCCATAGGGAGAGGTCGGCGCACGAAGCGCGCCGGGTGAGGGGTTACAAACTGTCGAGTCTGGAACCCCCTCACCCGCAGCCTGCGGTGATGTCGGACCTTACGCCGCCAGCTTCAGCAGCTTTCGCGCTTCGGCCGGCGTCGCCGGACGGCGGCCATATTCGGCGCACATCTCCGCGACGCGCTTGACCAGCGCGGCGTTCGACGGCGCCAGCTTGCCGCTCGCATCCCAGCGGATGTTGTC
>DASTGR010000081.1:0-2779 GCA_035718885.1 Pseudolabrys sp. | reverse complement strand
CCGTTGACGACGCCGGCCGAGACGCCCGCCTCCGTCGCCGCCTCGCCCTTGGAGCGCACGAAGCCGTCGGCGAGCGCGGCGATGACGCGCGCCCGCGCCGGCGTCATGCGCTGCGGCTTCATCTGCGTGAGACGCACGCCGACGCGATCGCGCGCCGGGCCGAGATCGCCCATGCGCAGCGCCATGCGCAGCACCATGCCGCGCGCGGCGAGCGTGTAGTTGGAGACCCATTCCACGAAGGTGCGCAGCTCGACTTTAAGCGGCGGCACATCGAGCTTCGCCTCGACGTCCTTCAGCCGGTTGTGCAGGCGCGGGTTCGGATTTGGATTGTCGGCCCAGACCACGCCGACGCATTCGCGCGCGCCGAGCGGCACGGCGACGACGTCGCCGGGCGCAAGCTCCATGTCGGCCGGGACCCGATAGGAATAGGCCTGATCGAGCGCCACCGGCACCAGGACGTCGACGACACGCGTGGGCATATGAGTGGTCTAGGCCGATTCCGCGCGGTTAAGGAAGGGTGAACGAAGGAATGCCAGTCTGGCGCGCATGGACATGGCCTTCGCCACAGCCCCGGACGTCGCGGCCGAGATCGGCCGCTGGCTTGCCTATTTGGGCGCCGAGAAGCGCATGTCGCCCAAGACGCTGGACGCTTACCGCCGCGACGTAGCGCAGTTCCTCGCCTTCCTCACCGAACATCTTGGCCGGCCGCCGTCCTTGAAGGCGCTGGCGAAGCTTGCGCCCGCCGATGTGCGCGCCTTCCTCGCGGCGCGCCGCGCCGACGGCGCCGGCAACCGCTCGCTGATGCGCCAGCTCGCCGGAGTTCGATCCTTCGCGCGCTTCCTCGAGCGCAACGGCAAGGGCAAGGTCGGGGCGCTCTCCGCCGTGCGCACGCCGAAGCTGCCGAGAAGCCTGCCCAAGCCGCTGACCGCGAGCAGTGCGAAAGCCCTCACCGACGCCGACATGCGCGCCGGAGAGGCACGCGACCAATGGGTTTTGGCGCGCGACGCTGCCGTGCTTGCGCTGCTCTATGGCTGCGGCCTGCGCATCTCGGAAGCACTGTCATTGAAGCGCCGCGACTTCAATGGCGCGCCCGACGCGCTCACCGTCACCGGCAAGGGCAACAAGACGCGCATGGTGCCGCTCCTGCCGCAGGTGGCGCAACGCGTCGCCGACTATGTCGCGCTCTGTCCCCACGACCTGCCGATCAACGGCCCGCTCTTCGTCGGCGCCCGCGGCGGGACGCTCTCGCCGCGGATCGTGCAACTCGCCATGGAGCGCCTGCGCGGCGCACTCGGCCTGCCCGACACGGCAACGCCGCATGCGCTTCGGCATTCATTCGCCACGCATCTTCTGGCCGGCGGCGGCGATCTGCGCGCCATCCAGGAACTGCTCGGCCACGCCTCCTTGTCGACGACGCAGATCTACACCGCGGTCGACGCCGAGCGGTTACTCGACGTTTATGTGAATACGCATCCGCGCGCCTAGGGTCCCCTTGCCCGCCGGCCGATTTTGCTGCCATCGTCCCGGCATCCAAGGGGGACGGACATGAGTGCACACGAGAACCTCGAGCATGCCGAGCACGCCGAGCATGCATCGCACGGCGGCAACAAGAAGATCGCGCTGCTGATCTCGGTGCTGGCCTTGTTCCTCGCCTTCTCGGAGACCCTGGGCAAGAGTGCGCAGACGCACGCCATCGCGCTCAATGTCGAGATCAACGACCTCTGGGCCTTCTTCCAGGCCAAGACCATCCGCATGACCGTGCTGACGACCGCGTCCGAGCAGATGCAGCTCGAGGCCGACCGCGCCGCCGATGCCGATCAGAAGGCGCGGCTCGCGAAGAAGGTCGACGAATGGAAAAAGCTCGTCGCGCGCTATGACGACGAACCCTCGTCGAACGAAGGCCGCAAGCAATTGATGGCGCGGGCGCGCGCCGGCGAGCATCACCGCGACGAAACGCTGGCGCGCTACCACAATTATGAATTCGCCTCGGCCGCCTTCCAGATCGGCATCGTGCTGGCCTCGGCGCAGGTCATCACCGGCATGGTAATGCTCGGTTGGGGCTCGGTGCTGCTCGGATTTGTCGGACTTGCGTTTACCGGCTGCGGCCTGTGGGCGCCGCATCTCCTGCACGTCATCACCGGCTAGTTCAGGCCCTGCGATAGGCGCGCCGGCGCAGCCTGATCAGCCGGCGCAGGAACGTGCCGGCGCGGCGCGGCTTGAGGAGCCAGACGAGTTGGCGCACGCGCTGGCGGATCGGCTCGGTCTGCGCATGCGCCCAGTCGCGCGCCCACATCACCCAGGCAAAGAGCCGGCGGAACCAGGCCATCTGCATAAGCTTGTCGCGCGTCACGTCGAAGATGAAGGCGGTGACGCCGACGCCGACCAGCTTGACCAGCAGGATCACCGCGCCCGCCAAGAGCCATTGCCGGCGGGCGAGGAAATAGACCTCTGCGAACTTGAGCGGCAGCATCAGCACGAACGGGATCGCGAAGACGAACAGCACCGCCCAGGGCGGCAGGCTGGCGACGAGGCGGGCAATCCCGCGCTTGAGCGCGGCGAGCGGGATGAGCGCGACCAGCCGCGCGACCAACGGCTGCAAATGGTCCCACAGCCATGCTTCCAGGAGGAACAGCAAGGCGAGGACGACCCAGAGCGGGCGCAGCAGGTACCGGCGCAGCATGGCGGGACAGATGGTAGCGCCGCGCGCGGATGCAAATAAGGCGCGGGCTTATCCCTCCCCCGCTCGAACCTTGTCATGGCCGGGCTTGTCCCGGCCATC
>DASTGR010000080.1:0-9795 GCA_035718885.1 Pseudolabrys sp. | reverse complement strand
TTGCCGACGACGACCTTCTCGATCTTGAGCGCGTGGCTCTCGAATTCCTCCGGCGTCGCGTCATTGTTGACGACGGTGATGGTATGGCGCTTGCCGGCCGCGACCTTGAGCTCGGACGGGGTGAACTTGTGGTCCTTGATCGTCAGCGTGAAGTCGTCCGCCTGCGCAAGGGCGGGGGCGAGCAGGGCGGCGGCGATGGCGGCGGCGATCAAAGTCTTCATGGTTCGACCCTTCGGGAGGTGACGGTTCACCTCTTACAACGCGGCAAATTCCCCTGATGCAACAGATATTTCCTACCCTTTAATTATTCCAATCTGAGAAGGTCGGCCAATCGTCTGGCGACACTCGGATTGTCGTTTTCACCTGCGGCAAAAAATCTTTGTGAGCAGCACGTTACGAGCCCCCCGGGTTGGCAGCGTGGGGCCGAGCGGGCATGCTCCGACGCGACGCGCACCCAGAAAATGCCGCGCAAGGGAGAGACAATGTCGATACCGTTCGTCGAAGCCCATGGAGCCCGGATCCCGCAGGTCGGGCTCGGGGTCATGACCCTCAAAGGCGATGTCTGCGTGCAGGCGGTCAAGGACGCGCTGCAAATGGGCTATACCCACATCGACACCGCCTGGTTCTACGGCAACGAGAAAGAAGTGGGCGAGGGGCTGCGCCAGTCGGGCGTCAAGCGCGAGAACGTGTTCATCACCACCAAGGTGCGCGAGACGCATCTCGAGCCGGAGAAGTTCCGCCAGTCGCTCGCCGAAAGCCTCGCGAACCTGCAACTGCCTTACGTCGATCTCCTGTTGATCCACTGGAACAACAAGGACATCCCGCTCTCCGTTAGCGTGCCGGCTCTGTGCCAGGCGAAGAAGGACGGCAAGGCCAAGCACGTCGGCGTCGCCAACTTCACCACCAAGATGCTCGACGAGGCGTGGTCCGTGACCTCCGAGCCGCTCGTCTGCAACCAGATCGAGATGCATCCCTTCATCAACCAGGACAAGGTACTGGCGACGTCCAAGAAGCACGGCATGGCGGTCGTCGCCTATTGCCCGATCGCGCGCGGCAAGGTGCAAGGCTCGCAAGAATCTGGCGCCGACGCGCTCGAGCGCATCGGCAAGGCGCACGGCAAGAGCGCCTCGCAGGTGTCGCTGCGTTATCTGGTGCAGATGGGCGCGATCCCGATCCCGCGCACGGCGACGCCCGCGCACCTGAAGGAGAACATGAGCATCTTCGACTTCAAGCTGAGCGACGCCGAGATGGCGGAGCTGAAAAAGCTCAACGCCACCAACATGCGCGTCGTCAGTCCGCCGCACGCGCCGGTCTGGGATACGCCGTGATCCGCGCCGCGGCGCTTGCCGTCGCGGTGCTGCTGCGCGCGGGCGGCGTCTCGCCGGCCGTCGCGCAGGACCAGCGGCCTGCGGCGAAAGATACGGCGAAGATCGAGGCTTGTCTGAAGGCGAAGCCGACGAAGCAGGAAACCTGCATCGGAATCGTCGCCGATCCCTGTCTCGAAAGCGACGAGACGAAATCGACCGCCGACCAGAACGCCTGCGCCGGCCGCGAGGCCAGGGTCTGGGATGCGATCCTCAACGCGTCGTTCCGCACGTTGCGCGACAAGCTTGACGAGACGCAGAAGGGCAAACTGCGCGACATGCAGCGCGCCTGGATCGTCTCGAAGGAGAAGACCTGCGCGTTCTACTGGGACTACTATCAAGGAACGATGGCGAGCCCGATGGGTTCGTACTGCGTCATGAAGGAGACCGGCCGGCGCGCGCTGTTCCTGCGTGCGTTCCTGGAAGAAGACGACGGCAGCAAGTAGGTTTCGCGCCATGCAGGTGGTGAAGGCGAAAGGCTTCGACATTCCGCTCGTCGGGCTCGGCACGTGGATGCTGCGCGGCCGCGAATGCGCGCGGCTCGTCGAGCAGGCGATCCGCTTGGGCTATCGCCACATCGACACCGCGCAGATGTACGAGAACGAACGCGAAGTGGGCGAGGGCGTGCGCGCGTCCGGCAAGCGCCGCGAGGTCATGGTCACCACCAAGATCCAGCCGTCCTTGCTGGCGCCGCGCGACGTCGAGCGCTCGGTCAGGGAAAGCCTCCAGCGCCTGCACATTGACGAGATCGATCTCCTGCTCATCCACTGGCCGAACCCGCGCGTGCCGCTGTCGGAGACGCTCGGCGCCATGGCGAAATTGAAACAGGCAGGGCTCGTCCGCGCGCTCGGCGTGTCGAATTTCACGGTGGCGCTGCTCGAGGAGGCGAACAAGGCTTCGCCCGAGCCGCTCGTCTGCAATCAGATCGAAATGCACCCGTTCCTCGATACGTCGAAAGTGGTCGCCGCGTGTAAAAGGCACGGCATGGCGGTGGTCGCCTATTCGCCGATCGCGCGCGGCAATTCGGTCGACGACGAGATGCTCGCGCGCATCGGCAAGGCGCACAAGAAGTCCGCGGCGCAGGTGTCGCTGCGCTGGCTGGTGCAGCAGGGCGTCGTCGTCATCCCGCGCACCAGCAAGGTCGAGCGGCTGGCGGAAAACCTCGCGGTGTTCGACTTCGCCCTGAGCGAGATCGAGATGGCGGAGATCGGCCGGCTTGCCCGCCGCGGCGAGCGCATCGTCGACTGGACTTGGTCGCCGAAGTGGGATTGACCCACCTCTGTCGTCACCGGGCCGCCGCGTAGCGGCGTGACCCGGTGATCCCGATCAGGGAGGCACGGTGCCCGCCTAAGCGAGATGGCCGGGACATAAGGGCGTTTACGCCCGTCTTCGACTGGCTATGCCCGGCCATGACGGGTTAGAAGCCGGAAAATGAACACGTCCCCCGACACCGCGCTGGTCCTCTTCTCCGGCGGGCAGGACTCCACTGTGTGCCTCGCCTGGGCGCTGACGCGTTTTGCCCGCGTCGAGACGGTCGGCTTCCATTACGGCCAGCGTCACGCTATCGAGCTCGACATGCGGCCCAAGCTGCGCGCCGGCATCGCCGCGCTGGACGCCGGCTGGGCGAGCCGCCTCGGCGACGATCATGTGATCCGCATCGACGCGCTGGCCGAGATCGGCGGCTCCGCTTTGACCTCCGACATGGCGATCGAGGTCGCCGAGAACGGCCTGCCGACCACCTTCGTGCCCGGCCGCAACCTGGTGTTCCTGACGCTCGCCGGGGCGCTGGCCTATCGCCGCGGCGCAGCCCATCTCGTCGCCGGCATGTGCGAGACCGATTATTCCGGCTATCCGGACTGCCGCGACGCGACCGTCAAGGCGATGGGGCAGGCGCTCACGCTCGGTCTCGACCGCCCGCTCGCGATCCATACGCCGCTGATGTGGATCGACAAGGCGGCCACCTTCGCGCTGGCCGAAGAGCTCGGGGGTAGCGCCTTCCTTGATCTCGTCATCGAGGACAGCCATAGCTGCTACTGCGGCGACCGCACGCATCGGCACCCTTGGGGTTACGGCTGCGGCGATTGCCCGGCCTGCCGCCTGCGCGCGGACGGCTTCGCCAAATTCACCACCGTCCGAAGGACCGCATGATCGACAATGAGAGCCGCAGGCGCATCGAGGGCTTTGTGTTCCTCGTCCTGTTCTGCCTGACCATTCCCGCCGCCAACTGGATGATCGGCCATGTCGGCACGGTGTGCCTCGGCGAGGGCCCCTGCGTCCTCCCGGTCGCGCCCGGCATCATGGCGCCGTCCGGCGTCATGATGGTCGGGCTCGCGCTGGTGCTGCGCGACCTGGTACAGCGCCGGCTCGGCGCCGGTTTCGGGCTCGGCGCCATTGCGGTCGGCGCGGCGCTCTCCTGGGCGCTGGCACCGGCGGCGCTCGTCATCGCCTCGACCGCCGCGTTCCTGCTGTCCGAGTTCGCCGACTTCGCCGTCTATACGCCGCTGGCGCGCCGCCGCCTGGTGCTTGCCGTGGCCGCCTCGAGCATTGTCGGCCTCGTCGTCGACTCGCTCGTGTTCCTGTGGCTTGCCTTCGGCTCGCTGCAATTCCTCGAAGGGCAGATCATCGGCAAGCTCTGGATGGTGCTCCTCGCGACGCCGCTCATCGCCTATCTTCGCCGCCGCGACGAGCGGCTCGGTCTCACCCCCGCCTGAACGGACCAACGCATGACTTCGACCATCGAGAAACTCAAGAGCGTCACCACCGGCACCATCACCACGATGCTCCTGAAGAAGGGCATCCGCCACGCCTGGATGAAGGGCGCGATGCCGCTCGGCTTTTCCGGCAAGCGCGTCGTCGGTCCGGCCTTCACGCTGCGCTTCGTGCCGGTGCGCGAGGATCTCGCCACGCCCGAGAGCTGGTCGAAGCCGATCTCGACGCGCGGCGCCATCGAGGACATGCCGGAGAACTGTGTCGTCGTCGCCGACGCCATGGGCGTCACCGGCGCCGGCATCTTCGGCGACATCCTGTGCATGCGCATGGTCAAGCGCAACGTCTCGGCGCTGATCACCGACGGCGTCATGCGCGACCGCCACGGCGTGCTGGCGACCGGCCTGCCGGTCTGGTGCGCCGGCGTCGCCGCGCCGGCCTCGGTCAATCAACTCACCTTCGTCGGCTGGAACGAGCCGATCGGCTGCGGCGGCTGCGCCATCTTCCCCGGCGACATCATCGTCGCCGACGACGACGGCGCGGTGGTGATCCCGAAGGATCTCGCCGACTTCGTCGCCAATGAGGGCGCCGAGCACGAACTGCTCGAGTCCTGGCTCGTGCAGGAAGTCGAGAAGGGCGCCAAGCTCCCCGGCCTCTATCCGCCCAACGAAGAAAACAAGAAGCGTTACGAGGACTGGAAGAAGTCGCGCTGATGTTCTTCGTCCTGTCGAAGACGGCCGCGCCGCTCCTGGTTCCCTCGAACCTGTTGCTGCTCGTCGGTCTGGCAGGGCTCGCGCTTCTGATGACGCGCTGGCGGCGAGCGGGCCGCCGCCTGGCGCTGTCGAGCCTCGTCCTGTTCCTGCTGCTCGGCTGTCTGCCCGTCGGCCCGGCGCTGATTTACGTGCTCGAAAACCGGTTCCCGGCCTGGGACGCGTCGCGGGGCGCGCCCGACGGCATCGTCGTGCTCGGCGGCGCCATCGATCCGGTGCTGTCGCGGGTGCGCGGGCAGGTGAGCCTGTCGGGCGCGGCCGAGCGCGTGACGGCCATCGCCGAACTGGCGCGCGCCTATCCGAAGGCGAAGATCGTCTATACGAGCGGCGATGCGAGCCTCTTCGCCGATGAAGGGGCGGAGGCCGACTATCTCCAGCCGCTGCTCGACTCGTTCGGCGTGCCGCGGGGGCGCGTGCTGCTCGAGAACAAGTCGCGCAACACCGCCGAGAACGCCGCCTTCACCAAGGCACTGGTCGCGCCCAAGCCCGGCGAGCGCTGGCTGCTGGTGACCTCGGCGGCGCACATGCCGCGCGCGATGGGCTGCTTCCGCCGCATCGGCTTCGACGTCGAGGCCTACCCGGTCGACTGGCACACCACGCCGCGCTGGCGGTTCGGCGTGAGCCTGTCGCCGATCTACGGCATCCGCGTGCTCGACGACGCGGCGCACGAATGGGAAGGGCTGTTCTTCTACTGGCTGAGCGGACGGACCGGCGCGTTCTTTCCGGGGCCTTGAGGCCCGGTTCAGCGCTTGCGCGTCTTGCGGCAGAACACGTCGTAGACGGCGCCGATGACGACCCGGGCTTCGTCGCTGGCGAGCCGGTAATAGATCGCCTTGCCGTCGCGGCGGGTGGCGACGAGGCCGTCGCCGCGCAGGCGCGCAAGCTGCTGCGACACGGTCGGCTGGCGCAGCGACAGCATGTCCTCGAGCTCGCTGACCGATTTCTCGCCTTCGGCGAGAATGCACAGGATCATCAGCCGGCTTTCATGGGCCAGCGCCTTGAGAAATTCGGTGGCCCGCGCGGCATTGCCCGCCATCCGCTGGACGTCCTGCTTGCGCTCGCGGCTCTCGGTCGCCTGAAGATCCATGGCTCTGCTCGGCGGCTTGTGTCGGCGCCCGAATACAGAACAGTCTTGGCCCGCTTGCAACGGTTTTCACGCAGACCCTGCTTGTTATTTCACCACCTTGGAACAGATGCAGGAGTCTGCATGAGGTCCCCCGGACGGGCCGCCGCCCGCTCAGCCGAAGCGGAACGCCAGCAAATTGTCGAAGGATCGCAATTCGATGAGCACCCGGTGGACGAGGCCCTTGTCGCGCGTCTCGATCGCCTTGGGGATCAGCGCGAGGCTCGCCTTGGCGCCGTCGATCAGCCGCCTGAATTCGGGCGCGCCTTGGGTCGCGGGCGCGGCCATGCCGTCGCAGCGCGCGAGCGTGCGGCCGTAGGCGTCGGCCTTGGCGGCGAGATCGGCGGTTTCGGCCGCCTTGGTGAAGTCCACGTCGCGCGCGTCATAGGCCATCAGCGCGTCCATGGCGGCGCCGGCATCGCGGACGCAATCGGCGAGCACCGGAACGCCGGCCGAGGTGCGCAGGTCATAGAGATCGTCGCGGACCCCCACCAGCGAGGCCCGCGCATTGTCCGGCTTGCCCATGTTGAGCAGCATGTCGGCGGTGACGAGCCGCATGGCGATGTCGGTCATCGTCTTCACGTAGAGCGGGCGATCGAAGACCTGCGGCTTCTGGCGGCTCGTCACGCCCTGCCAGGCCTGGCGCAGACGGTCGATCTCGAGCCCGGCCAGGTCGACATTGCCGGTGTGCAGATAGCCGATGGCGACCCGGTTGTGCGCCGCCGCCTGTTCCACGGCGGCGTTGAAGTCGGCCAGATCGTCGGCCCGCGCCGCGGCGGGCGCCAGCAGCGCTGCGGCGAGAATTGCAAGGCGGACAGACCTGACCAGCATGGCTTCACGGACCCGTGAGACGGCGCATCGCGAAGCGGTTATATATACGCCGGTGACGGCCGTGCGAAGGCCGAGGCCCGGAGCGTGGTTTCTGTGACATTGACGCGGCGTGATCTCATGCTCGGAGCGGCGGCCTCCCTGGCGCTGCCGTCGTTTGCGCGCGCCGCACCGGAACTGACGGACGAGGGGCTCTACCGTGAGCCGTGGTTTCTCGACAGCTTCATGGTGCTGCCGGAAGACCTCGCCGCGGCCGAGAAGGACGGCAAACGTTTCGTCATCATGTGGGAGCTCAAGGGCTGCCCGTACTGCAAGGAAACGCACTTCACCAATTTCGCCAGGCCGGAGATCGCCGACTACATCAAGGCCAACTTCGTCGTCGAGCAGCTCAACATCATCGGGCTCAAGACCGTCACCGATTTCGACGGCGAGGAATTGACCGAGAAGGCGATGGCGAAGAAGTACAACGTGCAGTTCACGCCGACCTTCCAGTTCTTCGGCGAGGACCCGGCGAAGCTCAAGCCGCTCAGCCCCCAGGCGCGCGAAGTGGCGCGTGCGCCGGGCTATTTCCGCCCCGACGATTTCCTCGCCATGTTCCGCTTCGTGCGCGAGAAGGCCTACGAGACGAAGAGCCTGCGCGATTACTTGAAGAGCAGGGCGAGCTGAGCCCGTGTCCCGGGCGCAGCGCGGCATGCAATGACGCGCTGCAGACCCGGGACCGCCCAAACGCACTGCGTCCGTACGGTCCCGGACCAGCGGTGCACCACGGCGCTCACGCGCCGCGCTGCACCGCATCCGGGACACGCTTTGCCATCGCGCCGCCTTTCCCCTAAAACTTCGCGCGAACACGAACGCGAGTGATGTCCTTCAATGTCCAAGCTCCAGCTCTCCGTCGCCGTCGGCCCCTATGACCGCACCCGCGCCCTGATCGACGGCAGCGTGCAGATCGATGGCGTCGATCCGGTCTGCATGACGCTTTCGCCTGAGGAAATCTTCTTCCGCGCGCTGCGTCATGCCGAGTTCGACATCTGCGAGCTCTCGCTCTCGAGCTTCACGCTCAAGACATCGCAGGGCGGCGGCCCATACGTCGGCGTGCCGGCCTTCGTGTCGCGCATGTTCCGCCACACGTCGATCTATGTCCGCACCGACCGCATCAAGAAGCCGGAAGACCTCAAGGGCAAACGCGTCGGCCTGCCGGAATACCAGCTCACGGCCAACGTCTGGGCGCGCGCAATCCTGGAAGACGATTACGGCGTGAAGCCGTCCGACATTCACTGGATCCGCGGCGGCATCGAGCATGCGGGCCGGCCCGAGAAGATCGCCGTCAACCTGCCGGAGGACGTGCGGCTCGAGAACGCGCCGGAGGGCAAGACCATCTCGGCCATGCTGGCCGAGGGCACGATTGACGGCTTCATCGCGCCGCGGCCGCCGGCGCTGCCGAAGGGCACGCCGAATGTCGGCTGGCTGTTTCACGATCCGGTCGCCGCCGCCAAGGACTACTTCAAGCGCACGGGCGTTTTCCCGATCATGCATCTCGTCGGCGTGCGCCGCACGCTCGCCGAAGCGCATCCGTGGCTGCCGGGCGCGGTGTTCAAGGCGTTCAATGAATCGAAGGCCAAGGCGCTCGATCTGTTGTCCGACACCTCGGCGACAAAGGTGACGCTGCCCTTCGTCGAAGAGCGGCTGACGGAGGCACGCGCGACGATGGGCGAGGACTTCTGGTCGTACGGCGTCGAGGAGAACCGCAAGACGCTTACGAACTTCCTCAAGCACCATCATTCGCAGGGGCTGTCGTCGCGGCTGGTGACGCCGGAGGAGCTGTTCCATCCGGGGACGCTGGAAAGCTTCAAGCTGTAGACGCGGGCTGCGTCGGGGGAGACGGGCGATGGCGACGATCAAGGTGATGAGCGGCGGCGCACCGAAGGAAGTCTTCCTCGCGCTGACGTCCGCGTTCGAGAAGCAGAGCGGCCACACGGTCTCCTACAGCTTCGCGGTGATGAGCGCGCTGCGCGACCGGCTGGCCGGAGGCGAAGCCGCCGACGTGCTCGTGATGCCGACCAACATCCTCGACGGCTACGAGAAGAGCGGCGTCGTGCGCGGCAAGGGGCGCGGCGTGCTCGGCCTCGTCAGCGTCAGTGCCGTGGTGCGCGAAGGCGCGCCGAAGCCGGACCTGACGACCGTCGAAGCTGTCAAGCGGACGCTGCTCGCCGCGCGCAGCGTCATCTTCTCGACGCCGGGCGCGACGCCGAGCGGCACGCATATGGGCAAGCTGATCGAAACGCTCGGCATTGCCGATGCGATGAAGAGCAAGACGATCTACCGCCCGGCGCTGGAAGGCGGCGTCGAATTGATGGCGAGCGGCGAGGCCGATCTCGGCTTCTATCCGAAAAGCGAAGTCATCAACGCGAAGGGGCTCGCGCTTGCCGGGCCGCTGCCGGCGGACATCCAGCTCACGACCATCTATGGCGCCGCCGTGACGACCGCGAGCGCAACGCCGGAGGCGGGCGAAGCCTTCATCGCCTTCATGCGCGACCCGGCGCACCGCGCCGTGTGGGACCGCGGCGGCTTCGACAAGCCGTAGCGCTTATTCCTCCCCTGAAAGGGAGGGGCGGGTGCTTTAGCGCCGGGGGTTACCTTTCGATTTGCACCTGTCGTCCCCGCGAAAGCGGGGACCCATACGCCGTCCCGTCTCGTATCTGCCGAGGAGAGCCGCGACCTCGCCTCACCCTGAGTCCGTAGGGCGGGTTAGCGAAGCGTAATCCGCCATTCATGCTGCACGGCGGCGCGTTACGCTTTCGGCTAACGCGCCTTACGGCTGGGCAGCACAAATTCTTTACAAAGGACTATTGACCGGTCCTTTTAATTGTATATAGTCCTTGTGTCCTGCTCACCCGAGGGGCGTCGTCATGGGACGCCGTGAAGACGGAGCAGCGGTGAGGAAGGGGCGGAGATGTGCCCAGAACTCATCGGGTCGGCCAAGCGGGGAAACCCCGCCGTCGGCTGA
>DASTGR010000079.1:0-3607 GCA_035718885.1 Pseudolabrys sp. | reverse complement strand
TCCTGCGCCGCATTATCCGCGGTTCGATCGAGCACGCGTTCAATCCCGCCGAGGTTGCCGGGGGTGGTTTCCCCGAGATTCTACCGCAAGCCGGGACGCCCCGTCAGCCGACGCAAGATTAAAGCTGCGTCATCATTCCTTGAAGCGATAGCCGACGCCGTACAGCGTCTCGATCATCTCGAAGTCGTCATCGACCTGCTTGAACTTCTTGCGCAGGCGCTTGATGTGGCTGTCGATCGTGCGGTCGTCGACATAGACCTGATCGTCATAGGCGGCGTCCATCAAGGCGTTGCGGCTCTTCACCACGCCCGGGCGCGTCGCAAGCGCCTGGAGGATCAGGAATTCGGTGACCGTCAGCACCACCGGCTCGTTCTTCCAGGTGCAGGTGTGCCGCTCGGGGTCCATGCGCAACAGGCCGCGCTCGAGCACCTTGGCGGTGTCGACTTCCTTGACCGGCGTGCCGTCCTTCGGAGACACGCGGCGCAAGACCGCCTTCACGCGCTCGACCAGGAGCCGCTGCGAGAACGGTTTGCGGATGAAATCGTCTGCGCCCATCTTGAGGCCGAACAGTTCGTCGATCTCCTCGTCCTTGGACGTGAGGAAGATGACAGGTATGTCGGTCTTCTGGCGCAGGCGGCGCAGTGTTTCCATGCCGTCCATGCGCGGCATCTTGATGTCGAGGATGGCAAGATCCGGCGGAGACGTCTTAAAGCCGTCGAGGGCGGAAGCGCCATCGGTATAAGTCATGATGCGGTAGCCCTCGGACTCGAGAGCCATCGACACGGACGTCAGGATGTTGCGGTCGTCGTCGACGAGAGCAATTGTCGGCAAGAGGAGCCCCTTCCTGGCTAAAGTCCCGTTCCGCTTTGACCGCCCAACAGGGGCGCAAATGTGACCTCTTTGCAACAAGTATGTGATTCAGTAGGGATTTCAAGGGAGGCCCGGCATCGGATTACGGCCAGGGCCCATCGCGGTAACGGTCTGGAACCGTTGCCGAAACACGCGCCCGCGCGACGCCGATCGAGGACACGATGACCCCGCCGGATACCCCGCTGCCCGGGACCATGCCCGGCCGGACGCCCGAGGGGGCGCCGCAGCCGGCCGATTTTGCGCCGAGGGATGTTGCGCGCGCTTTGCTGCGCTCCGGCCGCACCGCCACTCTCGCGACCCTTGATCGTAACACCGGCCATCCCTTCGCCTCGCTGGTCAACGTCGCAACGGACCGCGACGGCGCCCCGTTCATCCTCGTTTCCCGCCTCGCCACCCATACGGCCAATATCGAGATCGACGGCCGCGCCTCGCTGCTCATTGCGGAGACGGGAAAGGGCGACGCTTTGGCGCATCCGCGGCTGACGGTGCTGGGCCGCTTTCGCCGCATCGGGCGCGAGCATCCTGACGACGCGCTCCTGCGCTGTCGGTTCCTGTTGCGCCATCCGAAATCCGAGCTTTACGCCGGCTTCCCCGATTTCGGCTTCTGGCGCATGGACGTCGCCTCGGCCCATCTCAATGGCGGCTTCGCCCGCGCCGCCGATCTGACCGCGGTCGACGTCCTGAGCGATTTTGCGGATGCCGGGGACCTGGCCGACGCCGAAGACGGCGCGATCGCGCACATGAACACCGATCACACGGAGGCGTGCCGGCTCTACGCGACAAGGCTCTTGAAAGCCGCCGACGGCGCATGGCGCTGCGTCGGCATCGCGCCGGAAGGCATGGAATTGCAATCGGGCGGCGCGGCCCTGTGGCTGCCGTTCCCGCAACGCGTCACCGGGCCCGGTTCACTGCGCGCGGTGCTGAAGCAACTGGCCGAGCAGGCGCGCGCAACATGAGCGCGCCACTAACCCTGCGCGGCATGGGCTCCTTCCACATCGGCGGACGGATCGTCGAGATCTCCGGCAAGCCGGAGAAGGAGATGGTGTTCAGCCGCGGCGGCATGCCGGCGCGCGTCGATCCGAACGGGCACTACCTCGTCGAGGCCATGTACGTGCAGTACTTCCTGCCCGAGCACCGCACCGGCCGGTTCCCGCTGCTGATGTGGCATGGCGGCGGCTTGTCTGGCGTCACCTATGAGACGACGCCGGACGGTCGAGAAGGCTGGCTCACCTGGTTCCTGCGCAACGGCTGGGACGTCTACAACTCCGACGCGGTCGAGCGCGGCCGCTCCGGTTTCGCGCCGCGCGACATCTGGCCTGAAGAGCCGCATGTCGTCTCGATGCAGGACGCGTTCTCGCGCCACCGGCTCGGCGAGGTGTGGTCCAACGACCCCGCGGCGGTGAAGCGGATCCCGGACAGCCAGTTCCCGGTCGAGGCCTACGAGAATTTCGCGCGGCAGTTTGTGCCGCGGTGGACGGGTACGGATGTGGCGATCATGGCGGCCTACACCGCGCTGGTCGACAAGATCGGTCCGGCCGTTCTGTTATTTCACAGCCAGGCGGGCGGCTTCGGGTTTCCGATTGCGCAAACAAGGCCTGAAAAAGTAAAGGCCATCGTCGCCATCGAACCCGCGGTTGCCGGCCACGCCGCGCAGGCGGGGCGGTTCAAGGATATCCCCATCCTGATGGTGTACGGCGATTTCATCGCGCGCAGCCTGCGCTGGCCGAAGATGCGGCAGTTCGGTGTCGATTTCGCCGCGGCCGTGCGCGCTGCCGGCGGCCGGGCCGATGTCGTCGATCTGCCCACTGTCGGTATCCGCGGCAACTCGCACATGATGATGATGGACCGCAACAATGCCGAGATCGCCGCGCTGATCCAGGACTGGCTCGTGCGCCAGGGGCTCGTCGAGGACATGGTTACCGGCTGACATATCACCCGCGCGGTGATGCATCAGTTCAAGCATTGATGCGGCGCAATGAAGCCTGCGCGTGCTGCATGGCACAACGCTTGGCTTTCCGAATGTTCGTGACTATGGTCGCGCCGCTCGGAACACCGGGCTATACTTGCGTTTTATAGCCGATGGCATCGCGTGACGCGGTGCAGAGGGGACTGCCGCCGCCAGGCGGCGCGGCTTTGAGTTTCTGGGAGGTCAAGAGTGAAAGAGACGGGCGTACGAAACGCGGCGTACGGCGCCGATAAATTCGGCTTCAAGAAGCTGAGCGGCGTGAATTGGAATTTGACCGAGGCGCCGCTCTACGAGCACGCCGTCACGAACGGCGAGGCCTCGATCGTCGCGGGCGGCGCGTTGTCCGCGTTCACCGGCCACCACACCGGCCGCTCGCCGAAGGACAAGCACACCGTCGTCGACGACCTGACGAAGGACTCAGTCTGGTGGGACGGTAACCGCAAGCTGTCGAAGGAGCACTTCGATGTGCTGCTCGGTGACTTCATCAAGCACGTCGAAGGCAAGACGCTGTTCGCGCAGGACCTTTATGGCGGCGCCGACCACACCAACCGCATCAAGGTGCGCGTCTTCACCGAATATGCCTGGCACTCGCTGTTCATCCGCCAGCTCCTGATCCGTCCGGAGATCAAGGAACTTGCCGGCTTCGTGCCGGAGCTGACCATCGTCGACCTGCCGTCGTTCAAGCCGGTGGCCGCGCGCCATGGCGGCCGTGAAGGCTCGGACACGATGGTGGCGATCGACTTCACCCGCAAGATCGTCCTCATCTGCGGC
>DASTGR010000078.1:0-10952 GCA_035718885.1 Pseudolabrys sp. | reverse complement strand
CTCTATGACAGCCGCGTCATCATCGAGTTCCTGCAAGAGGAGGCCGGCAGCGACCGGCTGGTGCCGAAGAGCGGAATTGCCCGCTACACGACGCTGACGCGCGCGACGTTGGCCGATGGCATCACCGACGCGGCGCTGCTCATGGTTTATGAGGGGCGCTTCCGCGATTCCGCCACGCATTCGGAGCGTTGGCTGGCGCACCAGCGCGGCAAGATCATGCGCGCCCTCGCCGTTCTGGAAAGCGGCCCGCCCGACCCACGCCGCACCGACGTCGCGGCGATTGCGCTGTCCTGCGCGCTCGCCTATCTCGACTGGCGCAAGCCGCTTCAATGGCGCGCCGCGCATCCGCGGCTGTCACAGTGGCTCGCCGATTTCGCACAGGCCGAGCCGGCGTTCAACGCGACCCGAGCGCCGGACGCCTGACATGAAGGTCGACGCGCCGACCTTCATGGCGAAGCCATCGAAGCCGAAGCTCAAATTGCCGCCGGGCGCGTGCGACGCGCATGTGCACGTGTTCGGGCCGGGCGCGCGCTTCCCCTACGAGCCCGGCCGCGCGACGACGCCCGGCGACGCGCCGAAGGAGACATTGTTCGCGCTGCACGACTTTCTCGGGTTCGAGCGCTGCGTGATCGTGCACACCGCCGCGCACGGCTTCGACAACAGCGCGACCGCCGATGCGCTGGCAGCGAAAGGCGGCGCCTACCGCGGAATCGCGCTGGTGCCGACGACGATCTCCGACGCCGAATTAAAGGCGCTCGACGCCGCCGGCTTCCGCGGCGCACGCTTCCACTACATGCGACATCTCAAACAGGCGGCTTCGATCGACGACGCGATCGCCTTCGGCAAACGTCTCGCCCCGCTCGGCTGGCACCTCCAGATTCACATGGAGGCCGAACTCATCGCGGAGCTCAGCCCCGCGCTGCGCCGCTCGCCCGTGCCGGTTGTCATCGACCATATGGCCCGCGTCGACGCCTCACTCGGGCTCGATCAACCGCACTTCAACGCGCTGCTGCGCCTGCTCGGCGACCGGAACGTCTGGGTCAAGGTCAGCGGCGCCGATCGCATCACCCGTCAGGGCCCGCCCAATGCCGACGCCGTGCCGTTCACGCGCAAGCTTCTTGACGTCGCCGGCGACCGCACGGTCTGGGGCCTCGACTGGCCGCATCCGAACCATCAGGGGCCGATCCCGGACGACGGACAACTCGTCGATCTCATCGGCGAAATCGCCCCGGGCGAGACTGCCCGGCAGATGCTGCTGGTCGAGAACCCGCAGCGGCTCTATCGTTTCACGACATAAGCGCAAGGAGTGACCACGATGACCGGACGCCTCCAGGACAAGGTCGCGATCATCACCGGCGCCGGCAGCGTCGGTCCCGGCTGGGGCAACGGCCGCGCCACGGCCGTGCGCTTTGCGCAAGAGGGCGCGAAGATCTTCGCCGTCGACCGCAATCTCGACGCCACGGCGGAGACGATCCAGCGCGTGCAGGCGATCGGCGGCGATATCGCCGTGCACGAATGCGACGTCACCGACAGCAGGTCGGTCGCGGCGATGGTGGAGGCCTGTCTCGCGCGCTACGGCCGCATCGACGTGCTCGTGAACAATGTCGGCGGCTCGGCGCATGGCGGGCCGGTCGAGATGTCGGAAGAGGTGTGGGACGCGCAGATCGACGTCAACCTGAAGAGCGTCTTCCTTACGCTCAAGCACGTCCTGCCGGTGATGGAGGAACAGGGCGCGGGCGCGATCGTCAATCTCGCCTCGACCTCGGGCATCCGCTTCACCGGCGCCTTCCAGGTCGGCTATGCGGCGACCAAGGCCGGCGTCATCCAACTCTCGCGCGTCGTCGCCGTGCAATATGCGGCCAAGGGCATCCGCGTGAACACCGTCGTGCCGGGACAACTGCACACACCGATGGTGGAAGCGCGGCTGGCGCGGCAGCGCGCCGGCGGCGACGTCCAATCGCTCCTGGCGCAACGGCTCAAGCGCATTCCCGCGGGCTTTGCCGGCGATGGCCGCGACACCGCCAATGCGGCGCTGTTTTTAGCCTCCGACGAGGCGCGCTTCGTCACCGGCACCGAACTCGTCGTGGATGGCGGCATGAGCGTGCGCTGCGACTGAGCGCAGCGCCCTCGCGTCACGACTTCGTCGGCTTGTAGTCGCCCTTCTTGACCCCGGCCTCGGGGAAGATCCACATCGCCACCACCATGAACACGGCGGTCGCCAAGACCCAGGTGGCGAAGCCGTGGCGGATCGGCGAGCCCGGCCAATAGGCGAGTCCCGCCGCGACGAGCATTACGACAATTGAGACGATCGCCTTGACGTCATTCGGCATGACCGCTCCTTTAGTGCGCGCCGAGCGGCGCGGCGGCCGCTTCGTCGGGCGTGCGCGGACGGCCGCGCAGGTTCTTCTTCAGGAAGCGCGTGTCGTAGCCGTTGAGCAGCGTGCCGATCAGGCCGCGGTCGAGGTCCGACGTGCCGAAGGCCCAGTCGGCGATCGGGAAAGTCAGGTTCATGTTCGTCTCCATCATCAGCCGCGCATTGTGGTGCGCGGTATGATGACGGCGCAGCGTGTTGACGAAGGGGCAGCTGCGAACGAACCAGTTCTCGTCGACGTGGCAGCAGAAGTGCATGAACTCGTAGATGAGATACATGCCGCTGGTCGTCGCCATGAACAGCCAGCCGACATTCGGCGAGAAGATCGTCCCGAGGATCGCCGCCGCCGGGATCGACATCAGGATGAACACCACCAGCGCGTAAGGCGGGAACACGGTGACGCGCCAGTCCTTCGGATCGCGGAAGCGCATCTCGTCGTCGGTGAAGAACTGATGATGGTTGAGCGTGTGGCGCTCGTAGACGGCACGCAGGCCCTTGATGTTGATCGGCCGGTGCATGACGAATTTGTGCACGGCCCATTCGAACAGGTTAGTGAACAGGAAGGTCAGCGGCACGGCCAGCCACTCGCGCCACGTCACGTCGTGAATGTGCTCGACGTAGATGTAGAAGGCGGCGGCGCCCATCGCGTAGATGATGGCGATGTGGAAGTAGCCGTCATACCAGCCGATGATGCGCGAGCGGTATTCGTTGCGGAATTCGATCTGCCGTTGGCCAATCATGCGCGCGCCTCCGTCCCGCTCTGATATATCACACATGTATCATGGCGGCGCGAGTCTGGCAACGCGCTCAGGCGAGCGCCTTTCGCACAATGAAATCATCCACATCCGCGCCGGTTAGCCGCCAGTCATTGTCGAGATTGGCGACCACGGTGCGCATGAACAGGTCGGACAGGTTGATCGCGCGGAGCTTGTCGCCGGTGTGGTCGTAGAGGATCGCCAGCGCCAGTTGCTGCGGGCTCTCCCCCTCATAGGTCCACTCGAAGCCGTATTTGGTGAAGCGCTCGACCTCGTAGTGCTCAGGCAGCGGCTTGCCGTCGACCGTCACGACGAGGCCGTCAATGGTGCGTCGTCCTTCGTAGGTCTTCATCGCTCACACCGTTCCGCGCGTGAAACGCTCGACATAGTCCATCAGCTTGTCGCTCGCGCGCGCCGCCGCCTCGGCGTCGCCCTTTGCGATGGCGCGCGCCTCGTTGGCGTGCAGGCGGGCGCAGAGCGGCAGGTCGCCGGCGACGCGGTAATGCATGTACCAGAAGCGACGCGAGAGGCCAGACAGGAGCTTCATCGACCGCGCCGCGAAATCGTTGTGCGCGGCCTCGACCAGCAGCCGGTTCAGGTCGAGATCAAGGCGCATGAAGACGACGTCGTCGCCGGTCTTCGCCGCCTGGTCCATGCCGTCGGCGAGCTCCTGCATCTGCCGGCGCTGCTCGGGCGTCCCGCGTTCGGCCGCGGCGCGGCACAGGAGCCGCTCGACCTCGCGCCGGACTTCCAGCAGCAGGAGCTGGCTGCGCGGATTGACGTCGGCGACCAGGATGCCCTTGCGCGGCAGGATGGTGACGAGCCCCTCGCGCGCCAGCCGCTGCAAAGCCTCGCGGATGGGCGTCCTCCCTATCTTCAGTGTCGCCGACAGGAGCTGCTCGGAGAGCACATCGCCCGGCTTGAGGCTGAGCGTGACGATCTGCTCCTCGATCAGACGGTAAGCCTGCTCGGTCAGCGTGTCGGCGGCAGCCCCCTTCGGCGAGGGCGCCTCACGCGAACGCCGGACCGCGATGGTGCGCGAGCGCGGCATGTCAAATCTGCCTGCGCTTTGCGACCATACTCGCGAACTTCTCGTATTCGGCCTCGTTCACCGTGTAGGAGTGGTCGTCGTCCGGGAACGCGCCCTCCTTCACTTCCTTTACATACTGGCTGATGCCATCGACCGCGACTTCGGTCAGCTTCGCGAACCGCTTGGTGAACTTCGGTTTGAAGTCGGTGAATACGCCGAGCAGGTCGTAACAGAGCAGGATCTGCCCGTCGGTGCCGACACCCGCGCCGATGCCGATGGTCGGGATCGTCAATTGCTCGGAGATCAACTTCGCGATCTTGGCCGGCACCGCCTCGAATTCGAGCATGAAACAGCCGGCGTCCTCGATCGCCAAAGCGTCCTCGAGGATCTTCATCGCTGCGTCGGCCGTGCGGCCCTGGATCTTGAAGCCGCCGAACATGGCGATCGTATGCGGCGTCAGGCCGATATGCGATGCGGTCGGAATGCCGGCGTCGACCAACGCCTTGAGGATATGCGCCTGCGACTTGCCGCCCTGCGGCTTGACCGCGTCGCACAGGGTCTCCTGCATGAAGCGGCTGGCATTGGCGAGCGCGCGGTCCACCGTGTTGTAGCTCTGGTACGGCATGCAGCCGAGCATGAACGTGTTCGGCGTGCCGCGGCGCACCGCCTGCCCGTGCAGCACCATCATGTCCATCGTGGCGGGAATGGTCGAGCGATGGCCATGCGAGATCATGGCCAGGCTGTCGCCGAGCACGGCGACGTCGACGCCGGCCATCTCGGCCCACTGCGCCGAGGTGTAGTCCGGGACCGACATATAGACCATCTTCTCGCCGGTCTTTTTCGACTCGCGGATTTCGGTGATGGTGCGCTTCTCGCGCTTCTCGCCTTTGCCGCCGGCGGGCTTCGCATTTTCGCCGGCCGCCGGCTTCACCGCCGCCGTTTTTGCCGCAGTCTTGGACTCCGCCATCGACATGCTCACTCCCGCGGCGATTGCGCCTGACATACGTGTCGTATATTACGGCCGAGGTGCGACCGGTCAAGGCGCCGTGGGGCAACCGAACATGCTGCGCCTCGATCTCGTTTTCCCGCTGGTGGTCTTCGCCGCGTTGCTGCTCGCGGCGGCGCTGCTCGCGCTGTCGGCGAGCGGACATTTTCCGCGCCGCGCCGGCGCCGCCAACGAGCCGGGCACGCTCCTCCTTTCCGTCTCGATGCTCGCCGGCGCCGCAGCGACGGCGGCAGGCCTCATCACCGCGTGGCGGCACTTGCCATGGCCGTCCGCCGTGATCGCCGGCGGGCTCGCCATCCTCGCCGCGCCGCTCGTGCTGCAACAATTCTCCGACCGTTTTGTCGACGGTCGCGGCTCGCTCGCCGCATTCGGCGGTGGCGCGGTTGTGCTCGCCGCGATTCTCGTCATTCTGGTCGCATGACCGAAACAACGCCAGAACCGAACGAGCGCAAGACCGTGCGGGCCAACCCCTATGTCCTCCTGGCGCTGGCTGCGCTGCTCTGGTCGGGCAATCACATCGTCGGCCGCGCCATTGGCGGACACGTGCCGCCGGTCGGCATTTCGACGGTGCGCTGGCTCATCCCGTCGATCCTGATCTGGCCCTGGGTGCGTCCGCACCTCAAGCGCGACTGGCCGGAGATAAGGGCGCACTGGAAGGCCATGCTCTGGCTCGGCGTGACCGGGGGCGCGCTGTTCACGGCGCTGCAATATGTCGGCCTGCAATACACCAGCGCGCTCAACGTCTCGGTGCTCAACTCGCTGGTGCCGGTGCTGATCGTCGCGACGAGCGCGGCGCTTTTTCGCGACCGCATTTCGCCGATGCAGCTCGCCGGCATCGTCGTGTCCTCGCTCGGCGTGCTGACCATCATCGGCCGCGGCTCGCTGGACGTGCTCGCGCGGCTCGCCTTCAACTGGGGCGACCTCATCATCCTGTTCAACATGCTGGTGTTCGCCATCTACGCCGCCTGCCTGCGCCTGCGTCCGCCGATGCACTGGCTGAGCTTCATCTTCGTGTTCGCCATGCTATCGGTGGTGTTCACCCTGCCCTTCGCCGTGCTTGAGTTCGTGCAAGGCGAGCGCTTCCAGGCCGACTGGGAGACGGTCGCGGCGATCGGCTACGTCTCGATCTTCCCGAGCGTGATCGCCTTCGCCTCCTGGAATCGCGGCGTCGAATTGATCGGCGCCAATCGCTCCGGGCCGTTCCTGCACCTCGTGCCGGTCTATACGGCGATCCTCGGCAGCACACTCCTCGGCGAGCACCTCGCGGTCTTCCATATCGCGGGCTTTGCCCTCATCCTGGCGGGCGTATGGCTCGCATCGGTCAGGCCATCCACCGCGAAGTGACGGCCTGCGCCGGGCCTGTCTTGACACCCGGAGGCCGACGAATTTCGGTATGCGGACTTGTCCCGCCTCCGATTCTGGCCGCCCGCACAATGCTTCTCGTCAAAACCTATCTCGACAAGAGCCCGATCCACGGCATCGGCGTGTTCGCCGCCGAACGCATCAAGAAGGGCACCAAGATCTGGCGTTTCGTCGAAGGCTTCGACCGCTGCTACACACCGAAGCAGTTCGCCCGGCTGCCGAAGCCCGCGCGCGACTTCCTCAAGTCCTATGCCTACAGGGTGGACGGCGAGATCCTGTTTACGGTCGACGACGACCACTACATCAACCACTCGGACGCGCCGAATACCTATCTGCACAACGGCTACACCATTGCCGCCCGCGACATCCCGAAGGGCCACGAGATCACCAACGATTATCGGGAATTCGACCCAGCCCTGTGCGCGGCGTTTTTGAAGCCAAAAGCCAAAGCCGCGGCAAAACCGAATAGGCGCGCGCGCTAAGCGCGGCGCGCGATCGTCACGGGCGCAGGTACGTCCAGCCTTCTTCCTGCAACTCGGTGATGCGCACCACGCCGGCCGGCACGATCTTGGCCGCCGAGACGATCGGGATAGGGTGCCCTTCCCGCTTCTCCATACCCATCATCGTGTTGTGGCAGGCGGAGAACTGAAGCTTCGCGGGAAAGCTGCCGTCCTTGGTCATGCGCATCAGCCGGTCTTTTACCGGCGACGTGTCGTCGCGCAGCATGGTCAGCCCCGGGCCATAGGCGACCACCTCGACCTGCGCCGGCTCGTTCTTGCCGTTGTAATAGTCGAGCATGTTCTGCACGTTGTTGAGCACGAGGTTCATGACCTGCGGGTCGTTCTGGTCGACCTGCACGACGATGCGGTGCTCCTTCTTGTCGGCCGCGGCGGCCGCGATCGCCAAGCCGGCCAATGTGAGAACGACGGCGAGGACGGACACAAGGCGCTGCATCGGATGCTCCTTCGTTGGCGGCTCACGGCCGCACGAGCGTGAAACCCTTTTCGGTCAGCGCGAGGATCTGCGCAACCCCGGCCACGACCTTGACCGCGCGCGGGTTGAGGTCGACCTGTTTGCCCGTCTCGCGCTCGATCGTATCCACCGTGTTCATGCACACGTCGAACTGCACGCCCTGCGAGATCAAGCTGTCGACCTCGGCGCGGTGCGCATTGCCGGCGCGGACGAGATCGATGCCCGGCCCGAAGGTGACGACCTCGATGGCGATGCGGTCGGGACCGTAATATTTGAGCAGATTATAGGCGACGCTGAGGACCAGCGCTTCCTTCTTCGGATCGCTGTCCGAGAGCTGGAGCGCCAGGTGATGATCGGCAAAGGGCTTGTCGATGATCGGCGCGGCTGCCGGCTTGTCCTGCGCCATGGCCGGCGCGGCCAGGGCCACGAGCAGAGCGAAAGCGGCGGCCGCATTCTGCGCAACGCGGGTAAGCGCCATGGTGTGCCTCAGCCGGCGCCGCCGGGGTTGCTGCCGAGTCTCTTGATCGCGACCTTGTTCAGCTTCTTCGGCTGCGCCTGCTTCATGCCGCGCAGATAGGAGGCGAACACCTCGGCCACCGGCTTGCCATCCTGCGGATTGACCGAGGCCCAGCCGGCGACCTTGTAGGTCTTGGCTGCATCGAGCGGCTTGCCGCTGTCGAGAGTGAGGTCCGAAATGCGGCTGCCCATCTTCTCTGTCGGCGCGCACGCATAGTCCATGCCGCCGATGCGCACCATGTCGCCGCCCTGCTGCAAGTAGGGATCGGTATTGAAGAGGTTGTCGCAAATGTCTTCCATCACCGCCTTGATCTGCTCGCCGGTCATCGGCGTCACATAGACCTGCGGGTAGGTGATGGCGGTTTCCGAAAGGACATCCTCCATCGTGATCGCTTCGCCCGGCAGCATCGTGTTGCCCCAGCGGAAGCCGGGCGACAGCGCGAGCTCGCAATCCAGCCCGGCGCGCAGCGCGTCGCAGATGAGCTGGTCCATGGTGCCGTTGAAGTTGCCACGGCGATACAGGAGATCGCCAGCGACCGTCAGTTTTTCGTCGAACTTCGCCGCATAGGGCTTGCGCAGGCGCTCGATCAGCGCCTGCATGTCGGCGTCGGCCTTGATGAGCCCGGCATAGACCGGCAGCAGGTGATAGCGCACGTCCTTGACCTTGCCCTTGTCGAGGTCGAGGTCGAGCACGCCGAGAAATTTGCCGCTCGAGCCGGCATTGGTGACGAGCGTCTTGCCGCCGGCGTTCGACACACTGACCGGCCACGGCACCGCATCGTGCGTGTGGCCGCCGAGGATGACGTCGATGCCGGTGACGCGGCTCGCAAGCTTGAGGTCGACGTCCATGCCGTTGTGCGACAGGAGAATCACGGCGTCGACCTTGTCGTTCTGGCGCAGGCCGTCGACGAGCTTCTGCAATTCGGCGTCGCGGATGCCGAAGGTCCAGTCCGGCGTGAAGCGCTTGGGATGCGCAACCGGCACGTAGGGCATGGCCTGGCCAACGATCGCCACGCGGTGCCCGCCGATCTCCTTGATGGTGGCCGGCTTGAACACGCGGCCGCTCGCCGTGTCGAAAGCCGGCTTGTCGTTGAACGCAGCTTCCTCGGTGAGAAACACGTTCTGCGCCAGGAACTCACCCTTGAAGCGCTTCAGGTTGTCGCGGAGCTTGTCCTCGCCATAGGTGAATTCCCAATGGCCGGTGAGCACCTCGATGCCGAGGAGGTTAGACGCCTCGACCATGTCCCCGCCACCCATCGCGTCGGAGAGGCCGCTGCCCTGCCACAGATCGCCGCCATCGACGAGAACCGAGCCGCCCGGCCCAACCTCGGCGCGCAGGCGGTCGATCAAGGTCTTGAGATGCGCGAAGCCGCCGAGCTTGCCGTAGCGGAGCGCGGCTTCGGCAAAATCGAGATAGGTGAAAGCGTGGCTCGCCCGGCTCTTCGGCGCGATGCCGAAATATTTCAGGAACGCCTCGCCGACGAGATGCGGCGGCCGTCCGGCCATCGATCCGATGCCGAGGTTGACGCTCGGCTCGCGAAAATGCACCGGCAGGAGCTGTGCATGCGTGTCGGTCATGTGCAGGACGCGCGCATTGCCGAAGCGGCCAATGCCGTAGAGATCGTCGGCTTCCGCCGCGCGCGTCATGCCCGCCGGCGCGACGCCGGCGAGCGCCGCCGCGGTGAACAGTTTCAGAACGTCGCGGCGGTGCATCGTGTCGAATCCATCAGGCGGAGATCAGCGGACCACGGCGTCCGGCCAGAGCTTCTCCTGCTCCTTGGACTGCGCGATCGAGCCGTTGGCAAGCGTCTCCGCCTCCTGCGCGTGCTTGACCGCCTCGTCGAACTTGCCGGCGCTGGCCGCCGCCTTCGCCTGCTTCATCGCATCGGCGGTCGTGGTCCACTCGTTCTTGAGGGCGTGAGCCTGCTTGATCGCGGCGTCGGCCTTGGCCTCCGCCGCCTTGTAGTCGTCCGCGGTTGCGGCGAAAGCGGCGCTTGCGAAGCCGGCCACCGAGGCGGCGACGGCGAGACCGATGAGAGTGCGTGTGCGCATGGTGCCTGCTCCTCTTACGGCCGCGTGCCGGGGCCGGAGATCGGCAGCCCGTTCGCCATGTAGGACAGATAATATTCGACGTCGCGATATTCCTCGCTCTCGCCCGGCAGCGGCACGCCGCGCACCTGGCTGTTGCAGGTGCGCAGCCGGCGGCTGGTCGTTCCCATGCCGCCCCAGGCCGAGCGATAGATCGGCATGGCGTTCATGATGCCGAGCGCAGGCGCCAGCACTTCGGTGCGGATGTGGTTGCCGGGATTCTGCACGTGGCAGCTCGCGCAGGAGAAGTTGAGCTGGCCGCGGCGCGTGTAGAAATACCGCTTTCCGTTGGTGTAGGCGGCGAGCGCGCGCGGATCGTCCGGAATCTTGATGTTCATCGGCTTGCCGCGCGAGGTGAACGCCATGTAGGCGGTCAGCGCCGCCATGTCGTCCTTGGTGTAGTCGAACGGCTTCTCGCCGTTCGCCTCGCGGCAATTGTTGAGCGCCATGTCGAGCGTGATTACCTGCCCGGACTTGGCGTCGAACTGCGGATAGTCCTGGCGGACGCCGATGCCCTTGTTCGGGAAGCAGTCGCCGTAGCTCTTGCCATTCTTGAAGGGCGTGGCGAACATCTCCTTGCCCTTGTCGATGGCGAAGTCGTAGGGCGGAAATTCGTCGATCGCCTTCCACTGCTTGCGCAGGCCTTCATCCATCGAATACGGCCCGTTGACGAAATCGGCGAGCGGCACCTTCGGGAACTGCTTGGTGAAGTATTCGCGAAAGGCTTTGAACTCCTTCTGCGGATCGGCGGCATCAGCCGCAAGTGCGGCGTTTGCCGCACCCGCCAGCAACGCCGCGATCAAGATCCTGCGCAGCATGCGATCCTCCCCTGCTCGGCTCGGGCGAGCAAAC
>DASTGR010000077.1:0-4297 GCA_035718885.1 Pseudolabrys sp. | reverse complement strand
CGCGTGATGACGGTGACGAGCGGCACCGTGCACTGGGAATAGGCGAACAGCAGCTTGGCGCCGTGCTTGATCAGGCCGTTATATTCCTGCGCGGTGCCGGGCAGGAAGCCGGGCACGTCGACGAAGGTGACGATGGGAATGCCGAAGGCATCGCAGAAGCGCACAAAGCGCGCCGCCTTGCGTGAGGCGTCCGAGTCGAGCACGCCGGCGAGCACCATTGGCTGGTTGGCGACGAATCCGACCGTCCTGCCGGCGATGCGGCCGAAGCCGGTGACGATGTTCTTGGCGTAGTTCTGCGAAATCTCGAAGAAATCGCCCTCGTCGGCGACCTTCAGGATCAGTTCCTTGATGTCGTAGGGCTTGTTCGGATTGTCCGGGATCAGCGTGTCGAGCGATTCATCGATGCGGTCGGCCTCGTCCTCGCTCGGCCATTCCGGCACGCCCGCCTCGTTGTTGGCCGGGAGGAAGTCGATCAGCCGCCGCATCTGCAACAGGCACTCGACGTCGTTCTCGAAGGATCCGTCCGCGACGCCGGATTTCGCCGTATGCACCGAGGCGCCGCCGAGCTCTTCGGCGGTGACGACCTCGTTGGTCACCGTCTTCACGACGTCCGGGCCGGTCACGAACATGTAGCTCGTGTCGCGCACCATGAAGATGAAATCAGTCATGGCCGGCGAATAGACGTCGCCGCCGGCGCAGGGCCCCATGATCATGCTGATCTGCGGGATCACGCCCGAGGCGATGACGTTGCGCTTGAACACCTCGCCGTAGCCGCCAAGAGCGGCGACGCCTTCCTGAATGCGCGCGCCGCCGGCGTCGAACAGGCCGATGATCGGCGCCCGCGCCTTCATCGCCATGTCCTGCACCTTGATGATCTTCTGCGCATGCGTCTCGCTAAGGCTTCCGCCAAAGACCGTGAAATCCTTGGAGAACAGGTAGACCGTGCGGCCGTTGACAGTGCCCCAGCCGGTGACCACGCCGTCGCCGGGGATCTTCGACTTCTCCATGCCAAACTCGTTCGAGCGGTGCTCGACGAACATGTCGAACTCCTCGAACGAGCCCTTGTCGAGCAGGAGCTCGATGCGCTCGCGGGCGGTCAGCTTGCCGCGCTTGTGCTGCGCCTCGATGCGCTTCTCGCCGCCGCCAAGGCGGGCCTCCGCGCGCCGCTCTTCGAGCCTGTCGAGGATGTCTTTCATGCTGCCTTGAGCCCCTGCCCACGTCTTTCCGAACCTGAAAGGAGCCATAGCACAGGCCGTGTCGCAAACTCACCTCCCGGTCCCGGGCCACGCCCCGCCTCATCCTGAGGCAGGAGCCGCTTGGCATCCCCGCCCGAGCCCCTTAGAACGCGCCCATGACCGAAATTCCGATCCCCCAACTCCTCGACCAGGGCCTTTTTCACCACCGCCGGGGGGAATTCCGTCCGGCCATGGACCGTTACGTCGAGGTCCTCAAGCGCGATCCAAAGAATGCCGACGCGCTCTACTACTCGGCGGTGATCGCCTGCGCCGAGGGCCAGTACAAGGAGGGCATCGATCTCGCCCGCCGCGCGCTCTCGTTCAGGCCGCGCCAGGCGCGGGTCTACAACATGATCGGCAAGGCGCTGGCCGAGATGAACCAGCGCAAGGAAGCTCTGGACGCCTTCGACGAGGCGCTGGCCTGCGACATCAAGTTCGCCGAGGCCTATACCAACCGCGGCAACATGCTGTGCGAGCTCGGCCGCTTCCCGGAGGCGCTGTCGAGCTACGACCGGGCGCTGGAGCTGGAGCCGATCGCGCCGAACTGGCTCAACCGCGGCACGGCGCTCGAGCCGATGGGACGGGTCGACGAGGCGATCGAGAGCTACGACAAGGCGATCACCCTCGCACCGAACGAGCCGCTCCCCTACATCAACCGGACGCACGCGCTCGGGCGCGCCGGCCGCTTCCAGGAGGCGCTCGCCAGCGCCGAACGCGCCATCGAGGTCGCGCCGAAGGCGCCCTTTGGCCACCTCGCCAAGAGCCAGGCGCTGCTGGCGCTTGGCCAGCCGGACGGCGCGCTCGCGGCCGCCGACGACGCGCTCAAGCTGGCGCCCCAGGTCGCCGACGCGCACACGGTGCGCGCGGCGGCGCTCGAGGCGCTCGGGCGCGGCGAGGAAGCCAAAGAGGGCCGCAAGCAGGCCGCGACGCTCCCGAAGACCTAGCCGAGAGCAGGCAGGAGGTTTCATGCCCGAACCGGGGACCGTGAGCGGCGCGCCGCGCCTCCTGCTTCGCGCCGAGGGCGCGGCGCTCCTCGTCGTCGGAATCTTGCTCTACAGCCAGACAGACACATCCTGGTGGCTCTTCGCAGTTCTGTTCCTGGCGCCCGACCTGAGCTTCATCGGCTACCTCGGCGGCCCTCGCGCGGGCGCGGCCGCCTATAACGCCGCGCATACCACGCTCGCTCCGGCTCTGCTCGGCATTGGCGGCTGGCTGCTCGGCCAGAGACTGGCCGAGGCGCTGGCGCTCATCTGGGCCGCGCATATCGGCTTCGACCGTCTGCTGGGCTATGGCCTTAAATACGCCGCCGGCTTTGGCTTCACGCATCTCGGCCGGATCGGCCGCAAGACCTAGGCGTCCGCCCGCGCGCGCTTGTTGAAGCTCCACAGCGCCAGTGCGATCGCCAGCATGATCACGCCGCCGAGCAGCACTGAGACCGGCGTCGCGCCGAGCTTCTCGAACCACTGCGTGTAGAAATGGATGGCGCCGAAGGAGGCGGCGACGTTGACCAGCCAGCGGCGGTTGACGCGCATCGCCCAGAGTCCCGCCGCGATCAGCACCGCCGCCCAGCCGATCGAGAACACGGTGTGCGGAATGACGATCGCGTCGAGCCGCGACGCGACCGGCGTCTTGCCGCTCATCTTCGTCAGCAGGAACAGCGGATCGCCCCACAGCGAGCCGATCCAGAAGCCGAAATTGACGAGCAGGATCGCCGTGCGCGAGGCGGAGAGCGCGATGCGCTCGTAGTCGGCGGCCACGTGCTTCGAGACGCGGTAGGCCGCGTAAGCGACGGCTGAAAACAGCACGATCGTCAGGGTCGGCTCGAAGATCGCCAGCGAATACATCGCGTGCGAATAGCCGGTGCGCGCGCCGAGGCAGGCGGAGGCCGCCAGCACCGCGAGCGCGGCGAGCAGGCTCGAGCGGGCCGCCACGGCGATCGCGCCGAGCGCCGCGGCGACGATCAGCATCGAAGCGAGCGAGCCCTCGCCGAAGGCGGCGACGCCGCCGCAGAACATCAGCGCGCCGATGACGAGGCAGATCTGGCCGAGCACCGCCCACTGCTTGATGCGGTTGACCAGCACGGCAAAACCCGCGGCGACGAGGCCGAGGCCGAGCGCGACGGCGGTCAAAGGCGTCGGCACCAGCGCCACCGCGCCGGCGGCGATGGCGACGACGCCGAAGCCGATCAGGATATTGATGCCCAGCGACCCGGTCTCGTGCGAGGCGAGCGCAGTCAGGCGCTGCGCCTCCTCCGGCGTCAATCTGCCCTCTTCCACAAGCTTGGAAATGTCGAGCGTGATCTTCATCGCCGGCCCCCCGCTGCGAATCCGAGGGGCGAGCCTAGCACGCGGGCCGCGACGCGCTTATGCCGCCGCCGGGCAACCCGAAATGCCCAATTTGAGCGTCGCGAGCAAGGTTTTTACCCGTGCGCGCAAGCGTTTGCGGAAAGCCGCCGCGCCGCCAATTCCGAGAACCAGATACGACAGCGGACCGGAGCCCGGGATAGGGCCGGGATTGCTCTGCGTGCCGGTCAGCAGGAAATCGAGGTCGCCGCTCGTCGGTCCATAGTTACGGGTCGTGCTGGCAGCCGAATATGCCGTGCCGCCCGCATAATTGCCGGGGACTTCCAAGGCAATACTGGAGGTGACGTTGCTGTCCATATAGAAGAAATACTGCGTGCTCGAATGCAGGATGAGCGACGGGGCGAACGTCCACACGCCGCCGGAGGCGGCGGCGACACCGATGAAGCCAGGCGTCGCGGCGCTCAGGGCCGCCGGCGATCCGGCATAGACTTGACTGAGTACGTACAGGTTTCCGCTGGCGTAGGGATTAGAGGAATCATCGATGAAATTGAAACTGAGACTGCCCCACGGTCCGCCGCTCGCCGTGGTCACCGACTGGCCGACCGGCTGACCGGCTGACCCGGCGGGAAAGACCCCGTGAAATTGGAATATTGAGCGACCGTGTCGGCTTTCGCCGGCAGTGTCGCACTGAGGAGCGCAACCGCGATTGCAGCCGGCGTTAAGAGACGCAGGGACGACGAACCCGCCCGCTCGCCGACC
>DASTGR010000076.1:0-3041 GCA_035718885.1 Pseudolabrys sp. | reverse complement strand
TAGCCCTTGCGCATGAAGTCGGCGAGCTCCTTCTTGTACTCGCCCTTGCGGCCGCGCACGACCGGCGCCAGCACGTAGATGCGCGTGCCCTCGGGCAGCGCCAGCACGCGGTCGACCATCTGGCTGACGGTCTGGCTCTCGATCGGCAGTCCGGTCGCCGGCGAATAGGGGATGCCGACGCGCGCCCAGAGGAGGCGCATGTAGTCGTAGATCTCGGTGACGGTGCCGACGGTCGAGCGCGGGTTCTTCGACGTCGTCTTCTGCTCAATCGAGATGGCGGGCGACAGGCCGTCGATCTGGTCGACGTCCGGCTTCTGCATCATTTCGAGGAACTGCCGCGCATAGGCCGACAGGCTCTCGACGTAGCGGCGCTGGCCCTCGGCATAGATCGTATCGAAGGCGAGCGAGGACTTGCCCGAGCCGGACAGGCCGGTGAACACGACGAGCTGGTCGCGCGGGATCGTGACGTCGATGTTCTTGAGATTGTGCTCGCGCGCGCCGCGAATGGTGATGTTGCGGCTGTCGCTGGTCTTCGGACGGTCGGGCATTGGAACCTTGCGGACAGAAATGCGCCCCCCGCTGCGCCTGAGCGCGGCGGCGGCTGAATGGCTCTGCGTTTTCAGGAACGTAGGTAGAACGGAGGCGGTTTGCCAGCCCGCCCGGTGGATTGTTCATGCAATCCACCGCTGCAATGCAAAGGGCCGGCGAAATCGCCGGCCCCCCGCAGCCTGATGTGACGGCGCCCCGCCGCGGGCCGCCGGTTCGTCCGGTCAGAAGCGGTAGTTCACGCCGACGCGGACCATGTTGGTCTTGTAGGAGACCTCGGAGTCCGCACCGCCGCCGCAGGTCGCCGCGTCGCAGGTGACGTGGCCGAGATCGGCGTAGAGGTATTCGAGCTTCGCCGACCAGTTCGACATGAACGCCCATTCGACGCCGGCGCCGGCGACCCAGCCGAGCTTGGTCTTGTCGACGCTGCCGCCATTCTGCGACGTCGCCTTGATGTTGCCGATCGCCGCGCCGCCCGTGATGTAGGGCAGGAAGCGATCCCAGGCGTAGCCGATGCGGCCGCGGCCGGTGGCCAACCAGGTGTTCTTGGTCTGGCAGCCATTGCCGGAGCAGGGCGTACCCGCGCCGCCGCCCGTGCCCGAGCCGTCGGCCCAGCTTGCGTCGACATCGCCCTCGAGACCGAACACGAAGTTGCCGGTCTGCATGTTGTAACCGAACGTGCCGCCGACCTGGTATTTCTTCACATTGTAGCTGACGTTGCCGCCAACCGCGTGATTCCAGTCGCTGTGGCCCCAGGCGTAGCCGCCGTTGAGACCGACGTAGAAACCCGTCCAGCTGAAAGCCGTCGGGGCAACGTAGACAGGCGCTTTGTAGGCGGGCCGCGGCAGATCGGCCGCGAGCGTGGGCGAGGCCCAGGCTGCGGTCATCAGACCGGCGATCGCCAAGAGAGTGAGACGCTTCATGCGAGTGACCTCCTGTGGAGTCTTCGGCCGAAAAACAACTCACACTGGTGGCGGACGCTATATCTTGTGGATGATTCGAACTGTGGCATTTACGCAACAGCGGTATTGAATTAACGAGCCGAATCAGTTGCGTGCGCGCTGGATATGGACTAGAACAAAAAAAGAACGCGGCTTGTGCTCGGCGTTGCGTCCCGAGCGCGGCGGCGAGGCAGGCGGGGCGCGTCCGGCGGACCAGTCCAAGCCTTGTGGATTGAGGGCCGAACGCGCTTGCCGCAGGCGGGTGCGGGTCTAGGGTGGTCGCTCATTCGGCCGCGAAAAATCGTTAGGCGCCGGCTTTGGGCCGGCAAGTGGAGAGCGTCATGGCAGGCAGCGTCAACAAGGTGATCCTGGTCGGCAATCTGGGCGCCGATCCGGAAGTGCGGCGCACGCAGGACGGGCGGCCGATCGTCAATCTGCGCGTCGCTACGTCGGAGACCTGGCGCGACAAGGCGAGCGGCGAGCGCAAGGAAAAGACCGAGTGGCATCGCGTCGTCATCTTCAGCGAAGGGCTCGCCAAGGTGGCGGAGCAATACCTGAAGAAGGGCGCGAAGGTTTATCTCGAAGGCGCGCTTCAGACCCGCAAGTGGCAGGACAAGGACGGCCAGGACCGCTACTCGACCGAGGTCGTGTTGCAGGGCTTCAACTCGAACCTCACCATGCTCGACGGCCGCAGCGGCGGTGGGGGCGCGGGCGCCGGCTCGGATTTCGGCGGCGGCGACTTCGGCTCGCCCGGGCCGACCGCGCAGCGGCGTCCGGCGATGGCCGGCGCGGGCGGCGGCGGCAAGCGCGACGACATGGACGACGAGATCCCGTTCTGACGGATCGTCGCTTGCGGCCGGCCGCGCGGCGAAGCGCGACCCTGGAGCCGTCTCCAAAGAAGTAGGCTTGTCATTCCGGGGCGCACGCGCGAGCGTGCGAACCCGGAATCCAGGGACCCTCGGTATGGAGCGCGTGGCTCTGGAGTCCGGGCACGGCGCGTTCCGCGCCGCCCCGGAATGACGGAGTGAATGCCATGCCGACTCTGGCCACCGCGCTGCTGCAAGGCCTGAAGGATCACGGCGCGCGCGAGATCTTCGGCATTCCCGGCGACTTCGTGCTGCCGTTGTACAAGGTCATCGAGGAAAGCCGCATCCTGCCGCACTACACGTTGAGCCACGAGCCGGCGGTCGGCTTCGCGGCGGACGCGGCGGCGCGCTACCGCGCGAGCATCGGCGTTGCGGTCGTCACCTACGGCGCCGGCGCCTTCAACGTGGTCAATGCCGTGGCCGGTGCCTATGCAGAACGCTCGCCGGTGGTCGTCGTCGCCGGCGCGCCCGGCGCGCAGGAGCGGGCGTCAGGCTACATGCTGCACCACCAGGCGCGCACGGTGGACACGCAGCTCGGCGTCTTCCGCGAGATCACCTGCGACCAGGCCGTGCTGACCGATGCGGCGACCGCGCCGGCTGAGATCGCGCGCGTCTTGCGCAGCGCGCGCGAGCGCTCGCTGCCGGTCTACATCGAATTCCCGCGCGACATGGTCGGCGTGCAATGCTC
>DASTGR010000075.1:0-2637 GCA_035718885.1 Pseudolabrys sp. | reverse complement strand
GGTCACCACCTGGACCGGATTCGGCGTGGCGCTGCGGCGCCTCCTGCGGAATCCCGTCTATGCGCGCGTTTTCAACGTGTCGATGGCGCTGCTGCTGGTCGCGAGCATCGTTCCGATGGTGACTGAGGGCTGATTTTTAAGGGGATTCCGGGCCTTGTCGGCGGTGTCCGGGCGTCCTAGAAGCATGCCGACAATTCCGGGGTAATCAGAGGATCACCATGCGTGTTTATTATGATCGCGACGCCGACCTGAACCTGATCAAGGGGAAGAAGGTCGCCATTGTCGGCTATGGCAGCCAGGGCCACGCCCACGCGCTCAACCTGCGCGATTCCGGCGTGAAGGACGTTGCGGTCGCGCTGCGCAAGGGCTCGGCCTCGGCGAAGAAAGCCGAAGGCGAGAAGTTCAAGGTGATGGAAGTCGCCGACGCGGCCAAGTGGGCCGACGTCGTGATGATGCTCACGCCGGACGAATTGCAGGGCGACATCTACCGCGACCATCTCGCCGCCAACATGAAGAACGGCGCGGCGCTCCTGTTCGCGCATGGCCTCAACGTGCACTTCAACCTGATCGAGCCGCGCGCCGACATCGACGTGCTGATGGTCGCGCCGAAGGGCCCGGGCCACACCGTGCGCGGCGAGTATCAGCGCGGCGCCGGCGTGCCGTGCCTGATCGCGATCCACAAGGACGCGTCCGGCAACGCGCACGACCTCGGCCTGTCCTACGCCTCGGCGATCGGCGGCGGCCGCGCCGGCATCATCGAGACCACGTTCAAGGAAGAATGTGAGACCGACCTGTTCGGCGAGCAGGCCGTGCTGTGCGGCGGCGTCGTCGAATTGATGAAGGCCGGCTACGAGACCTTGTGCGAAGCCGGCTACGCGCCGGAGATGGCCTACTTCGAGTGCATCCACGAGATGAAGCTGATCGTCGACCTCATCTACCAGGGCGGCATTGCCAACATGAACTACTCGGTGTCGAACACCGCCGAGTACGGCGAATACGTCACCGGCCCGCGCATCATCACGGCCGAGACCAAAGCGGAGATGAAGCGGGTGCTGGGTGACATCCAGTCCGGCCGCTTCACGCGCGACTGGATGCTGGAGAACAAGGTCAACCAGACCTCGTTCAAGGCGACCCGCGCCAAGCTCGCCGAGCACTCGGTCGAGAAGGTCGGCGAGAAGCTGCGCGAGATGATGCCCTGGATCAAGCAGGGCGCGCTGGTGGACAAGGCGAAGAACTGACATTTGTCATCACCGGGCCGGCGCGAGAGCGCCGTGACTCGGTGATCCCGATCAGCAGGGCAGTGCCCTCCGAAGCGGGATGGCCGGGACATAAGGGCGTCCACGCCCGTCTTCGACGGGCTATGCCCGGCCATGACAGCAATGAGCTAATAGCGGCCGCCCCAACGGGCGGCCGTTTTCATTTTGTAATCTTGCCTGCGAGCCACTTGGCCACGGCGTCCGGCGTCGTGCCCTGTGACCCGCGCAAATTCGCCTCGCGCATCGTCTTGACGTCGATCGCGCCGATGAGCGGCTTCAATGCGGCGATCAGTCTTTCGTCATGCGCGCGCCTCGGCGCGACCAGCAGAATGGCGTCGTAGGGCGGGAAGACGTGCTTCGGATCGTCGAGCACGGTGAGGTCGTATTGCGCGATCTGGCCGTCGCTCGAATAGGCCGAGATGACGTCGACTTCGCCGGCGGCGACCGCGCGGTACATGAAGTCCGGCTGCATCGTGCGCTCCTGCTTGAAGCGGATGCCGTAGGCGTCGCGCACCGCCTTCCATTCCGGCCGGGCGAAGAATTCGTAGTCGCTGGCGATGGTGAGTTCGCCCGCATGCGCGGCGAGGTCGGCCAGCGAATGAATGCCGAGCGCGTCCGCCTTCTTGCGGGCCATCGCCAAAGCGTAGGCGTTCTCGAAGCCGAGCGATCCGATGAGGCGGATGCCGTGGGTCCTGTCGAGCCACTGGCCGAGTTCCTTGAGCACCGCCTCGCGGCCGGGTGAATCGGTGCGGTGCATGCGGTTCGCCCACAGCGTGCCGGAATAATCGACGGCGACGTCGACCTCGTTATTGGCCAAAGCGTCGAACAGCACGTTGGAGCCGAGGCCGGAGCGGCGTGACGCGGAGAGTCCCGCGGCGGCGAGACGCTGGTCGATCAGCGCCGCCAGCACATATTGCTCGGTGAAGGTCTTGGCGCCGATGACGTAGGTCGCGCGCTGCTGCGCAAAGCCCGGTGCGAGTGCGGCCACCACCAGCGCGACGAGGCCGGCGGCGCTCGCAAGGCCGCGCATACGGCTGCGCAAGGCCAGCGCGCTCTGCATCAGCGCCAGCAATTGGTCGACGATCAGCGCCAGGGCCGCGGCGACGACGCAGCCGAACACGACGAAGACCCAGTTCTGCGTCTGCAATCCCGTGAAGATGTAATTGCCGAGGCTGGTCTGGCCGATCGGCGTCGACAAGGTCGCGGTGCCGATCACCCACACCGCGGAGGTGCGGATGCCGGCCATGATCACCGGCAGCGCGAGCGGCAGTTCGACGAAGCGCAGCGATTTCCATGGGCTCGCGCCCAACACGCGTGCGGCGCCGGCCAGGCGCGGATCGAGGCCCTCCAGGCCCGTCACCGTGTTGCGCATGACCGGCAG
>DASTGR010000074.1:0-14568 GCA_035718885.1 Pseudolabrys sp. | reverse complement strand
GGTAAACAAGAGCGCGTTGGCGAGATCGATGGTGATGAGATCCGGCGCCGAACCGTAGAGGCCGAACAGCACCACCGAGGCGGCGCGGATCATGTGCGCGAAGCCCCACCAGCACACGGCGCGGATCGCCATGTTCTGCGCCCAGGCGAACAAGAGCAGCAGACCGAGTATGGCCTCGACGTAGATCGTGACCATAAACAGCGTATTGACGTCGAGCTTCATCACCGCTGACACCCGCGCGCCCCCGACGAGGCCCCTGACCCTTGTCACCCTGTGGCCCGGACGATGCCTCGCCGCGGGTAAGAAGTGGTGAACGCCACGGGATACCGCGGGGGGTTAAGCGCCGTTATGGTTTCGAGACCGTTTCCGAAACCCACCCATGCGCGCCGCCGGGCGGCCCTTGTGACGCCGAAGGGCGTCCACTAGGTTCCGGCAGTCACTTTTCACACGCCGGAACCGGGGCATGACCGTTCGCGACGGGATTATCGAGGCCATCGGCCACACGCCGCTGATCAAGCTCGAGCGGGCCTCCGCCGCCACCGGCTGCACCATCCTCGGCAAGGCCGAGTTCATGAACCCGGGCGGTTCGGTCAAGGACCGCGCCGGCCGGCAGATGATCCTCGAGGCGGAGGCGCGCGGCGACCTCAAGCCCGGCGGCCTGGTGGTCGAGGCGACCGCCGGCAACACCGGCATCGGGCTGGCGCTCGTCGCCAACGCGCGCGGCTACCGCACCATCATCGTCATCCCGGAGACGCAGAGCCAGGAGAAGAAGGACGCGCTGCGCCTGTTCGGCGCCGAGCTCGTCGAGGTGCCGGCGCTGCCCTATTCCAACCCGGACAACTACCAGCACGTCGGCCGCCGCCTCGCCGAGGCGATGAAGAAAACGGAGAAGAACGGCGTCATCTTCGCCGACCAGTGGAACAACCTCGACAACAGCAAGGCGCATTACGTCTCGACCGGGCCGGAGATCTGGGACGAGACCGGCGGCAAGATCGACGGCTTCGTCTGCTCGGTCGGCTCCGGCGGAACGCTCGCCGGCGTGTCGCGCTTTTTGAAAGAGAAGGACAAGAACGTCACCATCGCCGTCGCCGATCCGCGCGGCGCGGCGATGTATCACTACTTCAAGGACGGCGAGGCGAAGTCCACCGACGGCGGCTCGATCACCGAGGGCATCGGGCTCGGCCGCGTGACGGCGATCGTCAAGGAGATGATCGTCGACAAGGCCTATCTCATCCCCGACGAGGAGGCGATCCCGCTGGTGTTCGACCTGCTCGAGCACGAGGGCCTGTGCGTCGGCGGCTCCTCCGGCATCAACATCGCCGGCGCCATCCGCCTGGCGAAGGATCTCGGCCCCGGCCACACCATCGTCACCGTGCTCGCCGACTTCGGCACGCGCTATCAGTCGAAGCTGTTCAATCCGGACTTCCTGCGGTCGAAAAAGCTGCCGGTGCCGGACTGGCTCGAACGCAAGCGCGACCTCACGCCGCCGTTCGTGGGCCAATAGCCATGGCGACCGACTGCCTGTTCCGCGAGGATTCGTATCTGCAATCTTGCGCGGCGCGCGTCGTCGCCGTGACGGACCAGGGCAGCATCGTGCTCGACCGCACCGTGTTCTACGCCAATTCCGGCGGCCAGCCCGGCGACACGGGCGCGCTGGTGACGGCCGACGGCACGCGCATGACCGTCGCCAACGCCGTCTATACGGACGCCGCCAAGACCGAGATCGCGCACGTCGTGGACGTCGCCGCGCCAACGCTGAAAGTTGGCGACGCCGTGAAAGCAGAGATCGACTGGGACAGGCGCTATGCGCGCATGCGCATGCACACGGCGCTGCATTTGCTGTCGGCCGTCCTCCCCTATGCGGTGACCGGCGGCTCGGTCGGCGACGCCGAGGGCCGGCTCGACTTCGACATTCCGGAAGCAGGCCTCGACAAGGACGCCATCGCAGAAAAGCTCGCCGCGATGATCGCGACCGACGCGGTCGTGTCGAGCCGCTGGATCTCGGACGCCGAACTCGAGGCCAATCCCGGGCTGGTCAAGACCATGTCGGTGAAGCCGCCGTTGGGGACGGGCCGCGTCCGCCTGATCGAGATCGAGAACCTCGACCTTCAGCCCTGCGGCGGCACGCACGTGCGCAAGGTCGGCGAGATTGGTTCCGTGCGCGTCACCGGCATCGAGAAAAAGGGCAAGCAGAACCGCCGCGTCCGTATCGCGTTTGCCTGAAGACACACCTTTAAGGAGCCGTTCGATGACCGACACACTGGCCAGCCGCTGGCTGCGCTCCACCGAATGGCTCGCCCGCGAGATCGGCAAGGACAATGTCGTCGTCGTCGATGGCTCGTTCTACCTGCCGGCGCTCAAGCGCGACGCGAAGGCGGAATATGCCGCCGCGCACATCCCCGGCGCCGTGTTTTTCGACATAGACGAAGTCGCCGACCACTCGACCGATCTGCCGCACATGCTCCCCGGCGCGAAGCAATTCTCGGAGATGGCCGGCGCGCTCGGCATCGCCGACACCGACACGATCGTCGTTTATGACGGCGCTGGCTTCGGGGGCGCGCCGCGCGTCTGGTGGACCTTCCGCATCTTCGGCGCGAAGAACGTCTTCATCCTCGACGGCGGCCTGCCGGCCTGGAAGGCCGAAGGGCGCAAGACGGAAGCCGGCGCGGTCAAGCGCGCGCCGCGCAAGTTCAACGCCGCGCTCGACACCGGCGCGGTGGCCATGGACACCGACGTCCAGATGGCGATCAACGACGGCAACACGCAGATCGTCGATGCGCGCCCCGCCGGACGCTTCGCCGGGCGCGATCCCGAGCCGCGTCCCGGCCTGCGCGGCGGCCACATGCCGGGGGCCAAGAACGTGCCCTCCTCCGAGCTGGTCGAGAACGGGCGGCTCGTCTCGCCGGAGCGCATTGCCGCCGCCTTCAAGAAAGCCGGTGTCGATCTCGACAAGCCGACCATCACGAGCTGCGGCTCGGGCGTGACCGCCGTGATCCTCGCGCTCGGCATCGAGGCGCTCGGCAAGCCACTGCCGCGGATCTATGACGGCTCGTGGACCGAATGGGGCGGCCGCCCCGACCTGCCGGTGGTGAAGGACTGACCGCGCGAGCGGCGCGCGATCACCGCAGTATCTGGCTGAGGAACAGCTTGGTCCGCTGGTGTTGCGGATTCTTGAAGAACTCCTCCGGCTCGTTCGCCTCGACGATCTGCCCCTCGTCCATGAAGACGATCCGGTCGGCGACCTCGCGGGCAAACCCCATCTCGTGCGTGACGCACAGCATGGTCATGCCGTCATTGGCCAGCGACACCATCGTGTCGAGCACCTCTTTCACCATCTCCGGATCGAGCGCCGAGGTCGGTTCGTCGAACAGCATGATCTTCGGGTTCATGCACAGCGCCCGCGCAATCGCGACGCGCTGCTGCTGGCCGCCTGAAAGCTGGCCGGGATACTTGTTCGCCTGCTCCGGAATTTTCACGCGCTTGAGATAATGCAGCGCGATCTCGTCGGCCTGCTTCTTCGGCATCTTTCGCACCCAGATCGGCGCCAGCGTGCAGTTCTCCAGCACGGTGAGATGCGGAAACAGGTTGAAGTGCTGGAACACCATGCCGACCTCGCGGCGCACCTCGTCGATCTTCTTCAGGTCGTTGGTGAGCTCGACGCCGTCGACGACGATGCGCCCGGTCTGGTGTTCCTCGAGGCGATTGATGCAGCGGATCATCGTCGACTTGCCGGAGCCCGACGGCCCGCAGATGACGATGCGCTCGCCGCCTTTGACGCGCAGGTCGATGTCGCGCAGCACGTGGAAGTCGCCGTACCATTTGTTCATCTTCACGAGGTCGACGGCGATCGGATTGGAGAGGCGCGCCGGCTTGCCGACCGCCGAAAGCTCAAGCGTGCTCATGGTCAAGCCTCATTTCTTGTCGCCCTTGCGCAGGCGCGCCTCGGTCGCACGGGCATAGCGCGACATGCCGTAGCAGAAGATCAGGTAGAAGATCGCCGCCACCGTGTAGCCGGTGGCCGACGTCACCGGCGTCGCCCATTTCGGGTCGATGCGCGCCACTTCGATCGTGTGCAGGAGATCGAAGATGCCGATGATGGTGACGAGCGTCGTGTCCTTGAACAGGCCGATATAGGTATTGACGATGTTCGGGATGGTGATGCGCAGCGCCTGCGGCAGCACGATCAGCCGCATCATCGGCGAATAGCTCAGGCCCACCGCCATCGCGCCTTCGTACTGGCCCTTCGGGATCGCCTGCAAGCCGGCGCGCACCACCTCGGCCATGTAGGCGGAGGCGAACAGCGCGATTCCGACCAGCGCGCGGAGCAATTTGTCCGGCTCGAACTGCTCGGGCACGAACAGGGGCAGCATCACGCTCGCCATGAACAGCACGGTGATGAGCGGCACGCCGCGCACGAATTCGATGAACAGGGTCGAAAAGAAGCGCACGGTGGGCATGCGCGAGCGGCGGCCCAGCGCCAGCAGGATGCCGATCGGCAGCGACACGACGATGCCGACCGTCGCGACGACGATCGTCACCAGCACCCCACCCCACAGCACGGTGTCGACCACCGGCAGGCCGATCGCGGCGAAGCCGTGCAGCAGAATGTAGGACACGATCGGCAGGACGACGAAGAAATAAAGCGCGCCGAGGTCGCGGCGCGGCGCGCCGAGCCACAGCATCCAGCTGACGCCGATAGCGAGCAGCGCGAAGAACACGTCGACGCGCCACCGCTCCGGGATCGGATAGGAGCCGTATGTGAAGTATGCGAGGCGCTCCCACACGAAGGGCCAGCAGGCGCCGATCTCGCGATGCTGCGTCGACATCAGGCAGGCTTCGCGGTCGGTGCCGGTCCACACCGCGTCGAGGATGAGGAAGTCCAGAAGCCCCCAGAAGACCCAGATCGTCAGCGCGAGCACGAGAACGGTCAGAACGACGTTGACCGGCGTCGACATCAGGTTGGTGCGGATCCATCCGATCGGCCCCGTCAGAAGGACCGGCGGCGCCTGCGGCGGCAGGTGCTGGTCGCGCACGAAGTGCAGCTTGGCAATGGCGAGGTCGCCTTCGGCCATGGTCATGGCGGCGCCCTCACCGTTCCACCAGCGCCATGCGCTGGTTGTACAGGTTCATCAACCCCGAGGTGACGAGACTGATCGTCAGGTAGACGGCCATCGTGATGGCGACGACCTCGACCGCCTGTCCGGTCTGGTTGAGTACGGTGCCGGTGAACACCTGCACGAGATCGGGATAACCGATCGCGACTGCGAGCGAGGAGTTCTTGATCAGGTTGAGATACTGGCTCGAGAGCGGCGGGATGATGACGCGCATGGCCTGCGGCACAACGATGAGCCGCAAGGTCGGGCCCGGCTTGAGGCCGAGCGAATAGGCAGCCTCTGCCTGGCCATGCGACACCGCAAGGATGCCGGCGCGGACGACCTCGGCGATGAACGCCGCGGTGTAGATCGAGAGACCGAACAGAAGCGCCGCAAATTCCGGCACGATCTCGATGCCGCCGGAAATATTGAAGCGGCCGGCCTGCGGCGACTCGAAATGGATCGGCACGCCGGCGAGCAGCAGCACAGCGAACGGCAAGACGATGACGAGGCCGAGCGTCACCAAAAGGACGGGCGCCTGCCGGCCGGTCTGCATCTGGCGGCGGCGCGCCCAGAAATAGAATGCAACGGACGCGATCACGCCGATTGCGAAGACGAGTTCGACCCAGCCGAAGCCGGGCCGGGCAACCGGATTGGGCAGGTAGAAGCCACGATTGTTGATATAGAAGCCGCCGGCAAAGACGTAGCTGTCGCGCAGCTCGGGCAGAGCCTTGAGGACGCCGTTGTACCAGAACAGGAGTTGCAGCAAGAGCGGGATGTTGCGGATCGTCTCGACATAACCGCCGGCCACGCGCGACAGGAGCCAGTTCTTAGACAGGCGCGATATGCCGACGATGAAGCCGAGGATGGTGGCGAACACAATGCCGAGCGCGGCCACCAGCAGCGTGTTGAGCAAACCTACCCAGAAGGCGGTGCCGTAAGTCGACAGTGTCGAGGAATACGGGATCAGCGACTGCGAGATGTCGAACCCGGCGGTCTGATTCCAGAAGCCGAAGCCGGACGCGATGTGCGCTTTCTGGAGATGGTCGACCGCATTGGACACCGCCCCCCAGACCAAGAAGGCGATGATGGCTGCCAGTCCGAGCTGATAGACGACGCTGCGGACTCGCGGATCGTTGTACAACGGAACACGCGGCGGCTGCGTGCCCGACACCTGCTCGCTCGACATCGGCCCCTCGCTCGACGCTGGCGCGCCAAAATCACCGGGCAGTCACGCCGGCGGCCCCCTCAGACCGCCGGCGCAGCAATTTGCGTGCCCGATGGCTCAGCGGATCGGCGGAGCGTACTGGATGCCGCCCTTGGTCCAGAGCCGGTTGAGGCCACGGTCGATCTTCAGCGGCGAGCCCGAGCCGACATTGCGTTCGAAGCTCTCGCCGTAATTGCCGACCTGCTTGATGATCTGGACCGCCCAATCCTTCGGCAGACCGAGCTGTTCGCCGAAATTGCCCTCGGTGCCGACGAAGCGCTTGATCTCCGGATTGGTGGAGCTCATCTGCTGATCGATGTTCTTCTGCGTGAGGCCGAGCTCCTCGCCGTTGAGCATCGCGAAGAGAGTCCACTTCACCGCGTCGAACCACTGGTCGTCGCCGTGGCGCACGGCCGGGCCGAGCGGCTCCTTCGAGATGATCTCGGGCAGGATGATGTGGTCGTTCGGATTGTTGACGCGCAGACGCTCGGCGGCGAGGCCGGAGGCGTCGGTGGTGTAGCTGTCGCAGCGTCCGGCGTCATAGGCCTTGAGCGCCTCGTTCGCGGTGGCGAACGTCACGGTCTTGAGCTGCATGTTGTGCGCGCGGAAGTAGTCCGCGAGGTTGAGCTCGGTGGTGGTGCCCTGCTGCACGCACACCGACGCGCCGTTTAGCTCGAGCGCCGAGTTCACCTTCAGCGCCTTGCGGACCATGAACCCCTGGCCGTCGTAATAATTGACGCCGGTGAAGTTCAGACCGAGCGAGGTGTCGCGCGAGGAGGTCCAGGTCGTATTGCGGGCCAGCACGTCGACCTCGCCGGACTGGAGCGCCGTGAAGCGGTCCTTGGCGGTCAGCGGCACGAACTTCACTTTCTTGGCGTCGCCGAGTACGGCGGCGGCCACGGCCCGACAGAAGTCGACGTCGAGACCGGTCCAGTTGCCCTGCGCGTCCGGCAGTCCGAAGCCTGCGAGCGTGCCATTGGAGCCGCAATTGAGCATTCCGCGGTCCTTGACCGCTTTGAGCGTCTGTGCGGATGCGCCTTGTGCCGCGACGAGCAGCCCCAAGGCAAAGAGTGCGGCCAGTTTCTTCATCTGATCTCCCCTTCTGCGCGGCATTTGCCGGCATCGTTGCGGACGGGACCAGGGACCATTTTATAAACGACAGTCGCGGCCATAGCCGGCCGTGCCGCCCGCCGAGCACCGGCGGCTCGGCGGAAAACGACGTTCCAGCCCCATCCAGAAAGCCTCTCTTTTCACATCACAGAACGAACAGGGCGCTAGGTCAAGGGGTTGACGCATGCGGCATAAGACGCAGAGGGCACTTAAGCCCCCCGATCGGCCGCACGGTCGGCGCTGAAGGCTTGGCCACGGTCGCGCACGATCGCGGCAGGAAGCCCGCGCATGGACCAGGCCGATGGAGATCGCGGCGCGGAATGCACGCGCGATCGACGCGCGTGCTTAAGCCGGCGCGCCCTGCCCGCCATTGCGCATAACGAATTGCAGATTGCGCAGATAGACGAACACACCGAAGGCCTGACCGATGATGAATACCGGATCTTTGCGGTAGATCGCGTAGCCGAGCAGCATGAAGCCGCCGCCGATCGAGAAGACCCAGAACGCCGTCGGCACCACGCTCCTGCCCGCGCGCTCCGACGCGATCCACTGCACGACGAAGCGCATGGCGAACATGAGTTGCGCGACGTAGCCGATCAGGATGCCCCAATCGACGTTGCCGAGGAACACGTCGTGCAGATAACCGCCGACGGAGTTCGCGATATCGACCAGCATGGACTCTTCCTTTGAATGTCGCGCGCGCCGCCCCGCGGCCGCGCTAGTCTTCAACGATCTCGGGCACGCGTTTCCTGCGGCGGATGAGCCACCACACGCCGGCGAGGTCGAGAATGCCGACCCAGAGCCGGTCCCACATGCCGTAATTCGACACGCCGGCGCCGCGCGGCCGGTCGACGACGTCGACATAGCCGATGTCGAAGCCCTCGCGCTTGACCAGCGCCGGCAGGAAACGATGCAGGCCGTCGAAATAGGGAAGCCGCAGGAATACGTCGCGGCGGAACGCCTTCAGGCCGCAGCCCGTGTCGCGCGTGCCGTCGCGCAGCACCGCCCCGCGCACCGCATTGGCGACGCGCGACTGGAATTTCTTGAAGCCGCTCGCCTTGCGGCCGACGCGCTGGCCGGCGATCAACGCGACGCGGGGGCTGCCCGCTTCGAGCGCGCGCAGGAGCGCCGGGATGAACGCCGGATCGTTCTGGCGGTCGCCGTCGATCGTGGCGATGAGCGCGCCGCGCGCCGCGGCGACGCCACTGCGCACCGCCGCCGATTGTCCGCAGGACTGCCGGTGACGCACGCGGCGGAGCCAGGGATGGATCGCCATCAGGCGGCGGAGCTCGGCGTCGGTGCCGTCGCTGGAGCCGTCATTAACGTAGACGACCTCGAAGGCCCAATTCCCCGCGAGCGCGCCGGCGATCTCACCGACAAGCGGCGCGATGTTGTCCGCCTCATTGCGGACCGGCACTATGACGGACACCGCCGGCTCATTCGTCGTCATGGTCGTTCCGTCTGTTCCACGGGCGAGTGGCTTTTAATCAGCCAGTACGGCGCGGGCAACCGCCTTGGTCCGTTTCGCCGACGGTCCCGGATACGGATGCACTGCGCCGTCCGGACCGAAGGAGAAGCCGAGCCGCCGCATGGCGAACCAGCGCCGCACCATCAGCGCGCCGACGATCCCGACCAAGGCGCCCATGGCGACGTCGGTCGGGTAATGCGCGGTCACGACGACGCGGCTCACCGCGATCATGAGTGCGTAGATCAGCACATAGGTTCGCGCCCGCGGCCACAGGCTCGATATCGCGACCATCAGCGCGAACGACGTCGTGGCGTGACCGGAGGGCAGACTCGCATAGTCGGAGCGCCAGGCGAAGGGATGAAACAGCGTCGGATCGAGGCTGCCGCCGACCAGCGGCCGGGCGCGGCCGATCAGCCGCTTGACGGTCGTATCGAACAGGCCCGGCACGGCGACCGCGGTGAACAGGAAGCCGGCCCGCACCATGAGCGCGGCCAGCACGCGCTGCTGCATGCGCGAGGCGAGCGGCGGCAGCGCCGCCAGCACGAGGAAGAGGACGCCCAGCGGCCACAGCACGTAGCCGGACTTGCCGTAGTCGGTGATGGAATCGAAGAACGAAACGAGCCAGTGCGGCAGGCGTTCGACGGCGCGCGTCGACGGCGCATCGATGACGAGCATGCCGAGCACGAATAGGACGGTCACGACGCCGGCGGCGATGGCCAATTCGCGCGGCGGCAACAGCCAGGGCCGCTTCGGATCGATGCGCGGCCGGCGCGTCAGCGTGCGAAGCGCCACGCCCACATTGTCGAGGCAGCGGCGCCACACGGCAATCGGCGCGGCGACATCCTGCGCGCTCATTCTTTCTCCGCGGAGCGGAACAAGGCCATGGCGACGGTCTTGCCGATGCTGATGTTGTAGCCTTCGATCCGCTGCATCAGCGTATAGCGCAATCCGATCGCATTGGCGTGGGCGACAAAGCTGCGCTCGTTGCGCGGATCGATCAGCGCGAAACGGCAAGCGCCCGCCCGCAGGAAATCGGCGGCGCCGCCGCCATCGGTGAAGCGCGTGTGCGTGCCGACCAGGAAGACGAGGCTCGGCTCCTGGTAGGAAAAATTGGACGCGACGCGCGGATCGCCGCAACCCGTGCCGCGGATCTCTTTGGCGATCATCTCGCTCGGGAACAAAGCCGGGATCGACGGGAACACGATCGCATAGACGGTGATGGCGACGAAGACCGACGATGCCATGGCGCGCAGAAGCGCGCGCTCGGGACCGTCCGCCTCGTAGAGCCACCACGCGAACAGAGACAGGATCACCGCCACCGCGGCGGTCGGCCAGGCGAGCAGCCCCAGTTCGCGGTTGAAGATGAAGAAGGCGACGACGGTCGTCACCGCAATCACGCTCGGGAACACGAACCAGCCGACGGTGCCGCGTACCATCCAACGATACTTCGCCAGCGCGCCAGCCTCGAGAATGCCGGCGATCAAGATCGCGATCGCCGGATAGAGCGGCAGCACGTAGTGCGGCAACTTGGTGATGACGATCTCGAACACGATCCACGATGGCAGCAGCCACGCCAGCAGGAAGCGCGCGCCGGACTCGCGACGCGCCTGCCATATTGCCGGCACCGCCGGCGCCGCCAGCACGCAGCCAGGCCAGAACGTGATGAAGAACAGCAGTGTGTAGAAGCCGGGCGGCGCGCCATGCGCCTCCTGCCCACTCGTCACCTTGTCGAGCATGTCGTGGCCGACCGCCTGCACGAAGAACGCGTCACCCGACTTGGCCACGATGGCCAGAAACCAGGGCAGCACGAGCAGAAGCAGCCAGGCAAAGCCCGCGATCGGCTTCAGCCGCCAGATCCAGCGCCCGGAGCGGTCGGCGATCGAAAGGACGAGCGCGGTCAGAGCGATGAACATCAGGATCAGCGGACCCTTGATCAGCACGCTCACCGCCGCCGCGCTCCACAGGAGCGCCGGCAAGCCCCAGCCGGCATCCTCCTCAGGCTGCCGTCGCGCGCCGAGATAGAGGCGCGCCATCGCCCCCATCACCGCAACGCACGTCAGGAGCAACACGGCGTCGGTCTTGGCCAGCCGCGCCTCGACACCGAGCAGCACCGAGGTCGCCATCATCAGTCCGGCGAGAAGCGCCGAACGTCGCGTGACGAAGGCGAGCGCCGTCCAGTAGGTCAGCAGCACCGCGCCGATCGCACCGATGAGCGAGGGCATGCGATAGAGCCAGATGGTCGTGCGCGCCGCCGGCACGCCGAGCGCCTCGCCCGTCTTCACCGCGGCGGCCTGGAGCCAATAGATGCCGACCGGCTTCTTGTAGCGGACCTCGTCCTGGAAATGGATGTCGACGTACTCGCCCGTCTCGAGCATTTGCTTCGTCGCCTGCGCGAAGCGCGCCTCGTCGCGGTCGACGGGTGGAATCTGAAAAAAGCCCGGCAGGAACGCCAGGAGCGTCACGCCGAGCAACAAGGCCAATGCGCGCAAATGGGACGCCGTCGCCCAATCGAGCGCGGCTGCCAGCCCGCGGGACGACCGCGTCGGCGTGCCTGCATCGCGGAAGGTGGTGCTCATCGGCGTGGGAAAGGCCCTGACCCCGTCATTTCGCGCCGGAGATAAGGCAAATCGGACCTCCTGTCACCGCACCTACTGCAATCGGACGGTGACTGTGTCCGCGGCGCCTCGCGCGTCCATGACGGTCAGGCGCACGAAGCCGGGGCCGTCGGGGTGGAAGAACAGGGTGCGGCGGGCCTCCCGGCCCTTCAGCGGTACGCCATTGACCATCACCGTCAGCGGCGCACGGCCCCCGGCGATCTTGAGCGGCAGCCCCTCCGCCGCGCCGCCGGCGATTTCGAGCCGGGCGCCGTTGGGCGGGAACATGATCCGCGGCGGGTCGCCCTTGGCGGAAGCGGCCGCAGCCGGGCTGAAACGCTGCAAGGGCGGCGGCAGCCGCCCGGTCGTCGAGAACAGGACGCCGTCCGGCGCGTGGGCCAACGGCGCCGGCGTCAGGCCGGACCGTGCAAATGCGTCGAACAGGATGGGCGCGGCGCTCACGCGGCCGACGAGGCCGGGTACCGGCGATCCATCCGGCCGCCCGACCCAGACACCGACGGTCATGCGGCCATCGAAGCCGATCGCCCAGGCGTCGCGGTAACCGTAGGAGGTGCCGGTCTTGAAGGCGATCCGGCCTGGCGGCGCATTGTCCGGCGGCGGCGCGCCGATCAGGACGTTGCCGACATACCAGGCGGCCACCGGGCCGAGCAGACGTCGCGCCTCGCCGGGCTTGACGTCTTGCCGCTCGATCAGCGGCGCGACGTCGCCCAAGCGTGCGAGCCCGGCATACAACATGGTCAGATCGGACAAGGTGATGCCGACGCCGCCGAGCCCCATGGCGAGGCCCGGCGCTTCGCCCTTCGGCAGGACAAGGCCAGCGCCCGATTGAGTCAGCCGCGCCGCCAAGCGGCTGACGCCGACCTTGTCGAGCACCGCAATGGCGGGGACGTTGAGCGAGAATTGCAGCGCGCGCCGGACCGTGACGGTGCCCTGAAACGTCAGATCGAAGTTCTCAGGCGTGTAATTGCCGTAACGCACCGGCCGATCGTCGATCAGCGTCTCCGGATGGATGAGCCCGTCCTCGAAGCCGAGGCCGTAGATGAACGGCTTGAGCGTGGAGCCCGGCGAGCGCAGAGACTGCGACATGTCGACCTGGCCGGACCGCGTCGCGTCGAAATAATCCGACGATGCAACACGGGCGCGCACTTCATTGGTCGCATTGTCGACCGCGACGATGGCGACGGAAACCTGCGGACCCAGCGCATGGGCGCGGTCACGGGCCAAAGTCTCGAGCGTCTTCTGCAACGACGCATCGATCGTGAGCCGATGCACCATGACGCCCGGCTCAGCCGAGACAACCTCATCGGCGGCATGCGGTGCGAGCACGGGCAGCTCCTTGCGCGCGTGCGGCACCGTCTTGCGTCTCGCCATGGCGATCTCGTCCGCCGGAACGACTCCGTCATCGGCGACGCGGTCGAGCACGCGGTCGCGCGCGGCGAGCGCGGCCTCAGGGTGCCGATCAGGACGCCGCGCTTCGGGCGACTGTGGCAATGCAACCAGGAGGGCAGCCTCGGCCACAGTCAGGCGCTTGGGCTCCTTGCCGAAATAGGCGAGCGACGCGGCTCGGACACCTTCGAGATTGCCGCCATAAGGCGCCAGCTCAAGATACAGAGACAAAATATTGCTTTTACTCAGCTTTTGCTCGAGTTGCAGCGCGCGGGTGACTTGCCTCAGCTTGGCGTAGAAGCTGCGATGTCGGCGCGGTTCCAGAAGCCTGGCGACCTGCATTGTCAAAGTGCTTCCGCCAGATACGATATGTCCTTCAGTTACCAGCTGAAACGCTGCGCGCGCCATTGCGAAAGGATCGACGCCATGGTGCTCGTAAAAGCGCTTGTCCTCATAGGCGAACAGCATCTTCAGAAAGACAGGATCCACCTCGTCGGCGGATTCCGGCAGCCGCCAGAGCCCCTCCTTGGTCGCATAGGCGCGCAACAGGTGCCCGTTCCGATCGAGGACGATGTGCGAATAGTCGAGCCCCTCGCCCATCGGCGCCGGGCCGAGCGCGTAGATCCACGCCCCGCAGCCAATGGCGATCAGCGCGACCGCGCCGCCAATGGCGGAGAGAATGGCATGGAGGAACTTCATTTGGCCGACGTCACCTCGATCGTGCCGGTGCCGGTGCGGGCGAAGCGGTCGGGACGATACATGTCTTCGACCTTGGCCTGCGGCAGCACGTAGCGGCCCGGCGAAACCGCGCGCACGACGTAGGCAACGGTAAACACCGGCGGCGAGTCCTTTGTTCGGTCGAACGCCGCCGTGAAGCGGTCGTCGCGGAACTCGGAATGAACGGGTTCGAGGCCGTTGACGATCCAAGACAGCGCGCTTGTCTCACCCGACGAAACGAGGTGCGGATTGTCGATCTCGAATCCGGCCGGCAGGTAATCGGCGACGATGACGCGGCCGAACTGCGGCTGCATCTCCGTCGTCGTCAGCACGACGACGAAGCGGTCGTTCTGCTTCGCCTTGGCCGGATCGGCGCCCTCGCCTGCCAGCGTGAAGAACTTACGCTCGAGCTTGAAGCCCTGCTCCGCCGCCGGCTCCGGCTTCACCGGCGCGCCGGAGACCGAGACAACCGCCTGGACCTTGCCCTCGCCGGCATTGGCCAGCGTCACGGCGGAATCGAGCGTGGCCGGGGTGAAGGTGCCGTAATAGGCGCCCTGCCGCCGCTTGCCGCCGATGTCGAGCGAGATGGCGGCAAGCTGCTTGGCCAGTGACCGCGCCGCCAGCACCATCCAGGCATCTTCCTGTGTCGAGGTGGCGCTGAACGTCTGTCGCGCGGAGTCGATACGCAGCACGGCGTTGTCGATCGTCGCCTGCGGCGCCCGACCTTCCGAGGCGAGCGTCACCAGCGCCGCGGCGTCGCGCAGCTGCGAGCCGTAATCCTCGCGCCCGACATTGAGCGCCGGCTTCGGCTGTGGCCCGAGCGCGTCGAGTGCGGCGGTGTAGGCGTGGTCGGCGCGATTGCGGTCGCCGAGCATGGCGAGCGCCGCAGCGATCTGCGCCTTGGCGATCGGCGTGGCGAAGTCGGCGATCTTGGTGTCCGCGTAGTAACGCAGGTCGCCGATCGGCGCCGCG
>DASTGR010000073.1:0-2478 GCA_035718885.1 Pseudolabrys sp. | reverse complement strand
CATCGACGCCATGATCGACCACATCATCGCCGCGAGGACACGCGAGGACATGACGACCGCCGCGCGCGCTCTCGACCGCGTCTTCCGGGCGGGGCGCTACTGGATCCCGCACTGGTACAAGCCGACCCACTGGCTCGCCTACTGGGACGTGTTCGCCTGGCCGGACAAGAAGCCCCGCTACGGCCGCGGCGCGCCGGAGACCTGGTGGGCGGACCCGGCAAAGGCTGCGGCGGTGAAGAAGGGTTAGTTTGTGGCAGGGGAAGCAACAGGGTAAGACGTCGATCGCATGACCGCATACATCGTCCGCCGCATCCTGTTCATGATCCCGACCATGTTCGGCATCATGCTGGTCGCTTTCGTCGTGGTGCAGTTCGCGCCCGGCGGGCCGGTCGAGCAGGTGATCGCCAAGCTGACCGGCTCCGACACGAGCGCCACCTCGCGCATCTCTGGCGGCGGCGGCGACTTCGGCTCGCGCGGCATGGCGCAGGGAGCGTCCGGCGTCGATTCGGTGTCGTCGAAATATCGCGGCGCGCAGGGGCTCGATCCCGAATTCATCAAGAAGCTGGAAAAGCAGTTCGGTTTCGACAAGCCGGCCTATGAGCGCTTCGGCATCATGCTGTGGAACTACGTGCGATTCGACTTCGGCAAGAGCTATTTCCGGGACATCAGCGTGCTCCAGCTCATCAAGGAAAAGCTGCCGGTGTCGATGTCGCTCGGCATCTGGATGACGCTGCTGACCTATCTGATCTCGATTCCGCTCGGCATCCGCAAGGCGGTGGAGGACGGCTCGCGCTTCGACATGTGGACGTCGAGCATCATCGTCGTCGGCTACGCCATTCCCGGCTTCCTGTTCGCGATCCTGTTGATCATCCTCTTCGCCGGCGGCTCGTTCCTCGACTGGTTTCCGCTGCGCGGCCTCGTCTCCGACAATTTCTGGTCGCTGCCCTGGTACGCCAAGATCGGCGACTATTTCTGGCACCTGACGCTGCCGATCATATCGATGGCGCTGTCGGCCTTCGCCACGATGACGCTGCTGACGAAGAACTCCTTCCTCGACGAGATCCGCAAGCAATACGTGCTGACGGCGCGCGCCAAAGGCTGCTCGTCGAACCAGGTTCTGTACGGGCACGTCTTCCGCAACGCCATGCTGATCGTGGTCGCGGGCTTTCCCGGCGCCTTCGTCTCGGCCTTCTTCACCGGCTCGCTGCTGATCGAGACGATCTTCTCGCTCGACGGGCTCGGCCTCCTCGGCTTCGAGAGCGTGCTTAACCGCGACTATCCAGTGGTGTTCGCGACGCTCTACATCTTCTCGCTGGTTGGCGTGGTGGTGAACCTGATCTCCGACCTGACCTATACGTGGATCGATCCGCGCATCGACTTTGAAACGCGGGAGGTGTGATGAAGCCTGCGAGAGACACGCTGCTCTTCTCCTCTCCCCGCGTGCGGGGAGTGGTCGACGTCCGAGTGAAACGAGGACGTCGGGTGAGGGGGCGTGTCCGCGATCTTGAGCATCCGCCAATGCCCCTCACCCGGCTCGCGCCTTTGGCGCTCGCCACCCTCTCCCCGCAGGCGGGGAGAGGGAAGAAGCCGCGGGAGGTGTGATGGACGCGCGCGCGGGCATCCCCTCGCAGGACACGAAGCCGGGCGGCGTCGTCGAGAAGGACGTGCCGCCGCGGCGGCGCTGGATCGCCATCTCGCCGCTGAACAAGCGCCGCTGGCAGAACTTCAAGGCCAACCGGCGCGGCCATTTGTCGTTGTGGGTGTTCCTGGCGCTGTTCGTCGTGTCGCTGTTCGCCGAGTTTATCGCCAACGACAAGCCGATTTTCATCGCGGTCAACGGCCATGTCTATTTCCCGGCGGTCGTCACCTATCCGGACACGGCCTTCGCCAAGGAGCCGGACCCGATGCTGTTCGGCACAGCCGCCGATTATCGCGATCCCTATCTGATGGGGCTGATCGAGAAGGAGCACGGCACGGTGGTGTGGCCGCCGATCCGCTTCTCCTACAATACGCAGGTGTCGAAGCCGCCGTCGCCGTTCCCGTCGAAGCCGACCTGGATGCTGACGCAAAAGGACTGCCAATGGGCGGCGGAGCATAACTTCGCCAAATGCGGCACGCTCGAATACAACTGGCTCGGCACCGATGATGGCGGCCGCGACGTGCTGGCGCGTCTCATCTATGGCTTCCGCATCTCGGTGCTGTTCGGCCTGTGCCTGACGATCGTGTCCTCGATCATCGGCGTCGCCGCCGGCGCGGTGCAGGGCTATTTCGGCGGCTGGACGGACCTCCTGTTCCAGCGCTTCATCGAGATCTGGACCTCGATCCCCTCGCTCTACCTGCTGCTCATCATCTCGTCGGTGCTGGTGCCAGGCTTCTTCGTGCTGCTCGGCATCTTGCTGCTGTTCTCCTGGGTGTCGCTGGTGCACCTCGTGCGCGCCGAATTCCTGCGCGGCCGCAATTTCGAATACATCCAGGCGG
>DASTGR010000072.1:0-5761 GCA_035718885.1 Pseudolabrys sp. | reverse complement strand
TTGCCGACGATCTCGCGCTGGCCGGTCTCGATGTTGAGCAGATAGACGCGCGGGCCTTCCTGCCCGTATGACATGTAGGTGATTTCCTGCGTCGACGGATTGAAGCGCGGCGTCAGCACGAGGTCGTCGCCGCGCGTAATGTAGCGCACGCTGGCGCCGTCCTGATCCATGATGGCCAGCCGCTTGATGCGGTGTGTCTTCGGCCCGGTCTCGTCGACGAACACGACGCGGCTGTCGAAATAGCCCTTCTCGCCGGTCAACCGCTCGTAGATCGCGTCGGAGATGATGTGGCCGATGCGGCGCCAGTTGTCCTGCGTGGTGAAGTACTGCTTGCCGTCGAGCTGCTGGCCAGCGAACACGTCCCACAGGCGGAACTCCGCCTTGAGACGGCCGTCGCCCTGGCGTGTGATGCGGCCGGTCACCAGCGCCTGCGCATTGATGGTGCGCCAATCGGCGAAGCGCGGGACCGCGTCGGAATTGGTGACCTTCTCGATGAAGGCTGCCGGATTGATCGGCGCAAACAGGCCGGAGCGTTGCAGATTGCCGGTGATGACCTGCGTCACGCCGCGCGCGACGTCGCCCTCGGCCGGCGCTCCGGCGATGAAGTCGGGCAGCGCAATCGAGATCGGCTGCGGATTGCCCTGATTGATGTCGACGCGCACGGCGGCATGCGCGGCTTGCGTGATGAGTCCCGTGGCGGCGCCGAGGCTCGTGCCGCCGGCCAGTTGCAAGAGACGCCGGCGCGAGAGGGCGGGCGGCGGAAGGAATGCATTGGTCATCGGAATGTCTTTGCTCTCTTTAGCGGAACATGCCGTCCCTTAGCGGAACATGTCATGTAAATTGAAGACCATTTCCATGTCGTGCCACTGCGCATAGTGCTCGGGACGCAGCATCGTGTAGGGCTGGCACTGAAGGATGGCCCGGCGCGCGCTTTCGGCGAAGACGGGCCCGAGCGCCGAGGGCGCGCCCTCGACCACGTCAGGGCCGCGCGACACGGTGCCGTTGGTGTTGAACATCACGCGGAAGACGACCTGGAGGTCCGACGCGTTCTCGGCGCCGAGCGGCGGCTGCCAGCATTGCTTGATGCGCTCGCGCAGCGCATCGATCTCGCTCTGCGACAATTGCGCGGCAAGACCCTTGGCGCGGCCGAGCGTGGCGTTCGGATTGAGTTCGTCGCCGGTCGCGGCGTGCCGCTGCGGCGCGCGCTGATCGAGCAGTGCGGCGATCTTGTCCGGGTTGAACTCCGGCGGCTTCTTGACCGGCGGCTTCTTCGGCTCCGGCTTCTTCTCCTCGGCCTTCGCTTCCTTGATCTTCTTGTCTTCTTCTTTCTTGATTTCCTTCGCGATCGCGTCCGGCTTCTTCTCTTCCGGCTTCGGCTCGGGCTTCTTCTCGTCGGCCTTGGCTTCCTGCTTTTCCGGCTTCTTCGGCTCGGGCGGCTTCGGCGGCTCAGGCGGCTTCTGCGAAGCAGCCTGGACTTCCGGCTTCTCGCTGATCTTCGGCTTGATGTCCTCGATCTCGGGCTTGGGCTCGGCCTTCTTCTCGACCAGCGGCTTCGGCTTCTCGACCGGCTTGGGCGCATCCTTGGCGCCCTTGGTCATCTGCGAGAAGTCCTTCTCGGAGATCATGTCGACAGGCAGCGCGTCGGGCGGCGTGGCCTCGAGCGCCTTGCCGGACAGCGACAGGGTCGCCCACAGCAGCACCGCCACGTGGAGCCCGGCCGATATCGCTGTCGCCTTGCGCATCACGGTCTACTTGCCCGCCCCGCCCTGCTCGAATTCCGTGACCAGCGCGACGCGATGGAAGCCCGCGCCCGACAGCCGGCCCATCACCCGCATCATCGTGCCGTAATCGACCTTCTTGTCGCCGCGCACATAGACGCGCGCCTCGGTGCCGCCTCGCGCCTGCGCCACCGCCTGCATCTTCGGCACCAGATCCTCGATGCTGATTTCTGAGTTTTGCAGGAAGACCTGCCCCTTGTCGTTGACCGAAACGGTGAGCGGCTCCTTGTCCTGCTCCAGGCTCTTGGCCTGGCTCTGCGGCAGGTCGATCGGCACGCCGACCGTCAGCAGCGGCGCCGACACCATGAAGATGATGAGGAGCACCAGCATCACGTCGACCATCGGCGTGACGTTGATCTCGGCCATGACGCCGCGGCGGTGACGCGCGCGGCGGCCCGAGCCGATGGCGGGTGTGCCGGCGTTCATGGCCATCTGAAAGCCTTTTCGTTGCGCATGATCTTGCCCGAAAACCGGTGCCCACTTTTCGGGATCATGCGCTAGCCCCGCTCGTCGATCTGGCGCGACAGGATCGCGGCGAACTCGTCGGCAAAGCCCTCGAGCCGCTGCGTCTGCTTGTTCACCTCGGCGGCGAACTTGTTATAGAAAATGGTCGCCGGTATGGCGGCGACAAGGCCGATCGCGGTCGCAAACAAGGCCTCGGCGATGCCCGGCGCGACCACCGCCAGCGACGTGTTCTTGGAGGCGGCGATCGACTGGAAGCTGGTCATGATGCCCACGACCGTGCCGAACAGGCCGACGAAGGGTCCGGCCGAGCCGACCGTCGCCAGTACCAGAAGCCGCCGCTCCAGCCGCTCGATCTCGCGCGCGATCGACACCTGCATCACCTTTTCGATGCGCATTTGCAGACCGGCGATCGAACGGCCGCCGCCCTCGAACGAGCGTTTCCACTCGCGCATCGCGGCGACGAACAGCGCCCCCATCGAATGGTTCGGCTTGCCGGACAGCGTGCGATAGAGCTCCTCGAGCGATTCACCTGACCAGAACGCACCTTCGAACCTGTCCATCTCGCGGCGGGTGCGCGCGTAGAGAACCATCTTGTCGATGGCGATGGCCCAGACCCAGATCGAGCAGGCGAGCAGCCCGATCATGACCAATTGCACGATCAGATTGGCGTGGATGAACAAGGACCAGAGCGAGAGTCCGGTGGCGGACGGTGCAATGTTGGTCCCGACCACCGGGACAGTCTGTAAGAGCACGAGCTGATCCTTTCCGCCTGATCCGACTCCGGATACGGCGCAGCGCTGTCGCTTCAAAATGCGGCGGCGCGCCGGATAAAACGGCCGCTCAGCGCGCCCGATCGGTTAGCCAAGATTTCGTGGTGCTTCGATGACCCGTCACCGAAGGAACACCGAATTCCCCGCGAACTTGGCCAAACTTGGGCGATTGAGCGGGCTTTCAGGCCCGTAACAGCAGTGATTGTGGTTAAGAATGGGTTAGCGCGGCCCGCTCTTTACCGTCCCGCGTCGGCGAGGTGAAGGGGTGGCGGCGGCAGCCGGAAAGGAAAAAGGCCGCCCCTTGCGGGGCGGCCGTCAGGCTCGGGGGGGAAGCCTGCATCAAGCCTGGTGTGGCGGGGCCTCCGGCGGGCGGTCGCGGCGCTCCGACATGAACTGGTCGAACTCGGCCTTGTCCTTGGCCATGCGCAGGCGGTCGAGAAAGTCGCGGAATTCGCGCTGCTCGTCCTCGAGCCGGCGCAGCGTCTCGCTGCGATACTCGTCGAAGGCGCGATTGCCGCTCGAGGGTCCATGCGACCACGGCGCACCGCCGGCGCCGCCGCCCATCTTCGCGCGCATCCAGTCCATCTTGCGCTGCATGCGCTCCATCTTGTGCTGCCACCGATCGTGGCCGTGATAACCGCATCCCATGCGTCCGCTCCATATTGTGAAGGCGAGAATGGCGAGACCGAGCGGCCAGAAGGCCCAGAAGCCGAGAACGATCAGCGCGATCCAGGCGGGTTTGCCGAATTCGTCGAGCTTGGCGGTGATGGGCATGGTCAGCCTCGCGTGAATGTAAATAACATTTACATGGATAGGGACGGCCGGGGCGGATGTCAACACCCTTCACATTGAATTAGGCGCGCCAAACGCCGGCGGAAGGCCCCCAGCTCGCGCCCGCGCGGCCTCACCGGCCGGCCCGCTGTAAGGAATCGTTTGTTCAGACTTGGGATTTGGCTGCGGCGGGCCCTGCCCCGCCGCCGGAAAATATTTTCAGCTGCGGCCGGAGGCCGCGCCCGCGGCAATGCCGAGGCCGCGCAGATAGACCAGCACAGCCGCCTCGAGCAATTCCTCAGGCGGCATGGGCAGCGTGCGGCGCGCCGCATCGCCGCGGCCGAACAGCGAGGCGATGCCGTGCGTCATCGACCAGATATGCAACGCGACCATCAGCGCCGGCGGCCGGCCCTTCGCCGGCATGAGAGCGACCAATTTTTCAGCGGCGGAGCGCAGCACGTTGAACGCCCGCTCGCTCGCCGCGCGCAATTCCGCATTGCTGTCGGCCGAAACGCCGGCCTCGAACATCGCCGAATAATACGAAGGCTCGTCCCTGGCGAAGGCCAGATATGCTTTGCCGAGGCGATCGAAGGCCGTGAGCACGTCCGGCGCACCGTCCTTCCACGCCGCGAGGAGAGCTTCGGTGAACTGCTCGAAGCCGCGCAGAGCGACATCCGCAAGCAGCGCGTCGCGGTCGCGATAATGACGATAGGGTGCGGCCGGGCTCACGCCCGCCCAGCGCGCGGCATCGGCGAAGGTGAAGCCGGCGGGACCTTTCTCGGCAATCAATGCCAGAGCGGCGCGCACCAGGGCTTCCTTCAGATTGCCGTGGTGATAGCTGCGCTCGCCATCGCCGCGCTTGCCCCAGTTCATCGCGAATCCCGACCGGTTGAAATGTGAAGGGTTCTTACATGAGCCCGGTGCGCGCGTCGATGGCGGCTTGACCGGGACGGCGGAGAGAGGTTGTCTTTTCTCTGTCCACAACCGACTGCTCCGGCCATGCTCTCCCCCGCCGCGCCCGACCTGCCGCCCCCGACCGAAGCCGGCGCGCTCGGCATCTATCAATTGAAGCGGCTGTGGGCGCGCGCCATGGCCGGGCTGCGCGGCGTCGCGCCGCCCGCCGCGATGCACGACCGCCATCTCGACATGCTCGTCATCCACGCCTGCGGCATCGGCCTCGAGCAGACCGTCGATTTCTTCGGCCATCGTCCGGACTTCGACGCGTTCGAGCGCTGGATCGTCGCCACGACCGGCGGCGTCGATCCGTTGCAGGTCGCGCGCATCAACGCCGCGGTCATCGGCGCGCCGCCGCCGCCGGACGTCGCGCCCCGCCTTGCAAGCGTCGATGCGAGCGAGCCGGTCTTCTCCGAGGACGACCTCGCGCACTGGCGCGAGCACGGCTATGTCGTGCTGCACGACTCCGTGGCGGCCGAGACGCGCGATGCCGCCGCGCAGGCGATCTACGATCATGTCGGCGCGCGGCCCAACGACCCGGAGTCGTGGTACGTGCCGACCGATCACGGCATCATGGTGCAGCTTTTCCAGCACCCCGCTTTCGCCGCCAATCGCAGCAGCGCGCGCATTCACAAGGCCTTCGCGCAGCTCTGGGGCACCGCCGACCTGTGGGTCACCACCGACCGCGGCGGCTTCAACGTGCCGGAACGGCCGGGCTTCATGTTCCGCGGACCCGACCTGCACTGGGACGTCAGCGTCAAGACGCCGATCCCGTTCTTCACCGGCGGCATTCTCTATCTGACCGACACGCCGCCCGAGCAGGGCGCGTTCACGCTCGTGCCCGGCTTCCACCGCTGGGGCGAGGACTGGCTGAAGAGCCTGCCGCCCGGCGCCGATCCGCGCAGCCAGGATCTGCACGCGCTCGGCGCGATCCCGATCGGCGGCCGCGCCGGCGATCTCGTCATCTGGCACCTGGCGCTGCCGCACGGCGCCAGCCCCAACCGCGGCGCGCGGCCGCGGCTC
>DASTGR010000071.1:0-5084 GCA_035718885.1 Pseudolabrys sp. | reverse complement strand
AACGTCATATCTTTGTTTCTTCCCAAAATGTCGCGCGTCCCCGGCGCGATCTTATCCGGACGCATGATGCCATGGGAAATGGGAAGAGGAAGCGGCTCGGCGCACGAATTCCGCGCATTCAATAGCGTGAAAGTCGCACGGCGAATGGGGCCCCCCGTCTGGCCGCGCCGCGGCCGATGGTCTATCAAACACCCGTCCGAAGTCAGGAGCGCGCCATGCCCGAGATCACCTTCGACCATATTCATTTGCGCACGCCCGATCCCGAAGGCACCGCCCAATGGTTCGAGCGCATGCTCGGCGCCGAGGTGATCCGCACGACGCAGCAGGGCAAGCCGCGCATCGATATGAAACTCGGCGGCGGCAATATCTTCATCGCGCCGGTCAAGGCGGGCGACGGCGTCAATTCGCCGCCGGCGACGCCCTATCAAGGGCTCGACCATTTCGGCCTGTTCGTGAAGGACCTCGACGCCATGATCGCGTCGCTGAAGGCCAAGGGTGTCGAGTTCACGACCGAGCCGCACGTGCCGCGGCCCGGCATCAAGATATGCTTCCTGCGCGGCCCGCAGGGAATCTCGATCGAGCTCCTGGAGCGCGATCCCAAATACGTGTAGCCGCGGTATCTTGCTCCTCGGTGCACGGACGCGGCGATTTGTCCGCGTTCCCGCCATCTTTGCATTGGACAAGGCGGCCGACGCCGGTTGCCATCGGCGGCCTCGCTCGCATTAATGCGCGTGGATTTGGAGGATGTGTGAATGCGGGTGCTTGCGCTGACGATCGCTACTGTCCTCGTCACCACGGCGCACGCCGCGGGCCCCGACGCCCACTTCGAGAAGGTGCTCAAGAAGCTGGAGCCGGTTGACCGCCTCGAGCAGCTTTGCGACTACACGGCGATGGTCACGATCCGCAAGGATCAGCGCAAGTTCCATCCGGACCGCGCGGTCGCCAGCGCCCTCACACCGCCGAAGATCGCCGCCGACTCGATCGAGGCGAAGGGCGGCGCCTTCCGCAGCCGCAAGCACTGGTACCAGATGTCCTACAGCTGCACCGCGACGCCGGACCACATGAAGGTGCTGTCGTTCCGCCTGAGCGTGGGTCAGGAAATCCCCGAAAGCAAATGGGCGTCCTACGGCTTGTGGCAATAGCGCGCCGCTGACGCTCACGGCGCCAGGATGGCCGCAAGAGCGGCGACCGGCACGGTCAAGGCCAGCGCGGCGAACCCGGCCGCATCGTAAGCGAGCGCCGCGGCGGCGCAGCCGAACCCAAAGCACATCAGATTGAGCGCGACGAAGCGCAGCCGCTCCTTCTGCGGCGGCGATGCCGCGCCGGCCAGCGCATCGACGAGATCGATGCCGGCCTGCGTCGCATTGCCGGTCATGAAGCTGGTCGGTGGAATTCGGGTCAGTTGTGCGCGCTGCACGGCGTTCTGCACGCCCATCGCGGCGATGGCGGCCAGCGCTGTCGCCAGCGCGATCCCGCTATCGGGGTCGGCAAATGGGCCGTAGCGCACCGCGAGCGCAAGAAAAGCCGTCAGCAGCACCGCCTCGAAGCCGAGCAGGATGCGCACCGACGGCCAGCCATAGCGGTTGAGGATGCGCGCGGTCGCGTGCGCCAGCGCCACGACGATCATGAACTCCGGTACCGCCAGGATCTTGCTGATCAGGCCCGCAGTGCCGAGCACGATGCTTGCGCACAACGTCGCGAGATTCCCGGTAATGTGAGCGGCGAGTAGGCCCTTGAGCCCGAAGAAGCAGACGACGTCGATGAAGCCGCCGATGAATGCGAGCAGGCCGGAGAGCGTCAGCAGCCGCGCATTGCTCATGGCATGGCGCGGCGCGCTTAAGGCGTGTCCTTGATGTCGGTGTCGGGCCGGTCGCGGCCGGGCGCCGTCTCGACATGCCAGCGGCCCTGCTCGTCCTCGTATTCGATGACCTCGGTGTGGCCCGGCACCATCTGCTCGGCCGCCGCGACTTTCGCCGCGCGGCGCGCCTGCTCATGCGTCGCGAAGGTCTCGGAATAGACGCCCTTGACCCGGTAGGCCCAGCCGCCGTCGTGCTCGACGATCTCGTAGGTGACGTGGCTCATGGGCGGCCTTCGGAAGTGGCGGGTGCGGGGAGCAACGTTCCATCGTCTCTAGAAGTTGCAAGGTGGCCGAAAAAGTTCCCGACCGCAAACGCAAAAAGGCGCGGGCCTGTCCGGCCCGCGCCTTCGCAATGTCGGTCGACGCGGATTACCAGCCGCAGCGATGCTTGGCGATCCGGCGGTTGAGGCTGCGGGTCGCGGCTTCAGCGGTCTTCTTTTTCTTGCTCAGCACCTTGTGCGGGCCCCACGGCTTGGACACGCCATAGTCCCACACCTGGCAGACGCGGGTGCCTTCCCAGCGGATGACGCGGTAGGGCGAAGCGTCGGCCGGGGCAGCGACGAAGCTCGTGGCGGCCACCGCAGCGGCCGTGGCCGCGGCAAGCATCAGTTTGCGATACATCGGTTCAACTCCTGTCGGTCGTTTTCCATGAAAGGCGCGAGGACGGGCGATTGCCCGCGGGGCCCACCGGGCGGCGTGTGCCGAGACTGGCGGCCCGCACCCGGGGAGTTCCCGGATGCAAGTTCCATCGACGCCGAAACCGCGGCCTTGCGTTAGGTCAAACGGCGGATAATGCCGTCACGGGCTGGCCGACACCTTCAGGATGTCGATCAGCTTGCGGTCGCGCCACTTCTGGAGGTCGCCGATTGTGCGCGAACCCGCCTCCTCCGTCACGCCCTCGATGATCGCCTGTTGCAGTTCGGGGCTGCTGAGGCGTGGCGCGCCTAGATCGTCCATCCAGCCCTGCATGGCCGGCGCGAGATGGTCGAGGAAGTGCTTCATCCCGCCCTCTCCGCCGGCGAGATGGAAGGTCAGGCTCGGCCCCATCAGGGCCCAGCGCAGGCCGGGGCCGTAGGCGACGGCAGCGTCGGCATCGGCGACCGAGACGACGCCCTCGGCGACGAGGTGCACGACTTCGCGCCATAGCGCCGCCTGGAGGCGATTGGCGACGTGGCCCTTCACTTCCTTGTTGATCAGGATCGGGTGCTTGCCGACGGCGCGGTAAAAGGCCATCGCCTTGTCGATCGCGGCGCGGCTCGTCTTGGTGCCGCCCACCACCTCGACCAGCGGAATCAGGTGCGGCGGATTGAACGGGTGGCCGATGACGCAGCGCTCGGGGTGCTTGCACTCGACGGTGACGCGGCTGATCAGGAGACCGGACGAGCTCGAGGCAATCACCGTCTCGGGCGGCGCGGCACCGTCAATGACGTTGAAGAGCTTGATCTTGAGATCCTCGCGCTCCGGTCCGCTTTCCTGGATGAAGTCGGCGCCGGCTGCGGCCGCCGCCGCATCCTTATGGAAGGTGAAACGTTCGGCGCTCGCGCCCTGTACGACCAAGCCAAGTTTATCCAAGGTCGGCCAGGCATTGGCGATGAAGCGGCGCGCGAATGCTTCGCCCTGCGGCGACGGATCGGTCGCGGCCACGTCGTGGCCTTGCGCCAGGAAATAAGCCGCCCAGCTGGCGCCGATCGTGCCGGCGCCGATGACACCAATGCGTTGTGACATGAGAAAGCCCGTGGATGAGGAATGATCCACGGATGCTAGAGGCTTTGCGCGGCCGAGAGAAGACGTCCGCAATCCGGTGCACGGCGCAGCGGCGCCTCAGCCGCCGCCGAGGCCGCGCAGCTTCCACGTTTCGAGCAGCTTCTCGACCTCATCGAGCGTCAGGTTCACCTCGCGCTCGGTACGCGACAGGTCGACCGTGCGCGTCAGCGTGTAACGCCCGTCCGAGCCGTCCATCCTGAATTCGAGCCGCTCGGCGAGCGCGCGCAGTTGCGCCTCACGTTCCGTGTCGCTCGGTCTGACGTCCGGCATCGCGCATCCTCGGATCGGTCCCGCGGGTCAATCCGGCCGGCGCGCGCGAGGTTCCTCTAGACGGTGCGATAGCCGCCATCGGCCATCAGGATCGTACCGGTGACGAATTGCGACAGATCGGAGGCGAGGAAGATCGCCGGGCCGACGATGTCTTCCGGCTTGCCGGCACGGCCGAGCGGCGTGTGGTCGAGAAAGACCTGCACGAGCGCGGGGTTATTGGCGCGCACCGCCGCGTTCAGCGGCGTCTCGATGAAGCCCGGGCCGATGGCATTGACGCGCACGCCGTCCTTGCCGAGCTCGGCGGCGAGCGCCTTGGTGAAACCGAGCACGCCGTGCTTCGAGGTCGTGTAGGCTGGCGAGGTCGGCGTGCGCAGGTGCACGAAGGACTGCACCGAGCCGAGGTTGACAATGCGGCCCTTGCTCGCGCGCAGCTGCGCGAGAAAGGCATGCGTGACGTTGAACACGCCGTTCAAATTGATCGCCATGATGTCCTGCCAGTCCTTCAGCAGGGCGTCGGGATCGCCGGTCATGCCGTTGCGCCGGGCGATGCCGGCATTGTTGACTAGCACCGAGACCCGGCCGACCTTGGCTTCGACTTCCGCGGCCATCGCACGGCAGGCGTCGCGATCGGTGACATCGAGCGCGAAGGCTGCCGCCTTGCCGCCGGCGTCGGTAATGGTCTTGGCGGTTGCGCGCGCCGCCTCGGCATTGATGTCGAGCACCGCGACGTTCGCGCCCTCGCGCGCATAGCCGATGGCGATCGCCTGCCCGATGCCGGAGCCGGCGCCGGTCACGGCGGCGATGTGGTTCTGCAATAAGCCGGCCATGAATTCCCCCGTCTGCGTTTGTACGGAGGTTAGCACGCCGCGCGCACGTGCCTAGTTCAGCCGTACCACCGCAGCATTGAGCAGCGACGCGAAGGCGACCCAGACGACGTAAGGCACGAACAGAAGCGCGGCGGCGCGGTCGAGCGGCCAACTCGTCGCGACGAAGGCGACGTTCACCGCCAACAGCGACAGCACCACGGCGAGCGCGAGGGAGGGCGCGCGCAGGCGGAAGAACGCCGGCGACCACATGAAATTGAGCGCCAGGCCCACGGCCCATAGGATCATGGCCGCCCCGCCGGGCGCGCGGCCGAAGACCCGATAACCGGCGATCGCGACCATGACGTACAGCACGGTCCACACTGGCC
>DASTGR010000070.1:0-5186 GCA_035718885.1 Pseudolabrys sp. | reverse complement strand
GCCTTCGTGGACGACGACGTTGTCGCGGATCAGCCGCACATTGGCGCCGCGCTCCACGGTGCCGTCGGTCACGCGGCAGCCCGCCACGTTGCCGACCTTCGACACCTTGAAGACTTCCAGGATCTGCGCGTTGCCGAGCATGGTCTCGCGCAGGGTCGGCGGCAGCAGGCCCGACATCGCTTTCTTCACGTCATCGACGAGGTCGTAGATGATGTTGTAGTAGCGAATCTCGATGCCGGCGCGTTCCGCCGCCTCGCGCGCTTCCTTGTTGGCGCGCACGTTGAAGGCGATGATCGGGACGCCCGAGGCTTCGGCGAGCGTCACGTCGCTCTCCGAGATGCCGCCCACACCCGAGTGCAGCACGCGCGCCGCCACTTCGTCGGTGCCGAGCTTGTCGAGCGCGCCGATGATCGCTTCGACCGAGCCCTGCACGTCGCCCTTGATGACCAGCGGGAATTCCTTGCGGCCCGCCGTCTTCGCCTGCGCCATCATCTGCTCGAGCGAGCCGCGCATGCCGGTGGCGCGCGCCGCCGACTTTTCGCGCTTCTGGCGCGCACGATAATCGGTGACCTCGCGGGCGCGGGCTTCGTTCTCGACCACGGCGAGACGATCGCCGGCGTCCGGCGTGCCGGAAAAGCCGAGGACCTCGACCGGAGTCGAGGGGCCGGCCGCCGGCACGGTATCGCCGGTGTCGGAGACGAGCGCGCGCACGCGGCCCCATTCGGCGCCGGCCACGATGAGATCGCCGACCTCGAGCGTGCCGCGTTGAACGAGAACCGTCGCCACCGGACCACGGCCGCGATCGAGCTTGGCCTCGATCACGGTGCCTTCGGCGTCACGGTCCGGATTGGCCTTCAGGTCGAGGATTTCGGATTGCAGCGCCACCATCTCGAGCAACTTGTCGATGTTGGTGTGATCCTTGGCGGACACTTCGACGTCGACGACTTCGCCGCCCATCGATTCCACCTGGATCTCGTGCTGCAACAGATCGGTGCGCACGCGCGTCGGGTTCGCGTCCGGCTTGTCCATCTTGTTGATGGCGACGATGATCGGAACCTTCGCCGCCTTGGCGTGATGGATGGCTTCGACCGTCTGCGGCATGACGCCGTCGTCGGCCGCGACCACGAGGATGACGATATCGGTCACCTTGGCGCCGCGCGCACGCATCGCCGTGAAGGCGGCGTGGCCGGGCGTGTCGATGAAGGTGATCTTGCCGCCCGACGGGGCGGTCACCTGATAGGCGCCGATATGCTGCGTGATGCCGCCGGCTTCGCCAGCGGCGACTTCCGCCGAACGGATCGCGTCGAGCAGCGAGGTCTTGCCGTGGTCGACGTGGCCCATCACGGTCACGACAGGCGCGCGGGGCTGCAAATTCTCGTCGGCATCGGCGACGTCGAACAGGCCTTCTTCAACGTCCGATTCCGAAACGCGGCGGACGCTGTGGCCCATTTCCTCGGCGATGAGCTGCGCAGTGTCGGCGTCGATGACGTCGTTGATCGTCGCCATCTGGCCCTGCTTCATCAGCAGGCGAATGACGTCGACCGCGCGCTCCGCCATGCGGTTGGCGAGTTCCTGGATGCTGATCGCATCCGGAATGGTCACGTCGCGGATGAGCTTTTCTTTCGGCTCGTTCGAGTGGCCCTTGAGGCGCCGCTCGGTGCGGCGGCGGAACGAGGCGATCGAACGCTCGCGCACTTCGCCGGCATTGAGAGCGTTGACGAGGGTCAGGCGGCCGCGCTGCTTCTCCGCGCCGACGCGCGGCGCCGGACGGGGCGGCGTGACGGGACGGCCGGGAGCGCCACGGCGGCGCGCGGGAGCCTCTTCCTCTTCGGCCTCGAGCGTCAGGCGGCCCGGCGGCGTGGCCGAGGCGGTCGGACGGCGCGCCTCGGTCGCCGGTTCGCCGCCGAGCCGCTTCTTGGCGACCTCGTCGGCCTTGCGCTTGGATTCTTCGTCGTGCTTGCGGCGATCGTCCTCGTCGCGCTTGCGCGCGGCGGCTGCCTCGCGCTCGATGCGGTCGGCGGCTTCCTGCACGGCGCGGCGCTTGGCGTCCTCTTCGGCGTGCTTGCGCTCTTCGGCTTCGCGCACGCGCGAGTCGGCGAGCGCATGAGCGCGCGCGTTGCGCTCTTCCTCGGTCAGCGTGCGGAGCACGACGCCGGAGGGCTTCTTCGGCGGCTCGGGCGGAGCAGCGGGACGCGGCGCGGGCGCGGCGGCTTTCTTCGGCGCTTCCGGTACGGGTTCGGGCTTGGCCGGCGCGCCGCCGAGGGTCCGGCGCTTCACCGTCTCCACCACGACCTGCTTGCTGCGGCCATGGCTGAAACTCTGGCGCACGACGCCCGTTTCGGTGCGTGGCTTGAGGGTCAATTTCGGCCCGCCCACGCTCAGTTTCTTATCGCCAGGATTCTTGGTCTCAGTCATTCCGTACTTCGTCCTTCGGCGCCCTTCGTCGGCGCGTCTGCGCGAACCGCTGCGGTCGATTTATTGGTCCGGAAACGCACATAGCGTGCAACGCGAGCGAGAAAGGTCTCGCTCCCGGGCCCGGCAAGCAGGGCTGCATGTACCACATTTGGGCGGTTCAGTGCCAAATCCAATTGGGTCCCCGAAAAATCCTCGATAACGATGATTTTCCGCGTTCCCTCCTCGTTTTCGGCGTGGGCGGGGCCGGACAGTTTGCGTCTGCCGTCCGAAGCCGCGTCGCTGGCGTGGATGAGGGCGAGTGCCTCCCCTTTACCCAGGGTCGCCTCGACTTTGGAGAAACCCGACACGACCAGCCCCGCCTTGCCGGCAATCGCCAGCGCGTCGAGGGCCGCCCGTTCGAGCATCTTCCCGGTCTGGTCGGCGAGATCGGCCGCGGCGCGTACGTCCCGCTTGAAGCCGCGCGCGAAAACGTTGCGTTTGACCGCCTGGTCGACCGCCTCGCGGGTCGCGCTGACCCACAGGCCGCGGCCGGGCAGCTTGCGCCGCACGTCGGCGACCACCTCGCCGTTCGGGCCCACCACGAAACGGATGAGCTCGTCGACCGGCTTGACCTCGCGCGACAACGCGCAGGTCCGCTCCGCCCCCGGGGCCGAGGCCCCGCGGTCGAGTTCGGTGTCCCGTTCGCTGTCTTGCGCGACTGCCAGCATCAAAAGGCCGTTCTCCTTACGCCTCTACCGGAGCGTCTTCGCCCTCGGCCGCTTCTTCGGCCGGCGGGTTCAGCTCGGCCTCGGTAATCCAGCCGGCCTTCACACGGGCCTGCATGATCAGCGCCTCGGCCTCCTCGCGGGAGACGTCGAGACCGTCGAGGAAGCCTGGCTCGCGCTTGGCTTCGCCGTCCTTGCGCTCGGTCCAGCCGGTCAGGTCGTCGGTAGCGCAGCCGGCGAGATCCTCGACCGTCTTCACGCCGTTCTCGCCGAGCTTGACCAGAATCGCGGTTGAGATGCCGGGAACGTCCTTCATGTCGTCCTCGACGCCGAGTTCCTTGCGCTTGGCGTCGAGCTCGGCCTCCTGCTGCGCGAGGTATTCGCGCGCGCGCTCCTGCAACTCGCGCGCCGTGTCCTCGTCGAAGCCTTCGATCGAGGCGATTTCCTTTTCGTCGACGAGCGCGAGCTCCTCGATCGAGCCGAAGCCTTCCGAGGCGAGCAACTGACCGACCACTTCGTCGAGATTGAGGGCGTCGACGAATATTTTCGTGCGGCTCTCGAACTCGGCCTGGCGGCGCTCGGACTCTTCCTGCTCGGTGAGGATGTCGATGTCCCAGCCGGTGAGCTGCGAGGCGAGACGCACGTTCTGGCCGCGGCGGCCGATGGCCAGCGACAGCTGCTGGTCCGGCACCACGACCTCGATGCGCTCGCGATCCTCGTCGAGCACGACCTTGGCGACTTCCGCCGGCGCCAGCGCGTTCACCACGAAGGTGGCGATGTCCGGCGACCACGGGATGATGTCGATCTTCTCGCCCTGCAATTCGTTCACGACGGCCTGCACGCGCGAGCCGCGCATGCCGACGCAGGCGCCGACCGGGTCGACGCTGGAATCGCGTGAAATCACGGCGATTTTCGCGCGCGAGCCGGGATCGCGGGCGACCGCCTTCACCTCGACGATGCCGTCATAGATTTCCGGCACTTCCTGCGCGAACAGCTTGGCGGTGAACTGCGGATGCGTGCGCGACAGGAAGATCTGCGGACCGCGCGGCTCGCGCCGCACGTCGTAGATATAGGCGCGGATGCGGTCGCCGTTGCGGAACACTTCGCGCGGCAGCAGCTCGTCGCGGCGCACGATGGCCTCGCCGCGGCCGAGATCGACGACGACGTTGCCGTATTCGACGCGCTTGACGATGCCGTTGACGATGTCGCCGATGCGATCCTTGTACTCGGCGTACTGACGGTCGCGCTCGGCCTCGCGCACCTTCTGCACGATGACCTGCTTGGCCGATTGCGCGGCGATGCGGCCGTATTCGAGCGGCGGCAGCGGATCGGCGATGGTGTCGCCGACCTGCGCGGCGGGGTGACGCTTGCGCGCGTCGTCGACGGTGATCTGGTTCGACGGGTTCTCGACCGCTTCGACCACCAGCATGTGGCGGGTCAGGCGAAGGTCGCCGGTCTTCGGTTCGATCTCGGCGTGCACGTCGGTCTCGGCGCCGTAGCGCGAGCGTGCCGCTTTCGCGATCGCGTCCTCCATGGCGGCGATGACGATGCCGCGGTCGATGGACTTCTCGCGCGCGACCGCGTCGGCGATCTGCAAAAGCTCGAGCCTGTTGGCGCTGACAGCCATAGCTCACTCTCCTCCTTTGACGGCAGGCCGCTGCGGCCGCTGCCGGGATTGTCTGACTTCGCGTCTTTCTTCGCGCTTGGCCGCGCGCTGCTCGCGCTTGGCCTGCTTCTCGCGCCGCAAGGCGAGTGTCACCAGCTCGTCGGTGAGCACCAGCTTTGCCTCGCTCATCTCTTCGATCGGCAGGAGCACGGCGGCGTCCTCGCCCTCGGGAACCTCGTCGCGTTTCAGCCGCGCCAGATCGCCCTCGGTGCCGGCCAGCGCGCCCTTGAAGCGCTTGCGGCCGTTGACCGGCATGGCCATCTCGATCCGCACCAGATGCCCGGCGTAGCGGTCGAAATCGGACTTGCGCACCAGCGGCCGGTCGATGCCGGGGGAGGAGATTTCCAGCCGGTAGGCGCGGTCGACCGGGTCGGCGACGTCGAGCACCGGCGAGATCGCCC
>DASTGR010000069.1:0-3406 GCA_035718885.1 Pseudolabrys sp. | reverse complement strand
GGGCCGGCGTCCGGCGTGCCGACTCGGTGGAGCGCTCCTGCGCGCGAGCGTGCGGCAACGGCGGCGAGGCCGGGGCCGAGGCTCGGTGCGGGTCGGGATTGTCAGACGGTCAGTCGGCGCTGGCTGGGGCGCCTGGATTCGCAGCCACATTGGCGCGCCCCATAAAGGTCTGACAAACCAGATCTTTTTATCCGCGGCGGGACGCTGTGTAGCAGTCTTGTGCGACAGCGGCAAGAGCGCGCCATCGTGATCGCAGTCTCCGCCACAAGGTAACTTTCCCTCTGGCGCGGCCGGAAATCTCAGCGCAGCGTCGGACGATCACGGCCGATGTCGCACCGCCGACGTCGCCAGGCCGGCAACCCACGGAGACCCCATGCACGCCGCCGACAGCGAACCCTCCGCCAGCGAACGTTCCGCCGCCGAAAACGCACCGCCCGTCCCGGCGGCAAACCAACCGACCGGCGGCCCCCCGGCACACGCAGGCCCGCCGGCGGACGGCACCCGCCGCCCCGCCGGTCCGCGGCCCGTGCTTCGCGCGCCGAAGGCCAAGCCCGGCAGCGACAGGCCGGGCGAGGTCGGCGAAGCGCCGGCCGCGCCGGAGCGGCAGGCCGTCATCGCCCGGCTCACCGCCCGCCTGCGCCTGCCGCGCGCCGCGATCGATCCCGCGCTGCTGCCGCACGAATTGCTCGAGCCACTGGAAAAGGCGGGCCTCGCCGGCCCCGACAGCCTGCCCGCCGCCGCCATGACGGCGCTCGCCATGGTCGCGCCCGTCGCCGGCCCGTGCGTCGGACTGGCGCCGGCCGAACCCGGCAGCCGGCTCGGCCGCGCCACCGGCATCGGCCTGCGCGTCTGCCTGCTGGTCAACAACCGCGACCTGCCGGCGCTGCCGCCGGCGGTCGCAGGCGCCGCCCATGCCGTGCAAAATGCGCTGCTTACGCGGCACCGCGCGGCGCTCGCGCTCTCGACGGCGCAGGAACGCATCGCCGCCGAACGGCGCACGCTCTATGCGCAGGCGGTGCGGGCAGCCGCCGCGCTCGGCCACGCGCCGCCGCCGCCGCTGCCGCAAGCCGATCTGCTCGGACCCGGCGCGCCGCCGCGGATCCTCGTCGAGGACGGCGCCGGCGCCGCTCTGGTCAAGGCCGCCGGCGGCGGCACCGGCGTGCTGCTCGTCGACGAGCGGCGGATGGCGACGCTGCCCCGCGCCGGCCACGGCGATCCGCAGACCGCGGCCCTTCTCAATGCGGCCGCGCTCGGCCACCCGATCGCGACACAGGCCGGTCCGGCCGCGCACGTCGTCATGCGCACCCTGCCCGTCGGCGTCGTCGGCGTCCTGACGGCGGCCGAATGCGAGGGCCTCCTGACGGCGACGCCGGAGATGCTCGTCGGCACCGCCTTCGTGCCGGCCTTTCCGCCGCCGCCCGGCGGCGACCCCGCAAGCCTCGCCGATCTCGCGCTGCGCGTCCATGCTCTCGCGAGCGTAGATCCGGTCATGCTCGCGTTCGCCGGAGCGGCCGCGACCGCGCTGGCCGCCGCCGCGCAGCGCTGGACCGCGGACCTCGATCGCTCGCTGCAACCTTTGTCCGCCTGCCTCGCGCAGTTGCCCGATCTCGCGCAGCGGCTCGCCGTCGCGCTGCATCTCGTGGCCGCCGCCGGCGAAGGCAAGCTCGCCGCGGAAATCGGCGCCGGGACCGTCCGGCGCGCGGTCGCGCTGGTCGAGACCTTCATCCTGCCGGTCGCACGCACGCTTCTGTCGGCCGTGTCGAGCGCCTCCGCGGTCGAGGCCGATGCGCTCCGGCTCGTCGCCGCCCTGCGGCGCCACACCAGCCTGGAGGACCCGGTCATCGACAAGCGCGAATGGCAGCGCGCGACCCAGACGACGGTGCCGTCTGCCCGCTTCAAGGCGGCGGTCCGCCTGCTGGAGCGGCTGGCGCTGATCGCCCCGGCCCCGCCGCCGGCCGACCGCAAGGGCGGCGAGTATTTCACCGTCGCGCGCGCGATCCACGCCGACGCCTGAACTGTCACCGCCCCCCGCCCGCGCCGGATCGCGGGGTCGGCGGGGGGCCGTTGACGGCCCCAAAGCGCGCGACCCTGCGCGGGCCGAGACGACCGGCCGATGCAGACGATCGGTTCAAGGCGCGAGACCGCGCTGCGGCGCCGCCGGCAGCGCTTCGCGCAACAGCGCCGCTTCGGCTTCCGCGGCGCAGCGGCGCGCGATCTCGTCACGATAGCCCGCTTCGAGCGCTTCGAGACGACCGGCATAGCGCTCGCGCGCCTCCGCCCGGGCGATGGCGACGGCGGCGGCGATCTCGCGGTCGGCCCGCGCGCGCAGGCGCTCGCGCTCCTGCTCCGCGGCGCGCTGCAGCAGATGCTCCTGTCGGGCCAGCCGGCGACGCCGCGGCCCGAAGCGCTGATGGCCGAAGCCGGCGCCGACCTCGGCGTGGAAGCGATCCTGCAGGGCCCGCATTCCCTGCCGGTAGGCGCGGTCCTGCTCGCGCTTGGAGGCGCCGAGCGCCGCCGCTTCCGCCTTGGCGCGGCGGCCGGGATGGACGAGATCGAAGCGCAGGCGGCGATCCGCGCAAAGCGGCGGGACGACGTAGAAATGCAGGTGATAGAAGCGTTCGTCGACATGCTCGACGACCGACCGCAAATACTCGCCGAACACCGCCTGCAACCATTCCAGGACCGCGTGCTGCCAGAACCGGTAGTAGTCGCGGCTGCCGATCATCGCGTCGACCGCTTGCTTTTCCATCGGATAGCTGACGACGCCGGCGATCAGGGCAACGCCGTCGCGGCGGAGCCGCCGGCCGGCCGCATCGACCGCGCCGTCGGCGCGATCCGCGGCATCCCGCCCGGCTTCGAGCGGCGAGACGCCGAACAGGAGTTTCGGCTCGGCGGGATGGGCGATGTGCCCGCGCGCCGCGGGCAGCCGCGCCCCTTCGGCGACGATGCCGGAGATGCAGCTCCAGGCCGGTTCGCCCCGGCGCGGTGCGCGGCCGTATGCGCCGAGATGCAGGAATTGAAACATGGTCTCGCTCCAGGTTGGGTTCGGCTTACGTTGACCGCAAGTCCGGCAAGCGAGAAGAAGAATATTCCGACGGTCCGGCCGGGCTCGGATGCGACAGCGCTGCACATCCGTCTCAAGGCGCCTGGAACGCCGCGTCCGACGTGACCGTCGGAGGATTTCCGGAATGCGGCATTCCGGCATTGGACATCCTACCGGCATTGGACATCCTACCGACCGACTAGGATGCCGCTTTTTTCATCCCGCTTATCTGACCGTGAGCGTCGTTCCACCATGGCCGTGAACCCGATGCGCGGCAGCAGCCGCGCCGGCGCTCGAAGGCAAACGAACGGATCTTTCCCGCCGGCGAACCGAGCGGTCATCAGGCGCCGATGCCGTCCGCGC
>DASTGR010000068.1:0-5664 GCA_035718885.1 Pseudolabrys sp. | reverse complement strand
GTGCGTGGCGGCGAGCAGTTTCTCGGCGTCCGGCGTGTCGATGCCGTAATAATCCGGATGCTTGATCGGCGGCGAGGAGATGCGGAAGTGCACTTCGGTCGCGCCGGCGTCGCGCATCATCTGCACGATCTTGCGCGAGGTCGTGCCGCGCACGATCGAGTCGTCGACCAGCACAATGCGCTTGCCCGCGACGACGGCGCGGTTGGCCGAGTGCTTCATGCGCACGCCCTGGTCGCGGATCGCCTGCGTCGGCTGAATGAAGGTGCGGCCGACATAGTGGTTGCGGATGATGCCGAGTTCGTAAGGGATGCCGGCGGCCTGCGCGAAGCCGAGCGCGGCGGGCACGCCCGAGTCCGGCACCGGCACGATGACGTCGGCCTTCGCCGGCGCTTCGTGCGCGAGTTCGGCGCCCATCGCCTTGCGCACGTCGTAGACGTTGCGGCCGCCGACGATCGAGTCGGGCCGGGCGAAATAAATGTATTCGAAGATGCACGGCCGCGCGACCTGCGGCGGGAACGGCTTGTGCGACTGGAAGCCGTCCTCGTCGAAGATGACGACTTCGCCGTTCTCGACGTCGCGCACATAGGTCGCGCCGATGATGTCGAGCGCGCATGTCTCTGACGCCAGGATCGGGCAGCCGTCGAGCTTGCCGATGACCAGCGGGCGGATGCCGAGCGGGTCGCGCGCGCCGACGAGCTTCTTGTTGGTGAGGCCGACGAAGGCGTAGGCGCCCTCGAGCTGGCGCAGACCCTCGATGAAACGGTCGACGAAGCGGTTGCGCCGCGCCCGCGCGACGAGATGCAGGATCACCTCGGTGTCGCTGGTCGACTGCATCATCGCGCCGTCGCGGACGAGGCTCTTGCGCAGCGAAATGCCGTTGGTGAGGTTGCCATTATGCGCGACGGCGAAGCCGCCGGCGTCGAGCTCGGCGAACAGCGGCTGCACGTTGCGCAGGATCGTCTCGCCGGTGGTCGAATAGCGCACATGGCCGATGGAGGCGTTGCCCGGGAGGCGGTCGATCACTTCGCGGCGGGAGAAGGTGTCGCCGACGAGGCCGAGGCGGCGCTCGGAATGGAAGCGCTTGCCGTCGAAGGAGACGATGCCGGCGGCCTCCTGGCCGCGGTGCTGAAGCGCGTGCAGGCCGAGCGCGGTGATGGCGGCAGAGTCCGGATGGCCGAAGATGCCGAAGACGCCGCACTCCTCGCGGAGCCGGTCCGCCTCAAGGTCGAGGGGCGGCGACGGCGCGTGCGTCTGCGGGCTTTTCTGCATCGCTAGTGCGTTCCCGTGCTGGCCGCCAACAGGTGAGCGGTGAGTTCCGAACGATTATCGGGAGCGGCGTCGGCGCCGTCCTGATCCTCGGGCTTCGGTTTCTTCAACCTCTTCAAGATGGTGCTTTCAGGGTCGTCCGGCAACATGCCCATCAGCCATTGTCCTGTGCTTTGCAGGACGACCTTGGACTTGGCCCCGCGCACCCAGTCCGGCTGGCTGCGATCGGGAACCAGCCATGCGAAAAACAGGAAGGCGACGACGACAATGATCAGGCCGCGGCCCAGCCCGAACAGGAAACCGAGCGAGCGGTCCAGCGCGCCGACCTTGCTGTCGAGCACCATGTCGGAGATGCGCACGGTGATGATCGAGACGACCAGCAGCGTGACGAGGAAGACGACGGCGATCGACACGCCCTTGGCCAGCGTGTCGCTGGAGAAATAGGTCTGCGCCAGCGGCGTGACGCGCGGGAAGGCCCAGAGGGTCACGGCGGCGGCGATGCCCCAGGCGGCGATCGACAGGACTTCACGCATGAAGCCGCGGATCATGGCCAGGAGGCCGGAGATCAGCATGACCACCAAGAGCAGGACGTCGAGCAGCGTGATCGGCATCGGCGCGTGCGCTCCGTGGGGCGGCTGCCATCAGAAACGAGTCGGAGCCTCCCGCCTATAGGGGCGAGAGGGAACTCGGCGGCAACGCGACCCTAAGTGCTTATCCTGTGGACCATATCCGCACCGGCGCCGGGCATGGGCGGCAAGCCCGTCGCGGGCCGGTTTTGACGCCCGCTATATAGCGGGGTGGCGCCGAGCCGTCATCCGTCTTGTCCACCGGATTTGGCGGGTTTTCGCCGTCCGTTGGCGGCGATCTCCGCGACAAGGGTCGTCAGGCTGCCGATCTCCTGCGTCTTGAGCGCGGAATCGCCGCTCTCGCGCCCGGACTCCGGGACGACCGCACCGGTGAAGCCCAGCTTGGCGGCTTCTTTCAGCCGGCTTGCGGCCTGCGCCACCGGTCGGATGGCGCCGGACAGCGACACCTCCCCGAAATAGACGGCCTGCGCCGGCAGGGGCGCATCGCAGAGCGAGGAGACGAGCGCCGCGGCGGCGGCGACGTCGGCCGCCGGCTCCTGGATGCGCATGCCGCCGGCGACGTTGAGATAGACGTCATGGCCGCCGAGCCGGACGCCGCAATGCGCTTCGAGCACGGCGAGCACCATGGACAGGCGGCTCGAATCCCAGCCGACCACCGAGCGGCGCGGCGTGCCGAGCGAGGAGGGTGCGACGAGCGCCTGGATCTCGACCAGAAGCGGCCGCGTGCCTTCCATGCCGGCGAAGACGGCAGTGCCCGGCGTGCCGAGATCGCGCTCGGAGAGAAAAAGCTCGGACGGGTTGGTGACCTCGCGCAGCCCTTCGCCGGTCATCTCGAACACGCCGATCTCGTCGGTCGGGCCGAAGCGGTTCTTCACGGCGCGCAGGATGCGGAACTGGTGCGAGCCTTCGCCCTCGAACGACATGACCGCGTCGACCATGTGCTCGACCACGCGCGGGCCGGCGATCTGGCCGTCCTTGGTGACGTGGCCGACGAGGATGATCGCAGCGCCCGTGCGCTTGGCGAAGCGGATGAGCGCCTGCGCGGAGCCGCGCACCTGCGTCACCGTGCCGGGAGCGGATTCGACCGTGTCGGTCCACATGGTCTGGATCGAGTCGATGACGATGAGGCGCGGCGTCTTGCCTTCGGAGAGGGTGGCGATGATGTCCTCGACGGAGGTCTCGGAAGCGAGCTCGACCGCCGCTTCGCGAAGTCCCAGACGCTCGGCGCGCAGGCGCACCTGCGCGACGGCCTCTTCGCCGGAAATGTAGACCGCACGCTGACCGAGACGGGCGAGCGCGGCGGTCGCCTGGATCAAGAGCGTCGATTTGCCGATGCCGGGATCGCCGCCGAGGAGGAGGACGGAGCCCTTGACGAAGCCGCCACCGGTGACGCGGTCGAGTTCGGCGATGCCGGAGGCGGTGCGCGGGGCGTCGGTCGCCTCGCCGGCGAGGTCCTGGAGCTGGAACAGGCGGCCCTTGCCGGGCTTGCGGCCGGGGCCGGACGGGCGCTCGGCGCCTTCCTCGGCCAGCGAATTCCACTCGCCACAGGCCTCGCACTTGCCCTGCCAGCGGTTAAAGGCCGCGCCGCAGTTCTGGCAGACGAAGGACAGGCCGCGTTTGGACATGGGAATCGCCTTGGAATGCTCAGTTTGACGCTACCGGCGTCATGAGAACATTACAAGAACAATGTAGCGAGCCGTTGCGCCAAGTACGTCGCGCTACACGCAATAGTAGCGATACCTAAAAAACGGTTGTAGGATGAGTTGGGCGCGGCAGAAAAGACTGACCCCGGGAGCATGCCGTGAGGCAGAGGCCGGCCCGGGGTGTACGACCGCAAATATAGAAGGTTTGCCGCAAACGGCAAGTTAAGGCGTTGAGGACTCCAGCCACAAACGCGGCGCTTGAGCGGACCGTCAGCCGCGAGCGCCTAGCCAGATATCTTGATGCGGCCGGACACGATTTGGATACGGCGCTCGGGCTGTACGAGATGAATACCCGGTTGTCCGAATCCTTCTATACGCCGCTCCAATCCGTGGAAATTTGCCTGCGCAACTGCATTCACGAGCAGATGGTGGCTCGTTATGGCGGAGATTGGTACCGCAATGGGCAAGTGCCGCTCGGTGATATTGCGCGCAGCATGATTTCCGATGTCGTCGGCCAATTAATAATGAGCGGGAAGGACGTCTTCCCTGGACAGGTCGTTGCCGAACTCAAATTCGCGTTCTGGGTGGGCTTGCTAGGCCCGCGCTATGACGCCACTCTCTGGCGCACCGTCTTGCACCGAGCGTTTCGGGTTGAGGGCGGCAGGCCGCGCAGCGTCGTGCATGGCCGTTTCAACGCAATCCGCCGCTTCAGAAATCGGGTCGCACATCACGAGCCAATCTTCGACCGGCCTCTTGTGCAGCTCCATTCCGAAATTATCGAGGCGATCCGCTGGATGTCCCGTGAGACGGCAAACTGGGCCGCATATCACAGCCGGTTCGAACACGTTCTGGCAACATCAGGCCTTGGCTGATGGTTGCGCGCTGGGTTCCTGCTTTCGTGGGGACGAACGGGAAAAATCACCCCCGATAAACCCGGTGATACCGGCGCCCGAGGCTTGTCAAAATCTCATAGCCGATGGTGCCGGCCTTGTTCCCAACGTCGTCAAGCGTCACATCGTCACCAATCAATGTAACGAGATCGCCGCGGCGGACGGCCTTGTCCGGAAGGGCTGAAATATCGACCGCCATCAGATCCATCGAGATGCGGCCGACCACGGGGCAGCGCTTGCCCGCGACCATCACGTCCGTGCCCGGCGCTTCGTCGGTCGCGCTCGACGAGCGCAGATAGCCGTCCGCATAGCCGGCGGCGAGGATGGCGATGCGGCTCGCGTGCCGCGCCGTCCACACGCCGCCATAGCCGACGGTCTCGCCCTTGCCGACATTGCGCACGGCGAGCACGTGCGCCTTCAGGTCGACGGCCGGCTGCATCGGGTTCGGCTTGCCCGGCGTCGGGTTGACGCCGTAGAGCGCCGCGCCCGGCCGCACCATGTCGCAATGCGCCGGATTGCCGAGGAAGATGCCGGACGACGCGGCGATCGAGGAGGGGATGCCGCGATAGAGCAGCCGCACCTCGCGGAACAGTGCCATCTGCTTCTGATTGAGCGGATTGTCCGGCGCATCGGCGCAGGCGAGGTGGCTCATCAGAAGCGTGATGCCGTGGTTCTCGGCGCGGATGCGCGGCGCGAGCGCGGCCGCATCGTTCGCCGACACGCCGAGCCGGTTCATGCCGGTGTCGACATGCAGCGCCGCGCCGCCGTGCCAGCCGCTGCCCGAGCAGAACGCGTCCCATTCGGCGAGTTCGACCAGCGAGCCGATGACCGGCCGCGCATTGACCTCGGCGAAGGCGGCGGCGGTGTTCGGCAGGAGGCCGTCGAGCACGTAGATCGCCGGATCGGGCAGGGCGGCGCGCAGACGGCGCGCCTCGGCAAGGTCGGCGACGAAGAAGCTCTTGCAGCCGGCGCGGGCGAGACGCTTTGCGACCGGCTCGAGGCCGAGGCCGTAGCCGTCGGCCTTCACGACGGCGGCGCATTCGGCCGGCATGGCGCGGCGCAGAAGCGCGCGCCAATTGGCCTCGATGGCCGCGAGGTCGATCGTCAGGACGCCGCCGGCTTCTGCCGCCGCCGGACCGGCGGTGACGCCTGCTGCCGGTGCCGGTTCGGCGGCCTGGGTATCGATGGCGACGGGCTGGTTCATGACCGCCAAGGGTTTACCGGGGCGGGGCCGTGCCGTCCATCCGCGCCCTATACCGCTGCCGGCTCCGGGGCGGC
>DASTGR010000067.1:0-11116 GCA_035718885.1 Pseudolabrys sp. | reverse complement strand
CGTCTCAGCGTCGAGAACCTGACCAAGCGCTACGGCGGCCTGATCGCCGTCAAGAACATTTCGCTCGAGCTTCGCGCCGGCGAAATCCTCGGCCTGATCGGGCCGAACGGCTCCGGCAAGTCGACGGTGATGAAGCTGATGATGGGCATAGAGCCGGTGACCGGCGGCTCCATCAGGCTCGGCGACGCCGACGTGACGCAGTGGCCGTCGCACCGCGTCGCCCGCGCCGGCGTCGGCATCGTATTCCAGCACTCCCGCCCGCTGCATCGGCAGACCGTGCTGGAGAACATCAAGCTGGCGCTGTTGCCCGACTCGCTGATCCGCCTGTTCGCCGACCGCGACGTCGACACCCGCGCCCGCGCCATCGCCGACCGCGTCGGTCTCTCCGCCGTGGTCAACCGGCATCCCTCGACCCTTCCGTTCGCCGACCTCCGGCGCATGGAGATGGCGAAAGCCATCGCACGCGACCCGCAGGTCGTGCTGGTCGACGAGCCGTTCGCCGGCCTCACATTGTCCGAGGTCGAGGTGTTCTCCGACCTCATCCGCGGCTTCCGCGACGAGGGCCGCGCCGTGCTGCTGGTCGACCACAACGTCAAGAGCGTCGCCGCGCTCGTCGACCGCGTCTTCGCCATGTATCTCGGCGAGCGCATCGCGGAGGGCACGGCCGACGAGGTAATGCAGGACGCGACGGTGCGGCGCGTCTATCTCGGCGGCGAGATTGCGGCCTCGCACAAGCGCGCCCAAGCGGCCACGGACAAGCCGCCCTTGCTCAAGGTCGAGGACGTCAGCGTCTTCTATGGCAAGGCTCAGGCGCTCGACAAGGTCTCGCTCAATGTCGGCCAGGGCGAATTCGTCTCGATCGTCGGCCTGAACGGCGCCGGCAAGACGACGCTGTTCAACGCGATGTCGGGGCTCGTCCCCTACTCGGGCAAAATCGAGTTTGGCGGCCAGGACCTCAGCCGCCTGACCGCTGGCAGCATCGCGCGGCACGGCCTCGTGCAGTGTCCGGAAGGGCGCGAATTGTTCGGCGATTTGAGCGTCGAGGAAAACCTCGATCTCGGAGGCCAGCACCTGACCGCGGCGCGGCGGCGCGAGCAGCTTTCCTGGCTTCTCGAAATGTTCCCGATCCTGCGCGAGCGGCGCGCACAGGCCGCGCGGACGCTTTCGGGCGGCGAGCAGCAGATGCTGGCGATCGCCCGCGCCCTGATGATGGACCCGAAGCTCCTCATCCTCGACGAGCCGACGCTCGGTCTCGCTCCGGTCATCCTCGAGCAGCTTGGCCGCGCCTTGGAGAAGCTGCGCGAAACCTCGCCCATCACCGTGGTGCTCGGCGAGCAGAACGTCACCTTCGCGTTGCCGCACGCCGACCGCGTCTACGTGCTCGAGCATGCGCGCATCGTCTGGGAGGGCGATCCGCCGCGCTTCGCCAAGGAGATGGGCACCGGCTACTTGTAACCGGACCGTGCATCACCAGCGATGGCGGCCGGCGGCTTCGCCACGGGCGGAGCCGCCAAGGTATGGCCGCGGCTTGAGCGGTGCGGCGCAGTTCGCCTAACATCCGGGCGACCGACGCCCGCCGCACACCCCTCTTACAAGCCGCCCATGCCGCTCGAACGCCCAACCGCGCTGACATTCGACCTGCGCGATCTGCTCGGCGGATTCCGCGGCGTCACGCTCGTCAACGCCGTCGTCGCCTTTCTCTTCGCGGCATCCGCGCCGGTCGCGATCATCCTGACGGCGGGTGAAGCCGGCCACCTGGCTGAAGCCGACATCGCCTCCTGGCTGTTCGGATGCTTCTTCATCAACGGACTGATCTCGCTCGCTTTCTGCCTCGTCTACCGGCAGCCGCTCGTCTTTTTCTGGACCATCCCGGGTACGGTGCTGGTCGGGCAGGCGCTGCACCATCTGAGCTTCGCGCAGGTGATCGGCGCCTATTACGCCACCGGCCTGCTCATGCTCGTGCTGGGCCTGACCGGCTGGATGCGCAAATGCATGAACCTGCTGCCGATGCCGATCGTGATGGCGATGGTGGCCGGCGTGTTTCTCCAGTTCGGGCTCAACCTCATCTACGCGATCCGCGACGGCTTCGTCGTCGCAGCGCCAATGACGGCGGTGTTCGTGCTCTTGTCGGCGGCCGGCAACCTCGGCCGGATGCTGCCGCCGCTGATTGGCGCGCTCCTCACCGGCATTGTCGTCATCGCTCTCACGGGCACCTTCGAGATGGGCGGGGCGCCCGCTCACATCCTTGCGAGCCCCAACCTCTACACGCCGGAATTTTCCTGGAACGCCATGGTGGAGTTGGTGCTGCCGCTCGCCATCACCGTATTGGCGGCGCAGAATGCGCAAGGCTTCGCCGTGCTCGAAGCCGTCGGGCACAAGCCGCCCGTCAACATGGTCACCGCGGCCTGCGGCGTCGGCTCCCTGCTCGCGGCCCTGGTCGGCACGGTGTCGACCTGCCTCACCGGTCCGGTCAACGCCATTCTCGCCAGCGCCGGCGCGAAGGAGAAGCATTATGCGGCCGGCGTCCTCGTCGCTTTGCTGGCCCTGCCGTTCGGGTTGTTCTCGCCGCTCTTCACGCGCTTCATGCTGGCGGCGCCAAAAGCCTTCATCGCGACCCTGGCGGGGCTTGCGCTGGTCCGCGTCCTCGAGCGCGCATTCGTGGTCTCCTTCAAGGGCAGTTTCACCCTGGGCGCCGCGGTCACGTTTCTCGTGACGGTCGCCAATGTCTCGATCCTGTCGATCGGCGCCCCATTCTGGGGCTTGGTCATCGGCTTCGCCGTATCCTGGCTGCTGGAAAAGCGGGACTTCGAGGCCATCGCCGCGAAATAGAACTGCTGCCCACGTCGGAGTGGGCAAACAACAAGGCTTGACGTACGGCGCTCGCACGTTACCACGAGGCCATGTCGTCTGCCGCCGCCAAGATCATCGATGGCAAGTCCGTCGCCGCGTCGATCCGTGCCGAGTGCAAGGCGCGCGTCGCAGCGCTCAAACAGCAGGGCGTCGTGCCCGGCCTCGCCGTCGTTCTGGTTGGCTCCGATCCGGCATCGGCGGTCTATGTTCGCAACAAGATCAGGGCCTGCGAAGAGGTCGGCATCCGGTCGGTGAAGCGGGTCTTTCCGGCAGATGTCGGGATGGACGAACTGCTGGAGGCGATCCGCGCGCTGAGCGAAGACCGATCAATCAACGGCATCCTCGTGCAGCTTCCGTTGCCGAAGGGGTTGGACACTGCCGCCATCGTCAAGGCCATTCCGGTCGAAAAAGACGTCGACGGCTTCCATCTCTACAATGTCGGCGGCCTGGTCGTTGGCGGCACCGTGTTTCCGCCATGCACGCCCTACGGCGTCGTCAAGATGCTGGAGCACGAGGGCATCGAGATCGAAGGCAAGAACGTCGTCGTCGTCGGCGCCAGCAACATTGTCGGCAAGCCGATGGCGCTCATGCTGATGCAGCGCGACGCGACCGTCTGCATCTGCCACGCCAAGACGCGCGATCTCGCGCAGTTCACGCTGCTCGCCGATATCCTTGTCGTCGCCGCCGGCAAGCCGAACCTGATCGTGCCGCAGATGGTGAAAACCGGCGCCGTCGTCATCGACGTCGGCATCAACCGCCTGCCCGACGGCCGCCTGGTCGGCGACGTCGACTTCGAAGGCGTCCGCAAGAAGGCGTCGCACATCACGCCCGTCCCGGGCGGCGTCGGGCCCATGACCGTGACGATGTTGCTGGTCAACACGATCGCGTCCGCCGAGCGGACGCACGCCGCTTCGTCGGGTCAGAGCGCCGCGTAGTCGATCGGCTTGTTACGATCGAGCTTCTTCTCGATCTTCGGCAGCGGGTATTTCAAGCCGCTGGCACAATTGAACAGGATCACGCGATCGGTCTTCTTCACGCGACCGTCGGCGAGCGACTGCTTGTAGGCGGCGTAAGTGGCCGCGCCCTCGGGGCACAGGAGGAAGCCCTCCTCGCGCGCCATCTCGTTGAGCGCCGACTCGATCGCCGGATCCTCGACCGCAATGGCGAAGCCGCCCGACTCCCGCACCGCGCGCAGGATCAGAAAATCGCCGACCGCCTGCGGCACGCGGATGCCGGACGCGATCGTATGCGCGTTCTCCCAGCGCGGCGCGTGCTCCTTGCCCTCGTCATAGGCCTTCACCATCGGCGCGCAGCCGGCCGCCTGCACCGCGATCATGCGCGGGCGCTTCGAGCCGATGAAGCCGATCTTCTCCAGTTCGTCGAACGCCTTCCACATGCCGATGAGGCCGGTGCCGCCGCCGGTCGGATAGAAGATCGCGTCCGGCACGTCCCAGCCGAGCTGCTCGGCGAGTTCGAGGCCCATCGTCTTCTTGCCTTCGATCCGGTAGGGCTCCTTCAGGGTCGAAGTGTCGAACCAGCCGACCTTGGCCTTGCCCTCGCCGACGATCTTGCCGCAGTCGTCGATCAGGCCGTTGACGCGGTAGACGTTCGCGCCCTGCATCGCGATCTCGCTGACGTTCACTTCCGGCGTATCCTCCGGGCAGAAGATCGTCGTCTTGATGCCGCAGCGGGAGGCGTAGGCGGCGAGCGCGGCGCCGGCATTGCCGTTGGTCGGCATCGCCATGTGCTTGATGCCGAGCGCTTTCGCCATCGACACCGCCATGACGAGGCCGCGCGCCTTGAACGAGCCGGTCGGCAGGCGCCCTTCGTCCTTCACCAGAATCTCGCCGCCGCCGAGCTTCTTCTGCAATTTCGGCATCGCCACCATCGGCGTCATGATCTCGCCGAGGCTGACAATGTCCTCCTTCCGCCGCACCGGCAGCAGCTCGCGATAGCGCCACAGATCGGCGGGGCGGTCCGCCAGCCTCGCCTTCGTCAGCGCTTTCTTCACGCCGGCAAGATCGTAGCGCACCAGGAGCGGCTTGCCGGCGCGCGAGAGGTTGTGCACCTGATCGGCCTCGTGCCGCTCACCCGTCATCGCGCATTCCAGATGCGTCACGAAGCTCGGCAGATCGGCGGTCAGGTTGTCGTCGTGGCGCATGGGGCTCATTACCTTCGCGCGGCAGCGTGTCACTCGGCGGTCTCGCGCGGCCGGCGCGCGCGAAACACCACGAAATGCGAGAGCGAGAAATTGACGACGAAGGAGACGCCGATCGCCACGACCTTCCCGGCCCAGGCGGGGATATGCGCCAGCTCGACCAGGCACCAGACCGTCGCGGTGTTGGCGAGGAAGCCGGCGAACTGCGACGCCGCGAAGGCGAGATAGCGGCCGAAGCCGAGGCTGCGGCCGGACTCCGCGGCGAAGGTGATCGTCGTGTTCATCACGTAGGAGGCGGTGACCGCGACGATCCAGGCCATCGCATTGGCGACGATGATCGGCAGGCCGAGATAATAATAGGCGAGCGAGAACACCCCGAAGTCGATGGCGGAATTCACGAGCCCGACCAGACCGAAGCTGATGGCCTTGAGGACGACCGTGCGCTCGTGCCAGGCGACGGCGATGCGCTCGCGGATGCTTGTGCGGGGCGGCGGGGTCATTGCCGGCCCCGATTAGCATGCTCGAAGGCCTACCGGTAGGCCGGAGGCGACAACCGCCCCCGGCCTGCGCTATAGATCGGGAATATCGGAGAGAACCGCCAGAAATGCCGGCAAAAACAGCAAGATCGGGGGCGAGGACGGCGCGCACGAAGGCCGCGCCGGGCCTGTCGATCGTGGTTCCGGTCTTCAACGAATCGGCCGGCCTGCCCGCCCTGCACGAACGCATCGCCGAGGTGGCGCGCTACCTCGAAAGCCGGTACGCGCTCAAGACCGAACTCGTCTATGTGGACGACGGCAGCCGCGACGACACCGCCGAGATCGCCCGGTCGCTGCCGGCGACGCCGTGCGACGTCCAGGTCGTGTCGCTGTCGCGCAATTTCGGCAAGGAGGCGGCGCTCCTCGCCGGCCTCGATCATGCCCGTCTCGGCGCCGTCATGTTCATGGATGGCGACGGTCAGCATCCTCCGACCATGATCGAGACGCTGGTGTCGCGCTGGCTCGATGACGGCTACGACGTCGTCTACACCGCCAAGGCGCATCGCGAGAACGAGCCCAAGCTGCGCAGCATGGGCGTCCACTGGTTCTATTCGATGATCAACTGGGGCCAGCGCCAGCGCATCCCCGAGGACGCCGGCGACTTCCGCCTGCTGTCGCCGCGCGCGGTCGAGGCATTGCGCCGCATGCCGGAGCGAAACCGCTTCTTCAAGGGAATGTCGAGCTGGATCGGCTTCCGCCAGGCGCGCGTCGACTACGAGCCGGCACTGCGCGCGCACGGCAGCACGACGTGGAACGTCTGGACACTGATCGGTCTGTCGATCGAGGGACTCACCTCGTTCACCGTCGCGCCGCTGCGGCTCGCCAGCCTGCTCGGCGCGCTGATCGCCGCGAGCGCAATCATCTATGGTCTCTGGATGGCGGTGAAGACCGTTCTGTTCGGCCAAGATGTGCCCGGTTATCCCTCGCTGTTCGTCGGCATCATGGTGATCGGCGGCGTGCAGCTCCTGATGATCGGCATTCTCGGCGAGTACGTCGGCAAGATGCTCAACGAAATCAAAGGCCGTCCGGTCTACTTCGTCGCCGAGCACAGCATGAAGGAAGCCGACGGCGCCGACACGAAATCCGAAGCGACGCGCGCGGCGGAATGACGGCGCAGGGACGACGCATCTGGCTGTGTGCCGACGATTACGGCATGGCGCCGGGCGTCAATCGCGGCATCCGCCGGCTCATCCTCGATGGTCGTCTGAACGCCACCTCGGTGATGACCGCCGCGCACTGGCTCGGTGACGGCGAGGCGGACGAACTCATGGCGGTGAATGCGGAGCGTCGGCGCGCCGCGCTTGGCCTGCACGTGACCCTGACCGGACCATTCCGCCCGCTCAGCGCCGGATTTTCTCCGGTGCGCGACGGCGCCTTCCCGCCGCACATGGAGATGATGCGCCTCGGCATGATGCGGCGTCTCGCCCTCGAGCCGCTCGTCATCGAGATCGCCACCCAGCTCGAAGCCTTCATCGACACGTTCGGACGGCCGCCCGATTTCATCGACGGCCATCAACACGTCCACTTGTTGCCGATCGTGCGCGACGCCTTCCTGAAAGTGGCGAGCGAGGGCGCGCCGAACGCCTGGGTGCGGCAATGCATGCGCCCAGCGCGCGCTCGGCCGTTGCATGGCCCCAAGAGCCTGGTGCTGGATCTCTTGAGCGTGCGATTCCGCAGCCGCGCCGCCCGTCTCGGCATCGCCACCAACCCGGCCTTCTCCGGCGCCTATGCGTTCACGCCGATGGCCGACTTCGCCGCCTTGTTCCCGCGGTTCCTCACCGGCATGCCGGACGGCGGTCTCGTCATGTGCCACCCGGGCTTCGTCGACGCGCCGCTGAAAAGCCTCGATCCCTTGACCGACCTGCGCGAGCGCGAGCTCGCCTATTTCGCCTCCGACGCGTTTCCGCGTGACCTTGCGCGGCATGGCGTCGCGCTCGCCGCTCCCGCTGGCGAAACCGGGACGGCCGCCTAGATATCCGGGACCGAAGTCTCGGGAGGACGACATGACCCCGCATGAACATGAGCTCGTCAACGACCTGTTCGACCGTCTCGCCAAGCTGGAGACGAGCCCACGCGATCCGGAAGCGGAACGCGCCGTCATTGACGGTTTGAGGCGCGCGCCGAACGCCGCTTATGCGCTGGTGCAGACGGCGTTGGTGCAGGACGAGGCGCTCAAGCGCGCCGATGCGCGCATCCGCGAACTCTCCGGTGAAGGCGAACAGCAGCCCCAGGGCGGCGGCTTCCTCGACACGATGCGCAACGCGCTCATGGGCGGCGGCGGCGCCGGCGCCCACACCTCGGTGCCGAGCGTCGGCGCGGGCGCTCCCGGCGGCGGGCCCGATCCGCGCTGGAATCAGGGCGGTACCTCGCAGGGCCACGGCTCTCAGGGCGGGTCCGGCTATGCGCCGGGCGGGGGCTACGGCAATCCCGGCTATGGCGGCACGACGCCCGGTATTGGCGGCTCGTTCCTCGGCACGGCGGCGGCCTCGGCAGCCGGCTATATCGGCGGCGCGCTGCTCCTGAACTCGATCTCGGGGATGTTCGGCCATCACGGCAGCGCCTTCGCGTCCAACTACGACGCGGCCGGCGCCGCCTCGCCTTGGGACAACGGCGCCGCGGGCAGCGACCTCGCGCGCGACGCCGGGCTCAACGATATCGGCACGAGTCCGCAAGCGAACGACGCGCAGAGCGCCGGACTGTTCGACACCAATGACGACAATCTTGCCGGCGGTTTCGATGGCGGGGATGATTCCGGCGGCTTCGACGGCGGCAGCGACAGCGCCTGACCTGGCCGCTCTCAGCGGTCGATCGGCTCGCCGCCCATCACGCGCAGGAACAGCATGTCGGGCCCTTCGATGACGCGCGCGTCGGCTCGCGCTGCGGCGTAGGCCATGCCGGCGCCGTCGCGCCGGTTGAGCACGTAGAGTTGCTGCACGAAATCCTTCGGCACCTGCAAGGTCGAGGGCACGCGCAATCCCATCCAGCGGGCGACATCGGCGGCGAAGCTGTTGCAATTGTATAATATCAAATGCCAGAACGGCCTGATCCGGCGCAGATCGTCCACGTCGCGGACGAGACGCGCGTAATCGCGCGCGCTGAGCGCGCGCCGGTAGACCATCTCCGTGCGCTTCGTCTTGTCCCAGGGCTCCGAACCGACCTTCGCGGGAGTGACGAAGATCGCGAGCAGCGCCGTTTGCGACAGCACACCGCTCGGATAGAAGCCGGCATAGTGTGGACGGCGCAGGCGGCCGTCGCGATCGGTCAGGCCGTAGGCAACATAGGTGTGACCGAACACGCCGCCATCGCGGGCGCGGAATTCGACGACGTAGCGGCTCGCCGCCGCGGCAGCCGCCGGTAGCGACACCGCGATCAGCAGCGCGGCGATCGACACCCCGATGCGGCGGCGAAGGCGGCGCATCGCGCTCACATCACCACGACCTTGGTGCCGACCTTGACGCGGCCGTACAGGTCGATGATGTCGCTGTTGCGCATGCGGATGCAGCCGGACGACACGTTCTTGCCGATGGTCCAGGGCTCGTTCGAGCCGTGGATCCGGTAGAGCGTCGAGCCGAGATAGAGAGCGCGCGCGCCGAGCGGATTGTTCGGCCCGCCATCCATGTGGCGCGGCAGGTAGGGCTGCCGCTGGAGCATTTCTTCCGGCGGAATCCAATCAGGCCATTCCTTCTTGGCGCTGATCTTGTGCTCACCCGACCATGTGAAGCCCGGCCGCCCGACGCCGATGCCGTAGCGCATGGCGCGGCCATCGTTCTCGACCAGGTAGAGGAAATGCTGCGGCGTATCGACGACGATCGTGCCGGGCGGCTCCGCCGTCCGGTAGTCGACCTCGCGCGGCAGGAATTGCGGATCCATCTTCAGGTCGGGCCGCTGCTGCTCGAGCATCGGATCGACCTGAGGCCCCGTATTGACGTAGAGCGGCTGCGGCTGGTTCTCGGGATAGGCCGGCGGCGGCGCAATGTATTGCGGCGGGGCGGCATATTGCGGCGGCTGCGCATAAGCGGGGCGGTCGTCGCCGAACAGGTATTCGATGAACCCGCCGCCGAGATTGCTCTGCATGCGCTGCGGCTGGGCGACGACGATCATTGGCGGCGTCGCCGGCAGTTGCTGCGCCGCGGCGGCGCTGGCGACCAGCACGGATGCGGCAAGCGTGGCGTGGTGAATGAAACCTCTGCGCATGGATACAAATACAAGCCCAAAGGAAAACCGAAACGTAAACCGGCGGCCGATCCCGGTAGTCCGCGCGGCATTCGCCGCGCTTTCCGCGTAAACAGGGTTGCCAATGCGTAAAGCCCGCCGGCACGTGGTTAAGGCGGACTTACCGCGATTGCATACCCGGCATTAATCGCGATGCGGTACAGAAGCGGCGGGGGATTGGGAGCGCGCGCGTGCAGCAGAAAGAATTTCGTATCGAGAAGATGCTGTCGGTCCGTCGCGGCGTCACGCAGGACGCCGGCGGAGATTCCGATGCCGCCACGGTCGCCTCGCTCAAGCGCAGCCTCGCCTCGCTCATGCGCGACGCGGATGGCCGCCGCCTCACGCGCGCCGCAGCCGAGCTCGGCGCCGCGGTCGAGTCGATGGAGAAGGCGGCGCAGACCGTGCTCGCCGCCGCCGAGTCGATCGACGACGGCATGCGCACGAGGCCCTGCACGCAAGGCTTCGGCTCCGACTGCGGGATCGCGCCCGAGATGCAGCAGCGCATTGCGCAGATCTACGAAGCCTGCAATTTCCAGGACCTGGCCGGTCAGCGCATCGGCAAGGTGATCGCCCTGCTCGACCATCTCGAGGAACAGCTCGCGCATGTCGCCGAAGGGCACGCGCATGGTGCGGCCACGATCGATAAGCGCGACGGCGGCCTCATCAACGGCCCGCACCTCGACGGCGCTTCGGGCCACGTCGACCAGCGCAGCGTCGATCTCCTCTTCGACTAGACCGGCCGCCTGATCAGGATCGCGCAGATGAAGGCGACCGCGGCAAAGCCGGCGGCAAGGCTCAGCGCCGCCGCGTCCGAGACGCGCTCGACCACGAAGGCCATCACCAGCGGCGCCGCCGACTGCACGATCAGGAACGGCGCGGCGAGCCGTCCCATCAGCCGCCCATAGCCGGAGGCCCCGAACAGCGCGAGCGGCACGGCGCCGCGCGCGATCGTCGTCAACCCGTTGGCGCCGCCGAACATCAGCGCGAACATCGCGGCGACGATCGGCGAGATGCCGAGCGCGGCTAGCAACAGGAAGGCGACGAGCAGTGCGCCATAGGCGAAGCGCGCGACCCATAGGGGATGCACGTCGCGGCCGAACGAGAACTCGATCAGCCGCGCCAGCACCTGCGCCGGCCCGAACAGCGCGCCGATCCACACCGCCGTCGCCGCGTCGATGCCGTTTCTCTGGAAGATCGCGAGCAGATGCGCCGAGAGGCCCGACGGCACGAAGGCATAGGTGGCGAAGGCCGACGCGACGAGCACAAAGGTCACGCCCTTGGCCGGCACGGTCTTCGTCGGCGTCTTCACCGCGCCGCCATCCTCCGGCGCCTCGGCATTGACGCGTTCGCGCGGCAGCAG
>DASTGR010000066.1:0-12678 GCA_035718885.1 Pseudolabrys sp. | reverse complement strand
GAGGTCAATGGCCAGAAGATCGACAGCACGCGCGATCTCGAACGCGCCACAAGGAGTGCCGCGCGGCTCTGGCGCATCACCATCCTGCGCGGCGGCCAGCGCATTTCCGCGGTGTTCGGCGGGTGAGGCGCGGGCGGGACGCTAGGTCTCGCCTCTGGTAGAGTTCGTTTCATGGCACCCCGCAGCAAAGCGAGCGGCCCGACCCTGTTCGCGGCCGCCGGTCTCGACAGGGACGCGCCGCGTCCCTTGGCGGACCGGCTGCGCCCGCAAAAGCTCGATGAAGTGGTCGGCCAGGATCACCTGCTGGGGCCCGATGGCGCACTGACGCGTATGCTGGAGACGCGCTCGCTCGGTTCGCTCGTGTTCTGGGGGCCACCCGGCACCGGCAAGACGACGGTGGCGCGGCTCTTGGCGCAGGCGACCGACCTGCACTTCGAGCAGATTTCCGCGATCTTTACCGGCGTCGCCGACCTCAAGAAGGTGTTCGAGGAGGCGCGCCGCCGCCGCGAAATGGGGCAGGGCACGCTGTTGTTTGTCGACGAGATCCACCGCTTCAACCGCGCGCAGCAGGACAGCTTCCTCCCTGTGATGGAGGACGGCACCATCGTCCTCGTCGGCGCCACCACCGAAAATCCGTCGTTCGAACTGAACGCGCCGCTTTTGTCGCGCGCACGTGTGCTGACCTTCAAGTCGCTCGACGCAGACGCTATCGGCAAATTGCTGGCTCGCGCTGAAGAGATCGAGGGCAAGCCGCTGCCGCTTGATGAAGATGCACGCGCTTCGTTGACCCGCATGGCCGACGGCGACGGTCGTGCCTCGCTGACGCTGGCCGAGGAGGTCTGGCGCGCGGCGCGTGCCGGAGAGGTGTTCGATCAGAAGAAGCTTCAGGAAATCGTGCAGCGCCGCGCGCCGATCTACGACAAGGCGCAGGACGGCCATTACAATCTCATCAGCGCGCTGCACAAGTCGGTGCGCGGCTCGGATCCCGACGCGGCGCTTTATTATCTCGCGCGCATGCTCGACGCCGGCGAGCCGCCGCTCTATATCGCGCGCCGCGTCGTGCGCATGGCGATCGAGGACATCGGCCTAGCCGATCCGCAGGCTTTGGTCATCGCCAATGCGGCCAAGGACGCCTTCGATTTTCTCGGCAGTCCCGAAGGCGAATTGGCCATCGCGCAGGCCGTGCTCTATTGCGCGACGGCGCCGAAATCGAACGCCGGTTATGTCGCCTACGGCGCGGCGAAACAGGTGGCCAAGGAGGCGGGCTCGCTGCTGCCGCCGAAACATATTCTCAATGCGCCGACCAATTTGATGAAGGACGAGGGCTACGGTCGCGGCTACGCCTACGATCACGATCGGGAAGAGGCCTTCTCGGGGCAGAATTATTTCCCGGACGCGCTGCCGCGGCAGCAGTTTTACGACCCGCCCGAGCGCGGTTTCGAGCGCGAGATCCGGAAGCGCCTGGACTATTGGGCCAAGTTGCGCCGGGAGAAGGGTGGGGGATGAGCATCGATCTCGACCGATATTTTGCGCGCATCGGCTATGACGGGCCGCGCGACAATTCGGTGGCCACCCTGCGCAAGCTGCACGAGCTGCACCCGCAGGCCATTCCGTTCGAGAACCTGGACCCGCTCTTGAAGAGGCCGGTGAAGCTCGATCCGGCCTCGTTGCAGGCCAAGCTCGTCGACGGCGGACGTGGTGGCTACTGCTTCGAGCACAATTCCTTGTTGGCAAATGTGCTGCGCCAGCTCGGCTATACGGTCGAGGAAGCGACGGCGCGCGTGCGCTGGGGTATGCCGGAGGGCGCGACCACGCCACGCGTGCATTGCCTGCTGTTCGTCGAAGCTGAGGGTGAAGATTATCTCGCCGACGTCGGATTCGGCGGCAACGTGCTGACCGCGCCCATCAAGCTCACGCCGGGCGAGGAACAGCAGACGCCGCATGAGCCGTTCCGGCTGGTGGAGGACGAGGACAGGCACCTGGTACAGGAGGCGAAGCTGGGCGGCGAGTGGAAGCCGCTCTACGCCTTCGATTTCGCGCACACACATCCGGTCGATTACGAGATGGGCAACTGGTTTACGTCAGCGCATCCGGACTCGATCTTCGTTACCGGCCTGATGGGCGCGCGCGCCGACAAAGGCAGGCGATATGCCTTGCGCGATAACCAGCTTGCCGTGCATACGCTCGGTGGCAGCACGGAGAAAACGACATTGAAAAGCGCCGGCGAACTGCGCGACGCGCTCACCGATCTGTTCAAGCTGCGCCTTGATGGACTGGAAGGTCTCGATCCGGCACTCACCGCGCTTGCGGCGAGGCCGGCATGAAAGGTCGCGGCAGCAAAGGCCCGCGCCAGCCGGGCGGCGGCCGTCGCGAGGCGGGCCCGCGGCAGCAGCAGCGCGGCACGCGCGGCGCCGCGCGGTTTGGCCAAGGGAATGGCAAGGGCAAGGGCGACCGGCGTCCCGCGCGCGGCGAGCGCGACGAACGTCGCGGGCCAGGCGGCAAGCGCTTCCAGGGCGAAAGTCGTTTCGGTGAAGGTGAGGGCCGCAAACGGTCTGGCCCTCGTGACGATCGCTTCGCCGAGGGCGGCAACCGCTTCGGTCCACGCGAGGATCGCTCCGAGCGCGGGAAGCGAATTGAAGGCGGTCGAGGATTTCGCAAGGACGAGAGGCGCGCGTCTCCCGTTCCCCGCGTGCGGGGAGAGGGTCGGGGCGAGGAGGCACTGCCCAAGGCTGTGCCTCGCGGCCGCGCGCCCTCACCCGACCGCGTTCAGTCCGCTCCCGCGGGCAACCTCGCCCCGCAAGCGGGGAGAGGTGAGGGCGCCACACCGACCGCCGTGCAGACCGTCATCGTCTCCGCTGACGAGAACAATATGCGCGTCGACCGCTTCTTCGAGGCGCGGTTTCCCGGCCTGTCGTTCAGCCACATCCAGCGCATCATCCGCAAAGGCCAGGTGAGGGTGAACGGCCGGCGCATCGAGCCGAAGGCGCGGCTCGAGAGCGGCCAGTCGGTCCGCATCCCGCCCTTGAGCCTCGCGCCGCCGCCGGTACGCGACGACGCGCCGCAAGCGCAGAAGGACCGCGCCTTCCTCAGAGACATCACGCTCTACGAGGACGACGACGTGATGGTGCTCAACAAGCCGATGGGCCTGGCCGTGCAGGGCGGCTCCGGCACGACGCGCCACATCGACGGCATGCTCGGCGCCTTGCGTGGCTCGCATCCCGACGCACAGCGGCCGCGGCTCGTGCACCGGCTGGACAAGGATACGGCGGGCTGCCTGCTCGTCGCCAAGACGCGTTTTGCGGCTGCCGCCCTTGCCAAGACGTTCCGCTCGCGCTCCGCGCGCAAGACGTATTGGGCGCTGGTCGCCGGAGTGCCGAGGCCCCAGCAGGGCCGGATCTCGACCTACCTGACCAAACAGGAGGTTGAGGAAGACTCCTTCATGCGCGTCGCCGAACACGGCGAGAAGGATGCCGTGCACGCGGTGACCTATTATGCGGTGGTCGAGACTTCGGCGCAGAAGCTCGCCTGGGTCTCGCTCAAGCCGGTGACGGGGCGCACGCACCAGTTACGTGCACATATGGCGCATGTCGGCCATCCGATCGTCGGCGATCCGAAATACTTCAATATCGAGAACTGGGAATTCCCCGGCGGCATCCAGAACCGGCTGCACCTTCTTGCACGCCGCATCGCCGTGCCGCACCCGCGGGGCGGCACGATCGACGTGTCGGCGCCGCTGCCGCCGCACATGGAACAGTCTTGGAACCTGCTCGGCTTCGATACCAGCCGCTACGATCCGATCGTCGACGCGCCGGAGGAGTAGCCGTCCCGCCGGCGCATGCCTATGTGGATTGCATGCGTCCTTTGTTCGCCATGATCATCGCCCTGACGCTGCTGGCGCCTGGTCTGGCGCATGCGCAATACGACATCATGCGGCCCGAGCTCGGGCGAGCCGAGGAACTTCCGACGCCGTGGCTGCCGCCGAAATACAAGTCGCCGCGCGGCTCGCACAACCGGGTCGAGCCGGTCCCGCAGCACAAGCCGCGTCATGTCGACCCGCGTACGCCGCCGCCGCTCTATGTGCCGCAGACCGGTCAGGTCGTGCCGCAGTCGCCGGTCATCTCGCCGTCCGGTCCGCACGGCACCGAGACCTTCCAGGACCGTGCCACGCGCTGTGTCGGCCAGAGCAGCGCCCCCGGCGCCGGCAATCCGGGCGCTTATGTCGGCACCTGCGTGAACCAGTAGGTGGCGCTCAAATCTCCTTCATCACCTGGGCATAGGAGATGAGCGCGAACAGCGCCGTGCCGCCGACCATGTTGCCGATCAGCACCGGGGCGAAGAAGCTCGTCGCGAAGCGCCACCATTCCCAGTCGCCAGCAAGCACCAGGAGGTAGGCCTCCATGCTGCCGGCGACGACGTGCGTGAAGCCGCCGACCGCGATCAGCCATGTCATCAAGGTGATGACCGGCAGCTTGGCGGATTCGGCGGCGGGCAGCATCCACACCATCGCCGCGATGATGAAGCCCGACGACACGCCGCGCAAGCACATCGTCCACCATGGAAGTGCGCCCATCTCGCGGGCGATTTCCAGCATCGACGTGTGGAGCGCCTCCGGGATGACCGGAAAGAACGTGCAGAACAGCGCGGCGAACAATGTGCCGGCGAGATTGGCGACGAGCACGATCGCCCACAATCGGGCCATGCGCCAGACATTGCCGGGCGTCAGCTCCTTCAGGATCGGAAGCACGGCGGTGATCGTACTTTCGGTAAAGAGCTGCTGCCGGCCGAGTATGACGATCAGGAAGCCCACGCTGTAGCCGAAGGCGGCGATGAGAATGCGCCACGGCGCATCGGGCAGGTGCTCGCGCAGGATGCCCTGCGTCAGCAGCGAGAAGCTGATCGACAGGCCCGCGGCGAGCCCCGACCACCAGAGCGAGACGAAAGGGCGTTCCATCTCCTCGTCGCCGAGCCGCCGCACGACCTCGTAGATCACGGGCGTACGCGGCGTCGACATCTCCTCGACGTCCTCGACCTCGTGCTCGCTGATGCCGCGTGAACCGCTCGGCTTGGCGGTGCTCGCCGGCTTCTTCGCGCGCTTTGCGGATTGCCCCATGCGACCCTGAACGCGGTGCCTTGGAACCCGGTTCCACGCCCCGCGGTGTCTTGACAGGCAACCAAACGGTTGCATATAAGAGTCCATGAAGACCGACGCCATGGATGCGGTGTTCAGGGCGCTCGCCGACGGCAGCCGCCGCGAGCTGCTCGACCGGCTGCGCGCCGAGAACGGTCAGACGCTTGGCGAGCTTTGCGCGCGGCTCGCCAAATCTGGCGTGTCGATGACGCGGCAGGCGGTCAGCAAGCATCTGGCGATCCTGGAGGAGGCGAACCTGATCGCGACGATCAAGCGCGGCCGCGAGAAGCTGCACTATTTGAACCCGGTGCCAATCCACGACATCGGCGAGCGTTGGATCTCGAAGTTCGAACGCTCAGGCTTGCAGGCGCTGAGCGAATTGAAAAAGAACCTGGAAGCAGGAGAGGCGTGATGGCCAAGCCGCAATTTGTCTACGTCACCTATATCCGTTCGACCCCGGAAAAAGTCTGGGCGGCCTTGACCGATCCGCAGATGGTGCGGAAGTTCTGGTTCGGTATGGACGTCGCCTGCGACTTCAAAGCAGGCTCGACCTGGTCGCTCAGCTTTGAAGACGGCCGCGTCGCCGACACCGGAGAGATCCTCGAGGCCACGCCGCCGCGCCGGCTCGTCATCCGCTGGCGCAACGAATTCCGGCCGGAGCTGAAAGCGGAAGGTTATTCACGCTGCACGATGTTGGTCGAGGAGGCCGAATACTACCCGGGCAGGGGTGGCAAAGCGGTGAAGCTCATGATCGAACACGCGCTCGAGGGCGAGGGCGGCAAGTTCATCGAGGCGGTATCGGGCGGTTGGCCGAAGGTCATTTCCAATCTCAAGTCGTTGCTCGAGACCGGCGACGTGGCGTTCAAGGAGTAGCAAATGACCAAGCCCGTCTTCGTCTATGTCACTTACATCGCCGCGCCGCCGGAGCGCGTCTGGGAGGCGCTGACGAAACCCGAACTCAGCGCGAAGTTCTGGTTAGGCTACCGCGTGACCGCCGACGGCAGGCCCGGCGCGCGCATGACCGCGATCGATCCGGCCGGCAAACAGGTGCACGACGATCCGATCATCGAAAGCGAGCCGCCGCGCAAGCTCGTCTACGGCTGGAAGTCGCTCTACAAGGACCTGCCGGACGAGCGGCCCTCGCGCGTCACCTTCCTGCTCGAGCCGCTGAAAGATCAGACGCGCCTGACCGTGACGCATGACGATTTCGACGAAGGCAGCCGCATGTTCGAGATGATCTCGAAGGGCTGGCCGGCGGTTCTGTCAAGCCTCAAGAGCTTCCTCGAGACCGGACGCGGCCTCGCGGCGACCTGGGGCGAGGAGGAGCGCAGGCGCGCGACGCAGGCATGACCGCGGTTTCGCAGTTCAAGCCACGGACGGTGTACGTTATCTATATCGCTGCGACGCCGGAGGAGGTCTGGCAGGCGCTGACCGATCCAGCGTTCACGAGGCAATACTTCTTCGGCTTCGTCGTCGAGGTCGAGCCGCAAGTCGGCGGCGTCTTTCGGCTCAAGACGCCGGACGGCAAGGTCCATGTCGAGGGTGAAGTGGTCGACTGGCAACCGCCGCGACGCTTCGCGTCCACCTGGCGTGTTGAAGGCCTGCCCGGCTACGGCGATTTGCCGGAGTGCCTCGTCAGTTACGACATAGAGGTCTCGGGCGAGGCCGTGAAGCTCACAATGATCGAGTCGCACTCCTGGGACGTTCCGGACGCGATCCTTGAGGGTGGCCGCATCGGCTGGCCGAAGATCCTGTCGAGCATCAAGAGCGTGCTCGAGACCGGCAAGGCCGTCGCTATGAAGATGGAGGGCCCGCCGCCGGGCATGGCCGAGGCTGTGCGCCAAGCGCTCATCGAGAAACCGTGGATGAGATAACGCGTCACGAGCTGTGCGACTTCGCGGGCGCCGCATCATGGTTAGCGAACGCTGAATCCGGCGCCACAGCCCGCTAGGGGTTTGTCAACTGCTGCACATTATACCGGTCCGCAAGGGGACGCGGGCGGACGTTGATGAACACGCTGACGGGCGCACTGCCTGGCAATTTCGATGAGACCCAGCTCGAGGTGAAGCCGGTCGCGGTGACGCGCTGGACGGCGCGCCTCGTCGATCCGCTCGTCGAGCAGTCCTTTCTGGACAGCCGCTTCAGCGACGATCGCCGCCGCGTCCTGGTGCTGCTCGGATTCATCGCCGCCGCGGGCGGCCTGATCTGCATCGGCCGCTATATCGCTTTCCTCGCCGGCCACGGCGCGCTGTTCGCGCTGGTGCCGCCGCTGATGCCGGTCGCGACTGCAGCCGCCGGCGCCGTGCTCATCCTGCGGGCCAGATCGCCCCACGCGCTGGAAGCTTCGCTGCTCGCGTGCGGCGTCGTCGTCGTGCTGGTCAGATTCACGATCATGACGGTGCAGCCCATCATCGCGGACAATTGGCTGCCGCTGATCGTTACCTCGCTGTTCGTCATCTATCTTTATCTGCCAGTGCGTCTGATCGTGGCGTGCGTCTTCGCAAGCTTCTACTCGGCCGCGTCCGTGACCTGGTGGCTGACGCTCTACGGCGGACCATTGAGCGCCGAGCAGATCTATTTCGGTCTGCTCTGGATCGCGCTCGCGAACGGGCTCGGGTTCGCGGCGGCCAACGCTCTCCAGCGCGGTCAGCGCATGCAGTACGCGCAGAAATACGTCATGCAGCAGCTCCTGGCGACCGACGCGCTCACCGGCATCGCCAACCGCCGCTCCTTCGACGAGGCGATCGCGCGCGAGTGGCGCCGCTGTGCTCGCGCCGGCCGGCCGCTCTCGCTCCTCATGATCGACGTCGACCATTTCAAGGCCTACAACGACCGCTTCGGTCACCAGAAGGGCGACGCCTGCCTGCGCCGTATTGCCCGTGTCCTGGTTGACTGCGCCGCCGTGCCGGAGGCGCTGGTGGCGCGTTATGGCGGTGAGGAATTCGTCTGCCTGTTGCCGGGGATGGACCAGCGCGGCGCCTCCAAGTTCGCGCGCCGAATCGCCGCGGCCATGGACCGCGCGGGGCTTGCGCATCCGACCTCGCCGGACGGCGGCCGCGTCACCTTGAGCGTGGGCGTCGCCACGGCAGACGCCTTTGTCGGCGACGAGACGGGGCTGCTGACGCTCGCCGACGAGTTGCTCTATGCCGCCAAGAACGGCGGCCGTAATCGTATCGTCTCGGGCGAGCTGCCCTTCGAGCACCCGGCCGTTCGCGCGGCCTGATCAGCCTGGAATATCGAGAGTCTTCAGGTCGTCCGCCGCGAGCTTCAGCCGCGGCGCCTGCATGATCTCGGTGAGCTGGGCGAGGCTGGTTGCGCTGGCGATCGGCGCGGTGACGATCGGCTGCGCGATGAGCCATGCGAGCGCCACCTGCGCCGGCGTCGCATTGTGCCGCGCCGCGACCGCATCGAGCGCCTTGAGAACCGCAAAGCCGCGCTCGGTCAGATAATTCTTCACCTTGCCGCCGCGCGCCGGGTTTTTCTCGGCGTCCGCGGCCGAGCGGTACTTGCCGGTCAGGAAGCCGGCAGCGAGGCCGTAATAGGGGATAAGGCCGAGACTTTGCTCGCGCAGGATCGGCGCCAGATCGGTCTCTACGCCCGTGCGGTCGTAGATGTTGTAGAGCGGCTGAACGCTCTCATAACGCGGCAGGCCGCGCGTCTTCGCCGCGTCGAGCGAGGCCTTCAGCCGCACCGGCTTCATGTTGGATGCGCCGATGGCGCGCACCTTGCCATCGCCAATCAGCTTCGCGTAAGCCTCCAGCGTCTCCTCGACCGGTGTCGCCTCATCGTCGAAATGCGTCTGATAGAGATCGATCGTCTCGACGCCGAGCCGCCGCAGCGAAGCTTCTGCCGCGCGCAGGATGTAGTCCTTTCGCACGCAGATGCCTTCGCCCATGTCGGAGCCGACCTTCGTCGCAATCACGACCTTATCCCGCTTGCGGCTGCTCTTGAGCCAGCGGCCGATGATGATCTCGGATTCACCTCCGACATGGCCCGGCGCCCAGCGCGAATAGCTGTCGGCGGTGTCGATGGCGTTGAAGCCGGCATCGACGAAAGCGTCGAGGATCGACGAGGAAATCTGCTGGTCGACGGTCCAGCCGAATACATTGCCGCCGAGCACGAGCGGCGCGATGGCGATACCGGAGCGGCCGAGCGGGCGGAGGTTCATGCTGATCCCTTTTCGCTGGCATCGATGCGCCACATCTTCGGCGTCATGCCCGGGCCTGACCCGGGCATCCATGATGACTCTCAACGGGCCAGAACGACGTCTTACCTCGGGGAGATTCATCATGGATTGCCGGGTCAAGTCCGGCAATGACCGTGGGATAGGACAGGCGGCCGTCTACCGCAAACTGGCGTTGATCTTGTCCAGCGCCGACTGACCGGGGCACAGCTCCGGCGCGTTGAGCGCGTTGAGCGGAGCGTCGACCGTGCGCAGATGCGCGTGAAGGTCCTCGGACTCCTCATCCACATAGAGGAGGCCGGTGACGATCTGCCCTTTCGCCGCATGGTGCTGGAGGAACCCCAGCGCTGCGGTGCGGTCGTGCAGGTCGTAGTCGGCGGCGAGCTTCCTCAAGGCGATCTTCGAGCCGTCGTGCTGCTCGACGAGCTCGACCGTGCCCGGCTCCTGCTTCACCTCGATCGGCATGCGCGAGGAGATGAAGTCGAGCCGGTTCACCGCCTCGTTGTGCTCGCGCACAAAATCGAAGCTCTTGGTCGAGCCGGCATGGTTGTTGAAGGCGATGCACGGCGAGATCACGTCGATGAAGGCCGCGCCCTTGTGCGCGATCGCCGCCTTGATGATCGGCACGAGCTGCTGCTTGTCGCCGGAGAAGGAGCGGGCGACGAAGGTGGCGCCGAGCTGCAAGGCCATCGCCACCATGTCGATCGAGTTGTCGGTATTGATGACGCCGCGCTTCGATTTCGAGCCGCGGTCGGCGGTGGCCGAGAACTGGCCCTTGGTCAGACCGTACACGCCGTTGTTCTCGACGATGTAGACCATGTTGACGCCGCGGCGCAGGCAGTGCGCGAACTGGCCGAGGCCGATCGAGGCCGAGTCGCCGTCGCCCGAGACGCCGAGATAGATCAGGTCGCGGTTGGCGAGGTTGGCGCCGGTCAGGACCGACGGCATGCGGCCGTGCACCGAGTTGAAGCCGTGCGAGTTGCCGAGAAAGTAGGTCGGCGTCTTCGACGAGCAGCCGATGCCGGAAATCTTGGCGACGCGGTGCGGCTCGATGGCGAGTTCGAAGCAGGACTGGATGATTGCCGCCGTGATCGAGTCGTGGCCGCAGCCGGCGCACAGCGTCGACACCGCGCCTTCATAGTCGCGGTGGGTGTAGCCGAGGTCGTTTTTCGGCAGGTCAGGGTGGTGAAATTTCGGCTTGGCGATGTAGGTCATTTTATTTTTCCCGTCATGGCCGGGCTTGTCCCGGCCATCTCGCATAGGAAGGTAGAGTGCCCGACACGCCGGGATACGCGGGTCAAGCCCGCGTATGACGTCCTGAAAGCCGAGGCTTTCAAGACGTCACCTTCGTCGGCTTCACCTTGAGCTTCTCGAGGTGTTCGCCGATCGACTTGGCAATGAATCGCGCGGTGATCGGCGTGCCGTCATAGTGCAGCACCGGCACCAGGCGCACCGGATCGATGTCGCATTCGTTGACGATGAGCGAGCGCAGCTGCGCGTCGCGGTTCTGCTCGACCACGAACACGAAGTCGTGGTCGGCGACGAACGAGTTCACCGACGAGTGGAATGGGAACGCGCGGACGCGCATGCGATCAAGCGCGTGACCCTGCGCCTCGATCATGTGGATCGCTTCGTCCATCGACGGCGCGGTCGAGCCGTAATAGATGACGCCGTATTTGGTCGGCTTCGACGAATTGGCGATCAGCGGCTTCGGCACGATATCCTTGGCCGTCTCGAATTTGCGCACGAGCCGCTGCATGTTGTCGACATAGGGCGCGCCTTCCTCGGTGTATTTCGCGTAGCGGTCGCGCGAGGTACCGCGGGTGAAGAACGAGCCCTTGGTCGGGTGCGTGCCCGGATAGGTGCGGAAGGGGATGCCGTCGCCGTCGACGTCGAGATAGCGGCCGAAGTCCCTGCCGGCCTCCAGTTCCTCGGCGGTCATCACCTTGCCGCGGTCGTAGACCTTGGCGTCGTCCCATTTGAACGGGCGACACAGATGATGGTTCATGCCGATGTCGAGGTCGAGCATGACGAAGATCGGCGTTTGCAGACGGTCGGCGAGGTCGAAGGCTTGCGCCCCGAATTCGAAGCTCTCGGTCGGGTCCTCGGGGAACAGCAGGACGTGCTTGGTATCGCCGTGCGAGGCATAGGCGCAAGAGAGGATGTCGCATTGCTGCGTGCGCGTCGGCATGCCGGTCGAGGGACCGGCGCGCTGCACGTCGAACAGCACCGCAGGGATTTCGGCAAAGTAGGCGAGCCCGATGAACTCCTGCATCAGCGAGATGCCGGGACCGGACGTGGCGGTGAACGAGCGGGCGCCGTTCCAGGCGGCGCCGATGACCATGCCGATCGAGGCGAGTTCGTCCTCGGCCTGGATGATGGCGTACTTGGCCTTGCCGGTGGCGGGGTCGACGCGAAGCTTGGCGCAGTGACGCGTGAACGCGTCGGCGAGCGAGGAGGAGGGCGTGATCGGATACCAGGCGCAGACGGTCGCGCCGCCGTAGACCGCGCCGAGCGCCGCCGCCGCATTGCCCTCGACGAAGATACGGTCGCCGACCTTGTCGGCCTTGCGCACCTTCAGCCCGATCGGGCATTCGAGATTGAGCATCGCGTGATCGCGGCCGATGTGCAGCGCCTTGAGGTTCGGCTCGATCAGCTTATCCTTGCCCTTGTACTGCTCGCCGATGAGTTGCTCGATCACCTTCACGTCCATGTCGAGCAGCGCGCTCATGACGCCGAGATAGATGATGTTCTTGAACAGCTGGCGCTGACGCGGATCGGTGTATTCGCGATTGCATATCGCCGTCAGCGGCACGCCGATGACGGTGATGTCGTCGCGGAATTTCGACTTCGGGTAGGGCTTGGTCGAGTCGTAGAGCAGGTAGCCGCCCGGCTCGATGCCGGCGATGTCCTTATCGAAGGTCTGCGGGTTCATCGCCACCATGAAGTCGGTGCCGCCGCGCGCGCCCATGTGGCCGGCTTCGGTGACGCGCACTTCGTACCAGGTCGGCAGGCCCTGGATGTTCGACGGGAAGATGTTGCGCGGCGAGACCGGCACGCCCATGCGCATCACGGCGCGGGCGAACATCTCGTTGGCGCTCGCCGAACCTGAGCCGTTGACGTTGGCGAAGCGGATGACGAAGTCGTTTACGCGGCTGAGCGGCGCTGCGGTCGGCATGACGGGCCTGCGTGAGTCATTTCCAGGAAGAATTTTTGCATGTCCCAAGCGCCGGTCGGGCACCGCTCGGCGCAAAGGCCGCAGTGCAGACAGACGTCCTCGTCCTTGACCATGACGCGGCCGGTCTTCAGCCCGTCCTGGACATAGAGGTCCTGGGTGAGGTTATGCGACGGCGCGTTGAGCCGGGTT